>NZ_JAHXBV010000018.1:0-110051 GCF_019915905.1 Halomonas sp. ANAO-440 | reverse complement strand
AACAGCGCCAGTCAGGCGCTGCGCGCCATGCCTGGCGCACAAGAAAAAAGCAGGAGGCACGCGGTGCCTCCTGCTTGTCGGTTCCTCCAACTTCTTCAGCGGCGATCGATATCCGCCGTCTCCCGCAGATGAGACTGGAGCCCCTGGATAGCCGCCTGTGCACGCAGCTGCTCCGCCATCCGGGCCACGAAGTTCTCCACCTCGGTATCCACTTCGCCCTGCTCGACGCTGTCCAGGGCGATGAGCACCACCCGATCCTCGTCCGAGGCCTGGCCATAGACGGTCTCCTCCCCCTCGGGGTGAGGAAGACGGAATGCCGCCTGCAGCACGGAGCGCGGGACGTTATCCTGCTGACGCGCGGCGCGCTCGACGCGGCGCCATTCGATATCCAGCGCCTCGCCTTCCCGCAGCAGCTCCACCTGGGCGCGCGCCACCTCGAGCAGCGCCTCACGCTGCTTGCGTCGCTCCACGGTCGCCGTCACGCGATCGCGGACCTCATCGAGGGGAAGCACGGTGGCATCGCGGTGCTCGGCGACCCGCAACACCAGTCTGCGGTCCTCGTCCAGCTCGATGACATCGCTGTTGAAACCCTCCACCAGGACATCTTCACTGAAGGCCTCCTGCATCACGCCGGGCTCGGAGAGCACACCCTCACCAGCGTCACGGGCGACCCAGTCGCTTTGCTGCAGGTCCAGCTCCAGCTGTTCGGCCACGCTGGCAAGATCGTCTGCAGCAAAGCTTTCGTCGATCAGGGTCTGAACCCGGTGGTTGAATGTATCGCTAACCTGGGCCAGAGCCAGCTCGCGTTCGAGCTCTTCACGCATCTCTTCCAGCGGAGCCTGGTCCAGGCCTGTCACCTTCAATAGATGCAGGCCGCTATCGGTTTCGACGATATCGGACACCTGACCGGGCCCGAGAGCAAAGGCAGCTTCATCGAATGCATCGCCGAAGAAGCCACGGCTGATGGTGCCCAGGTCTCCCCCCTGCTCGGCCGTGGTGGGGTCATCCGAATAGCGGAGGGCCAGTTCGGCAAAATCCTCACCGTCGGCAAGCTCGGCACGAATGCCCTCCAGCCGCGAAGCGGCCTCCTCACGGTCGCGCTCCCCATTGAAGGCAACCATGATATGAGAGACGCGCCGATCGACGTCCTGACCGCGAGCCTCCCAGGCACGGCGAATCTCCTCTTCATCAACTTCCACGGCCTCCGCCATCTCCTGGCGATCAAGCACCAGATACTCGAGCCGAACCTGTTCAGGGCGGCGATAACGATCGGCATTCTCTTCGTAGTAGGCAACAAGATCCTGCTCGGTGACTTCCACAGGCTCGGCCAGGTCGCCGGCACTCAGCGTATGGTAGCGAAAGGTGCGAGTTTGACGCTGCAGTGCCGCCAGGGCCTGCCGCTCACTTTCCAGGGAGAAGTCACTCGTGATGAGGCCTTGCTGAACCTGCTGCCGCTTGAGGTCCACCCGCAGCGCGGCGCGAAACGACGACGGCGTGAAACCGGCGCTGGCCAGGCGGTTGCGGAACAGGTCGGCATCGAAGCGACCATTCTGGTTCTGGAATTCCGGCAGCGTGACGATAACCTGATCGAGCTGCTCGTCGGAGAGGTGAAGGCCGCCATCTTCGGCGAAAGCCGTCAGCAGTCGCTCGCCGATCAGCTCATCGAGGACCTGCCCGCGCAACGCCCTCTCCTGCTCGGGGGGCACCTGGCCCGAACGAATGGCCCGCTGAACCTCCGTCTCCAGTTCCTGACGGGTAATCGACTGACCATTGACCTTGGCTACTTCGTCGCCGCTTCCGCCTATTAGCCCAACCAGGGACTCGACCCCGAACAGGGCCATGGTCACGACCACGGCTCCGATGATGATCTTCGCACCCCAACTTCTGGAGCGGTCACGTATACTTTGCAGCATGGAGGCCTCGGCTGATGATTGTTGGCTGGCTGACGGGCCGTATTATACGGTGACAGGGGCATTCCCACCATGGCCCCGTCCGGCACAAAGGGTCAGCCCATAAAGAAGGCGCATCGCGATGGCGATGCGCCTGTTTTGCTGCCGATGATGGCCTGCCTGAGCCGACGATCTGCGGCGCAAATTATCCGTAGACTCAGTTGACGGAGTCCTTGAGCGCCTTGCCGGCCTTGAAGGTCGGCACCTTGGCTGCGCTGATCTGGATCGGCTCGCCAGTCTGCGGGTTGCGCCCGGTACGCGCGGCGCGCTCCTTGACGGAGAAAGTACCAAAGCCCACCAAAGAAACGGTCTCGCCGCTCTTGAGGCTATCGGTAACGGTGTCGACCATGGCATCCAATGCACGGGTTGCGGCGGCCTTGGGAATATCGGCAGACGCGGCGATGGCTTCGATCAGCTCGGATTTGTTCACACTTCACCCCTTGACTGTTTCAGAAAATGGCTCTAATCGGCGCACCTTTCGCCTGGCAACACGATCACAGCATGGCAGCAGTTTATAGCAATGCAGTAAAAGACGTGTCAAGCAACTTGCGGCGCCAAACCGCGTCACACCGGGGTTTTTCCCCCGGAATGACGAAAAAAAAACGTTAATGCGTGCTGATCATTGAGGTTGATGATGCAGAATCATCTGCTCGGGAATCATCGCCTTTAGGGTCAGGCCTTTCAGCCAGAGCCGCCTCCAGCACCTCATCGATCCAGCGAACGGGCCGGATATCCAAAGCATCCTTGATGTTATCCGGCACCTCTTTGAGATCCCGTCGGTTCTCTTCCGGAATGAGCACGGTCTTTATACCACCGCGCCGCGCAGCCAGCAATTTCTCCTTCAAGCCGCCGATTGGCATCACCTCACCCCGCAGATTGACCTCCCCCGTCATGGCAAGGTCACAGCGGACAGGGCGCACCGTATAGGCGGACACCATCGCCGTCACCATGGCAATGCCTGCACTGGGGCCGTCCTTGGGCGTCGCTCCCTCGGGAACGTGAATATGAAGGTCTTCCTTCTCGAAGCGCTCAGGATCGATACCAAGCGCCTCGGCCCGGGCACGCACCACGGTATGAGCGGCACTCACCGACTCCTTCATGACATCACCCAGCGAACCTGTCTTGTTGATGCGGCCCTTGCCAGGAGTCACCACCGACTCGATATTCAGCAGCTCTCCACCGACCGACGTCCAGGCCAGCCCTGTCACACGCCCCACCTGGTCCTGCTTGTCGGCCAGGCCATAGCTGTACCGGCGTACACCAGCATACTGCTCGATATCCCCGGCACCCAGCGTCACCGGCGCCTGGGCGCCCTGTCCCTGCTGCTCCAGACGCTCACGCAGCACCTTACGGCAAACCTTGGCAATCTGTCTTTCCAGCTCGCGTACGCCGGCCTCGCGGGAGTAGTAGCGAATCAGCTCGAGCAACGCATCGTCGCCAATACTGAGCTCATCATCCTTGAAACCGTTGGCCTTGAGCTGCTTGGCAACGAGGTACCGACGTGCGATGGCGAGCTTCTCGTCCTCGGTGTAGCCGGGAAGACGAATGATCTCCATGCGGTCCAGCAGCGGTCCGGGGATATTCATGGAGTTGGCGGTACAGATGAACATCACGTCGGACAGGTCGTAATCCAGCTCGAGGTAGTGATCGTTGAACTTGTCGTTCTGCTCCGGATCGAGCACCTCGAGCAGGGCGGAAGCCGGGTCGCCCCGGTGATCCATGCCGATCTTGTCGACTTCGTCGAGCAGGAACAGCGGGTTCCTGACCCCGGCCTTGCTCATGCGCTGGACCATCTTGCCCGGCAGCGAGCCGATGTAGGTGCGTCGGTGGCCACGGATCTCGGACTCGTCGCGCACCCCGCCCAGCGCCAGCCGCACGTACTTGCGGTTGGTGGCACGGGCGATCGACTGGCCCAGCGAGGTCTTGCCTACCCCGGGCGGGCCAACCAGGCACAGCACCGGCCCCTTGAGCTTCTTGACCCGCTTTTGAACGGCAAGGTACTCGAGGATGCGCTCCTTTACCTCGTCCAGGCCATAGTGGTCCTCGTCGAGCACCTTGTGGGCATGGACCAGGTCATGCTTGACCCGGGTGCGCTTCTTCCAGGGCACGGCGACCAGCCAATCGAGGTAGGAGCGCACCACCGTGGCCTCCGCCGAGTTGGGCGACATCATCTTGAGCTTGCCCAGCTCCTGCAGCGCCTTTTCGCGGGCGTCCTTGGGCATGCCCGACTCTTCGATGGCCGCTTCGTACTTCTCGGCTTCATTGGGCACGTTCTCGAGCTCGCCCATCTCCTTCTGGATGGCCTTCATCTGCTCGTTGAGATAGTACTCACGCTGGGATTTCTCCATCTGGTCCTTGACCCGGGAGCGAATCCGCTTCTCGACCTGCAACAGGTCGATTTCCGATTCAATCAGCGCCATCAGGTGCTCGATGCGGTCACGGACCCGGTCCATTTCCAGCAGCTGCTGCTTGTCACCGATCTTCAGCGACAGGTGGGCGCAGATGGTATCGACGAGGCGACTTGGATCCTCGATCCCGGAGAGGGAGTTGAGTACCTCGTTGGGCACCTTCTTGGAGAGCTTGACGTATTGCTCGAACTGATTGAGCAGCACCCGGACCAGCGCTTCCTGCTCTCGCTCAGACAACGGCTCGCTGTCACGCAGGACCGCGTCGGCCAGGCTGTAGCCCTGATCCGTATGATGTACCTCCCGGAGGTCGGCACGGGAAGTCCCTTCGATCAGCACCTTGACGGTGCCGTCGGGCAGCTTGAGCAACTGCATGATCTCGGCGACCGTGCCGATATCGAAGAGATCCTCGGTGCCAGGGTCGTCCTGGCCGGCCTCACGCTGGGCCACAAGCAGAACACGCTTGTCAGCCGCCATGGCCGCATCCAGCGCCTGGATGGATTTCTCCCTGCCAACGAACAGCGGAATGACCATCTGCGGATAGACAACAACATCGCGCAGTGGAAGGAGGGGCAGACTCAGGGTCTGATCAGCGTTCTGCTGCATCGCAGACGTTCCTCAAACGAATCGGGTGGATAAGGAAGGGTGTGGGGGCAAGAGGCCCCCATTGCAAGGGAGAGAGACGTGAACAGACAGGCAAAGGGGTCGCTCAGGCGACCCCTTCCACTGGCTTGAGCATCGCTCAGGATAGCTCGCCGCTTCCGTTAGCCGTCGGTGCCGTCGACTCGCTGCTCCTGCTGCGAATAGATCAGCAGCGGCTCGCTCTCGCCAGCAATGACCGAGGCGTCTATCACCACCTTGGTCACCCCCTCCATAGAAGGAATCTCATACATGGTGTCCAGCAGTACCGACTCGAGGATGGAGCGCAGTCCACGGGCGCCGGTCTTGCGGGTCATGGCCTTGATCGCCACGGCACGCAGGGCATCCTCCCGGAACTCAAGCTCCACGCCTTCCATGTCGAACAGTCGCGCATACTGCTTGACCAGAGAGTTCTTCGGCTCGGTAAGGATCTGGATCAACGCATCCTCACTGAGCTCGGTCAAGGTGGCAATGACCGGCAGGCGTCCGACAAACTCCGGGATAAGGCCGAACTTGACCAGATCCTCCGGCTCGACGTCGGCGAGCAGAGCGCCGACACCCTTGGCCTCGTCCTTGCTCTTCACCGTGGCATTGAAACCGATGCCGCCCTTTTCAGCGCGATCTCGGATCACCTTGTCCAGGCCGGCAAAGGCGCCGCCGACGATGAACAGAATATTGCCGGTATCGACCTGCAGGAACTCCTGCTGAGGATGCTTGCGGCCACCCTGGGGTGGCACGGAGGCCGTAGTCCCCTCGATCAGCTTGAGCAGGGCCTGCTGCACGCCCTCCCCCGAGACATCCCGAGTAATGGAGGGGTTGTCCGACTTGCGCGAGATCTTGTCGATCTCGTCGATGTAGACGATGCCGCGCTGGGCCTTCTCCACATCGTAGTCGCACTTCTGAAGCAGTTTCTGGATGATGTTCTCGACGTCCTCGCCGACGTAGCCCGCTTCGGTAAGCGTGGTGGCGTCGGCAATGGTGAACGGCACATTGAGCAGCCGCGCCATGGTTTCCGCGAGCAGGGTCTTGCCGCTACCGGTAGGACCGATAAGCAGGATGTTGGACTTGCCCAACTCCACGTCATCGCCCTTGACACCGGCGCGAAGCCGCTTGTAGTGGTTGTAGACGGCTACGGACAGCACCGTCTTGGCGCGATCCTGTCCGATGACGTAATCGTCCAGGGTGCGACGGATATCGCGGGGAACGGGCAGGCGCTCCTCATCGCTCTCGGCGTCGGCATCGAGAACTTCCTCACGAATGATGTCGTTACAGAGATCGACACACTCGTCGCAGATATACACGGACGGGCCTGCAATCAGCTTGCGCACTTCATTCTGGTTCTTGCCACAGAACGAGCAGTACAGCAGCTTGCCCCCCTCGTCCTTGCCTTTGCCGTCGGCCATTCGCGTACCTCTATCACTTCGGCGGCCTCAAGCCGCCGGTTTTCACGTGTTATGGGCGTGTATCGAATCACGCTATCAGGATGCGGGCCGCTTATCCAGCACAGCATCGATCAGACCATATTCCGCTGCCTGATTGCCATCCATGAAGTTGTCGCGATCCGTGTCCCGGGCAATCGTCTCGAAATCCTGGCCAGTGTGGTGCGCAAGGATCCGGTTGAGCTTGTCCCGGATGCCCAGTATCTCACGGGTATGGATCTCGATATCGGAAGCCTGCCCCTGGTAGCCACCCAACGGCTGGTGGATCATCACCCGTGAATTGCCCAGACAGTAGCGCTTGCCAGCCGCACCGGCAGCCAGCAGCAGAGCGCCCATGCTGGCCGCCTGACCGATACAGACCGTGGACACATCCGGCTTGATGAACTGCATGGTGTCGTAGATCGCCATGCCGGCGGTCACGGCCCCACCCGGAGAATTGATGTAGAGATGAATGTCCTTGTCCGGATTCTCGGACTCCAGGAAAAGCATCTGTGCCACCACCAGGTTGGCCATGTAATCTTCAACCGGCCCCACCAGGAAGATCACACGCTCCTTCAGCAGGCGAGAGTAGATGTCATAGGCCCGCTCTCCGCGTGCGCTCTGCTCCACCACCATCGGTACCAGGCCGCCGGCGTTTTGAATCTCGAACTCGTTGCTCATCAGTGTGATGTCCTTGCATCCGATGAATGGAAGCGTAATACCCCCTTCCGGCACCTGCCAGCCTCGGCGGTCCCGGAAGGGGCCGGCGAGGCTGTCAGCTCTTGGCTTCCTGCCCCGCGTCCGCGTCGGCCTCAGCCTCGCTGGCGGCTTCGTCATCTTGCTCGGCTTGCTGCTGGGCAGCGGCCAGGGCCTGCTGATAGCTCATTTCGACGTCCTTGACGGTCGCCTGCTCCAGCAGCTTGTCGACGGCCTTCTCTTCGAGAATGGCTGACTTGACCTGTGTCTTCAGCTGGTCGTTGCTCATGTAATAGTCGACGACCTGCTGCGGATCCTGGTACTGCTCGGCCAGTTCCTCGACCTTGGCGCGAATCTCGTCATCGGTGGCATCAAGCTCACTGGACTTGATCACTTCGGCCAGCAGCAAACCGACCTGAACGCGCCCCTTGGCCTGCTCGGCAAAGAGCTCGTTGGGCAGCTGGGAGACATCGAAATCCTCACCCAGGCCGAACTGCTGGGCCGCCTGACGCTTGAGCGCATCGGTCTCCTGCTGTACCAGCGCCTGGGGCACCGGCACGTCATTCGCCTTCTTGAGTGACTCGAGCACCTGCTGCTTGACGCGATTGTCGACAGCCTGCTTCGCTTCGCGGGCCATGTTCTTCTTGACCTCGGCACGAAACTTTTCGACATCGCCATCTTCCACGCCGAAGCGCTTGATGAATTCCTCGTCGATCTCCGGCAGGGCCTGGCCCTTGACCGCGTGGACCTTGACCTTGAAGGTAGCCTCCTGACCGGCCAGGTGCTCGGCCTGGTAGTCCTCAGGGAAGGTGACCGTGATCTCCTTCTCGTCACCGGCCTTGGCACCCTCCAGCTGCGCTTCGAAGCCGGGGATGAAGTTACCGGAACCCAGCACCAGGTCGTGGCCTTCGGCGCTACCGCCCTCAAAGGGCTCGTCACCCAGGAAGCCCTGGAAATCGATCTTGACCTGGTCGCCATCTGCGGCGGCGCGATCGACCTCTTCCCAGGAGGCGTTCTGCTTGCGCAGCGTCTCGATCATCTCCTCGAGATCGGCTTCCGTCACATCAACCACAGGACGCTCGACCTCGGTGCCATCGATGGAGGCCAGCTCTATCTCGGGATAGACCTCCAGATTGGCCACGAACTCCAGATCCTTTCCTGCCTCGTTCACCTTCGGCTCGATGCTGGGGAAACCGGCGGGATTGAGGTTCTCTTCTGAGATGGCCTTGACGTAGCGCTCGCGCATCACTTCGCCCACCACTTCATCGCGCACGTCACGACCGTAACGCTGACGCACCACCGACATGGGCACACGCCCCTTGCGGAAGCCGTTCAGGCGCACGTTCTTCGCAGTGTCCTTGAGGCGAGCCTCGACGGCTTCGTCGACCTCGGCCGCTGGCACCTGAAACGTGACACGGCGCTCGATCTGGGAAGGCGTTTCGACGGAAACTTGCATGAATAGTCCTCTACCGACTGGGGGCGTTCAGTTGAAAGCGTGGAAGGTCAAAAAGGGGATTCTAAGAATCCCGGCCTGCGCTGGCAAGCGCCATGCCCATAGGATTGGGGCAGCGGGCAAGATTACAAGGGGCCAAGGGCAATCGACACAGACGTTGTTCGGCTAAAACATGAATAATAGCATGCAGCCCGGAGACGACACCGACAAGCGCAAGACAACACCAGCGCGAGCGCAGGCAAAACGGAGATGGGGAGAAAACAGGAACAACAAGGAGAGCCGAAAGACCAGACCAACTTGCAATGGGGTGGATGATGGGGATCGAACCCACGACAGCCGGAACCACAATCCGGGGCTCTACCACTGAGCTACATCCACCACTGCAAGCACCACTTGAACATCAAGAGCATCGAGATGGGGTGGATGATGGGGATCGAACCCACGACAGCCGGAACCACAATCCGGGGCTCTACCACTGAGCTACATCCACCATAACGATGACTCGAACCACTGGCACCGCACCTCCGGCACCTCACCTACCCGGACAATCTTACCCAGGCAATCCTGCTCAGACAATCCTGTCCATACGATCAGGACCAGCCGCTGCCACAACATGCCGTATGGCACGCCCAGCAGGACTCGAACCTGCAACCTACGGCTTAGAAGGCCGTTGCTCTATCCGGTTGAGCTATGGGCGCATTCTACGTTCCATGGCGTCTGACCGCAACCCTGCTTGAGCATTTTCCTTCACGCAAACAAGAGGTTGTGGTCGGGGTGGAGGGATTCGAACCCCCGACATCCTGCTCCCAAAGCAGGCGCGCTACCAGACTGCGCTACACCCCGCCGGTCTTCGCACGGCCTCGATGCCGCCACAGGGCCTCATCGAGCGCTGCGTATTCTACGCGAGAATCCTCCGGGGTCAATAGCCACCTCACCGGCCAGGCCGTTTTTACGCTTTGCCTGGCGGCCCCGGCATGCGAAAATCACCTCCCTTCCTGCACCGGCCAGCCTTTTCCCGAGATATCGCTGACGCCGGCCAGCCCACCATCCAAGCACGAGGAAGAAACGATGACCGCCCAACTCATCGATGGCAAGGCCGTTGCCGCTCAGGTCCGCCAGCAGGTAGCTCGCCAGGTCGAGACACGCCATGCAGACGGCAAGCGGACCCCCGGCCTTGCCGTCGTACTGGTGGGCGACGACCCGGCTTCACGGGTATACGTCAACAACAAGCACCGCGACTGCGAGCGCGCCGGCATACTCTCCTTCCTGCACATCCTGCCGGCCGAGACTTCCCAGTCAGCGCTGGAGAGAATGGTGGATGACCTGAATGCCGACCCTCGGGTCGACGGTATTCTGGTCCAGCTGCCACTGCCCGACCATCTCGATGCTCGCCCCATACTCGAGCGAATCCTACCCCACAAGGATGTCGACGGTTTCCACCCCTACAACCTTGGCCGCCTCGCCCAGCGGCTGCCGATGCTCAGGCCCTGCACACCCAAGGGTGTCATGACGTTGCTGCAGGCCAGCGGCTTGAAAGTGCGCGGCCTCGATGCCACCGTCGTCGGCGCCTCCAACATCGTCGGTCGTCCGATGGCACTGGAGCTGATGCTGGCCGGCTGCACCACGACGGTATGCCACCGTTTCACCCGCAACCTCGAGGAGCACGTCAGGCGTGCCGAGCTGCTCGTGGTAGCGGTTGGCAAACCCGGCCTGGTCCATGGCGAGTGGGTGCGGGACGGCGCCATCGTCATCGACGTGGGCATAAACCGCGAAGAGGATGGCCGGCTGGTGGGCGACGTGGAATTCAACAGCGCCGCAGAACGTGCGGCCTGGATCACCCCGGTTCCCGGCGGGGTCGGCCCCATGACCATTGCTTCGCTGCTGGAGAACACGCTGCTCGCCGCCGAGATGCATGACGCCATGGAGAATGAGGCCCTGCCTGCCCAGGTCTAGAGGCCTGACAGCAGTGCGCAGCTCGGATAGAATATGCGACTTTCCTTTTCAAGCAGGTGTCGCACGGCTTCCTTGCCTAGCGGCTCCACCCCACTGATTCAGTAACACGGAGACATCTCCTTAGATGAAACGCATCGGCATCATCGGCGCCATGGCCCAGGAGGTCGACTACCTCGCCTCGCTGCTGGAGGGTCGCCGCACCCGCTCTCACGTGGGCTGCACCTTCCACCATGGCATGCTGCATGGTGTCGATGTGGTGATCCTGCAGTCCGGCATCGGCAAGGTGAATGCCGCCATCGGGACCACCCTGCTGCTGGATGTGTACAAACCGGAAGCGATAATCAATACAGGCTCTGCTGGCGGCTTCGGCGAAGGCCTGGAAATCGGCGATGTGGTGGTATCCAGCGAGGTACGGCATCACGATGTGGATGCGGTGGTGTTCGGCTACGAGCATGGCCAGGTGCCCCAGATGCCAGCGGCCTATCTGCCCGACGAGCGCCTGGTGAAGGTCGCACGGGAGTGCGTCGAAGCGCTGGGTGAGGTCCGTGTGGTGGAAGGTCTCATCGCCACCGGCGATGTGTTCATGGCCTGTCCCGAGCTGGTCCTGAAAACGCGCACGCGCTTTCCCACGATGCTGGCGGCAGAGATGGAGGCCGCGGCCATCGCCCAGACCTGTCATCTCTATGGGTGCCCCTTCGTGATCATCCGCTCCCTGTCGGATATCGCCGGAGGCGGCGACAACCACCTCTCCTTCGATGAGTTTCTGGAAAAGGCGGCCGCTCACTCCGCACGCATGGTCGAAACCATGGTGGCACGCCTGGCCGTCCCGTCCCCCAAGGCCGAGGGAACCGGCAAGCCCAAGGCTGCTGTCGGATAACCATGCCATCTTCCGGGTGGTTGCGAAGGCTATTGCTGGTAGTCACCGCCAGCCTCCCACTACTGGCAGGCGGCGGCTGTACCATCACGCCACTGACCAACCCTTCGCCGCTGACATCTGCCACTCAGGACGCCCCGGCACTACCGCCCTACACCTTCCAGCGATTGAATCGCCAGACCTATACCCCCGCCGACTGGCCAGAACCGCTCGGCGCGGATATCTACCTTCCCGACACGCCCGGCAGGACTCGCCGGCCGGCTGCCCTGGTCGTGCATGGCGGCGGCTGGCAGAACCGCACCCCGCAGGACATGAGAGGCATCGCCGAACGGCTGGCGAGGGAGGGTTTCGTGGTGGCCAATGTTCAGTATCGCTTTGCTCCGAAATATCCGTTTCCCGCCCAATTGCACGACCTGCAGCAAGCCATGGCTTGGCTGCACCGGAAAGCGGACGAGGAAGACTGGCACATCGATACCGACCGAATCGTCGGGGTCGGGTACTCTTCGGGAGCCCACCTCGTCAGCCTTCTGGCACTCAAAGGGGCCGAGGGAGCGCTCTCGCAACCCTACGGGGGCGACCATGCGCGACTCGCGGCAGTACTGGCTGGAGGAACGCCCAGCGACCTGTTCAAATTCGACGATGGCCGACTGGTGGTGGAATTTCTTGGCGGCAAGCGGGCGGAAGTGCCAGACCAATACGAGCTCGCGTCGCCCGCTCGCCACATCTCACCGGACGCCCCGCCGTTCTTTCTCTTCCATGGCACCTGGGACCGCCTGGTACCGGTTGATCATGCAACCGATTTCCACGCCCTCCTGCAGCAGGCCGGCATAAAGAGCGAGCTCTATCGTCAACCCCTGCGGGGCCATATCACAAGCTTCCTGACCAGTGGCCGCGCCATTGGCGCGGGCATCGATTTCCTGAAGCGCCAGGGCCTGACGCCAGCCGTACCGCCGGAGTAGCACGGAAATCAATCACGCAGTTTCCAGTCCAGCGATTCGCCCGCCTTCAAGGGTACGATCCGCTGCCCGGGGACATAGGGAAGCGACTGGGGTAGCTCCCAGGTTTCGCGTACCAGAGTAACCGTATCGGCATTGCGCGGCAGACCGTAGAAGTCGGGTCCATGATGACTGGCAAACCCTTCCAGCCTGTCCAGCGCGCCTGCCTGCTCGAACGCCATGGCATACAGCTCGATGGCGGCCGGGGCCGTGTAGGCGCCAGCGCAGCCACAGGCGGACTCCTTGTCACCCTGGGCATGGGGAGCACTGTCGGTGCCGAGGAAGAACTTGCCGCTGCCGGACGTCGCCGCCGCCAGCAGCGCTTCGCGATGGCGCTCGCGCTTGAGAATCGGCAGGCAATAGTAGTGAGGACGGATCCCTCCCACCAGCATGTGGTTGCGGTTGAACAGCAGGTGGTGGGCGGTGATGGTGGCCCCCACGTTGGCCGGCGCCTGGGCCACGAAGGCCGCGGCATCGGCGGTGGTAATGTGCTCGAAGACCACCTTGAGCGTCGGGTGCCGCTCGAGCAGCGGCTTCATGACCCGCTCGATGAAGACCGCCTCGCGGTCGAAGATATCGATCTCGCTGTCGGTAACTTCACCATGCACCAGCAGCGGCATGCCCACGCGCGCCATGGCCTCAATCGCCTCGTCGCAATGCGCCAGGTCCGTCACACCTGAAGCCGAATTGGTGGTGGCTCCGGCGGGATAGAGCTTGACGGCATGAATCATGCCACTGGCATGAGCGCGCTCGATTTCCGCCGCCGGCGTATCGTCGGTGAGATAGAGGGTCATCAGCGGCTCGAAATCCGAACCCTGGGGCCGGGCCGCCAGGATGCGCTCGCGATACGCCTGCGCCTGATCCGTCGTGGTGACAGGGGGCTTCAGGTTCGGCATGATGATGGCACGCCCCATCTGCCGGGCAGTCGCAGGCACTACGGCCTGAAGCGCATCGCCATCGCGCAGGTGAAGGTGCCAGTCGTCGGGTCGGGTCAGCGTAATAGCGTTCACGGCATGTCCTGTTGTCAGCTGTAGTCGGCTGTGATCGGCAGATAATCGGGAGCGATAGTATACCGTAAGCTGCCGCCGCCTTGGCGCTCCAATGGCCAAGCGCCCCTGCAGTCGGCATGACTGGTGGCATCCGGCCGTGGCGGCTGGACAATCTTCCGGGGTGAGGCCTCAAACCGCAGCAAGTCGAGCGGAATTGCCGTATCATCGACGCCGTTTTCACCCCAAGAGACGTTGCCATGCCCAGGGTTCGCCACTACGCCGATATCGTCGCCATTCTGGCCGGCCTGATGTGGATTCTGGTCTTCTGGTCGATCAGTGTTTCCGCCCGCCTCGACAGCATCGAGCCCACTCTGGCCGCCCTGCTCGCCCTGGGAGCCATGATACTGGTCAGCTTTGTTCACCGCCCCTTTCGCGTCCACCTCAGCCGCTATCACGTACGCAAGCGCCGCACCGAAATGTGGATGCACATCCTGGCGCTGCCCATGGCCCTGGCCCTGCTGCTGGGTGGCCTGATCGAAACGGTGATCGCCCCGCTCAGCGGTCAGCAAAAAATGCTGCTTTTCAATGTCCTCGCCACGGCCGGCTGGGTCGTCTATGTCATGACCCTGGTTATCAAGTTCGTTCATCACCTGCTGCGAAGACGCCGCCACCGTTCGAGCGGCACCTGACGGGAAGCTCGCCTAGCTAGCTGCCGAAGCGGTCGGCACGGAACGGCGACATCTCCACTGCAGGCTCCTCTCCCTCCATCATTTCGGCCAGTACCCGACCGGTGGCTGGCCCCAACGTAAACCCCTGATGTCCATGGCCGAAGGCGAACCATAGACCATCGTGCCGCGGGGCCGGGCCAATGACCGGCTTCATGTCCGACAGACAGGGGCGTGCGCCCTTCCAGGGCTCGGGGTCCAGGCGATCCCCCAGCGATGGATAGATCCTTCGAGCCTCCCGCTCGGCGGCGGCGAGTTGACCGTAGTGGGGCGGCGCATCGAGAGGTTTGAGCTCTGCACCGGTGGTCAGCCGGATGCCAGCGCGCATGGGAGCCAGGATATAGCCGACCTCGACATCGGCAAGCCAATACTGCAGTCGCCGGGCCTCCTCGGCGGCGTAGTGCATGTGATAGCCCCGCTTGACGAAGGTAGGCATGCGATAGCCAAGGCGTTTCATCCAGCCGCCGGCCCAGGGGCCCAGGGCCATGACCACATCCTGTGCCTCATGCATGCCCCCGTCAGTCTCCACCCGCCAGCCCCGCCCATTCCGGCTGACATCCTGGATCTCTGACTGTACGAAGCGGCCACCCTCGCGCTCGAAGCTGCAAGCATAGGCAGCCACCAGGCCGCCCGGATCTTCGACACCCCATGAATTCGTCCAGTGAATCGCGCCGATGGCTCGATCCGAAAGCTGGGGTTCACGCCGGTTGAGCGCGGTCCGGTCAAGCGCTTCATGGGTCACCCCGAAGCGCTCGGCGGCCTCACGAGCCTCCTGCCGGCGCGCGTCCAGCCCGGCCTGACTGCGATAGACCTCGAGCCAGCCGTCCTTCCTGATCATGGCCCCGGCATCCGCCGCCTCGATCATCGGCTCGTGCTCCTGGGTCGACAGCATGATCAGCGAGGCATATTCGGGGATGATGCGCGCATGACGCCGAGGCATGGAGTGGCGCCAATAGCCGAACAGTGGCCCGGCAGCTTCCAGCATGCCACGAAGGTTATAGCGGATATCCACCCGGCGATTGGGCAGAACGGAAAGGAGCTTGCCCACCCCCTGGGGAAAGGGGTAGGGGCGGACGGCCTCGCGTTGAATCAGACCACCGTTGCCGAATGAGGTCTCCTGCCCCGGCGGGCGGCGGTCGACCAGCAGCACCGACCGGCCACGGCGGGCCAGGTGCCAGGCAATGGAGACCCCGACCATGCCGGCCCCCAGAACGATGGTTTCGCGAGACATGCCTCTCCTCCAGGTTTGCGCAGACGGTGCCCCCGACTCCCGACCGAAGGCGAGGGCTCATTCTACCAGCGCTGCCAGCACGGCGCCGATGGATTCCCGCGCCACCTGAGCCGGATCAAGAGATCGGCTCGAGGAAGGGACCATCGAGAGACTGGATGACGGAAAAGGGGCTCAGGAGCGATCTGCGGCGTTCTGAACCTGAAGCTTGGTACGAATGAAGTCGGAGTGGCTCACGTGCAGCAGGTCGGCCAGCCCGCGGATACGGTGCTCTTCCAGGGCATTATGCCCCTCTTCCGCATCCGCGTAGGCCAGCACCCACATCATCCGGACCAGCTCACGGCGCTGGTCATAGGAGTAGTGCTGCTTGACCAGGCTAACGAACTGATAGTGATCCACCGAGGTCTCGACCTCTTCCCTGGCCATCTCCATCAGCTCTTCGACGGCGGCGTCCTTCAGATGGAAATGATGCTGAAGCAACTGCCGCAGGGCATCGAGCTGCGTCTGGTCGGTGTGGTAGTCGGCGCGCATCACCTCGCACAGCAGTGCGGCGGCGGCCAGCTCCAGGGTCGGCGCAGGATCGGAGCTGGACTCCGGCTCGGCAAGGGCTTCCTGAAAGAACCGCGTGATGCTGGCAAGCATATCGATCTCCCGACTGTATTCGGACATCAGACAGGCGTTTTAGGCTCGGCGTTCCCCCGGCTCAGTAGCCCATCACCCCCGGCAGCCAGGTAACCAGCCCGGGCAGGGCAATCAGGATCAGGATGGTCGCAAGTATCGGGATCAGGAACGGCAAGACCGAGATCACGATCTGGGAATAGCGCAGCCGCGTGATACCCACCATCAGAAACAGCACTGTACCGAAGGGCGGGGTAATGACCCCCACCGACAGGGTGATGACCATGACGATACCGAAGTGGATCGGATCCAGGCCGGCGGCCAGCGCTGCCGGCACGACGATCGGCGTGAAGATGAGAATGCTCTCGATCACCGACATGAAACAGCCCACCACCAGGAAGAACAGTGCAAAGGCCAGCAGCAGCATGATCGTCGGCATGTCGACGCCCGCCACCTGCCCCGCCAGGGCCTGGGGAATACCGATGCGAACCAGGATCCAGCCGTAGAAGCTGGAGACCGCAATGATCAGCAGAATGGCGGCACTGAACATCAGGGTGCGGACGAAGGAGGCATAGAGGTCACGGAGCTTCAGGTCTCGATAGACCAGCGTGCCCAGGATGATCGCATAGATGGACGCTACCGCCCCCGCCTCGGTGGGCGTGAAGAAACCGGTCCAGATACCGCCGACGATGATCGCCGGCATCATTAACGGCAGTAAGGCCCGCCTGCCGGTTCGGATGACCTCCTTGCCATCGAAGGGTGTCGCCGGCGGCATGGCCACCCGCTTGCCGGCACCCAGCACCAGCGTCATGCCCATCAACAGCAGTGCCATGAGAATGCCGGGCACAAGCCCTGCCATGAACAGGGCCCCGATACTGACATTGGCCAACCAGCCGTAGACCACCAGCGCAATGCTCGGCGGAAGGATGGGGCCAATCACGCTCGAGGCCGCCGTGATGCCGGCCGAATAGCCCAGATCGTAGCCCCTCTCCTTCATGGCCTTGATCTCGATGCTGCCGAGGCCTGCCGCATCGGCTACCGCGGTGCCGGACATGGTGGCGAAGATCGAGCTGGCCACCACGTTGGCGTGCCCCAGGCCGCCCTTGGTAAAGCCGACCAGCGCCGTGGCGAAGTCGAAGATACGGGTGGTGGTCGAGCCGGTATTCATGATGTTGGCCGCCAGAATGAACAGCGGAATCGCCAGCAGGGTGAAGTTGTTCAGCGTCTGCACCATGCGTAGTGAGAGCAGTTCCACGGGCAGGCCACTGGCGCCAGTGACACCCAGTGCAATGAAGGAGGTGATGCCGATCGCCACCACCACCGGCAGGCCGATGGCCATCAGCAACAGCAGCCCGCCCACGAAAATCATCAGTTCCTGCATCAGTCCGCCTCCTGGGATGAACTCGCCACGGCGTGCCATTCCACCGGGCCACGCAGGGCCTGCCAGGTCGCCAGTAGCGTCATGCCGGCGAAGCCGATGAAGATGCCGTAATAGAGGTAGGTGAAGCTGATACCCAGGGAAACGGTACGGTTATTGGCGCTGGCGATCGACATGGCAAGGGAGCCATAGGCCGCCATGCCGAAGAAGCCTGCCGAAAGCAGGGCCACGAGCCGGTATTGGATATGCCGGGCCAGGTTACCCAGCCGGTGGCTGAACAGGTCGACCAGCAGGTGCTCGCCGCGCACCCAGGCGGAGAGGGAGCCGAAACCCACCGCATAGATGGCCAACAGCGTTGCAACCTCCTCCGTCCAGGCCATGCTCAACCCGATGATGTCACGGACCACGATGGCGGCAACGATCAACACCAGCACCCCGGCCAACAGCAGCACGCCCAGGGCGTCGCAGGTTCGCGTGATGACCTTGAGCAGGTGATAGGCCAGCCGGTCGACACCGCTGGCGGGGGGTGGGGATGTCGTCAAGTTGTTGTCCTCCAGGCAGGAAACGCCAGCGGCGTCCCATAGGGGCGCCGCTGGCAGGAACGGTCAGTGACGGGCTCGATCAGTCGTCGCTGACGTCACCCAGGGCATCGTCCATCACGCCATCGGCCATCTCGGAGAGGATACGCTCGATGGCAGGCAGGCCGGCCTGACGGAACGGCTCGACATCGGGCTCGATGATGGTCATGCCGTTGGCTTCAAGCTGCTCGAGATAGTACTCGTCGAGCTCACGCTCCACCTCGGTGCCATGCTGGCGCGCGACATGGATGGCCTCGGTGATCACCTCCTGGTCCTCGGCATCCAGGCCCTCCCACCAACGCTTGCTGGCCACCCAGTTCCACGGGAACATCACATGGCTGGTCATGATGATATGGTCCTGCACTTCCCACAGGCGGCGCGTATAGGGCGAAGAGAGCGAGTTCTCATGACCGTCGACCTGACCGGTCTGCATGGCCAGATAGATCTCGGGAGCCGGCACGTTGACCACCTGGGCACCGATCTCCTCCCAGACCTCGAGCCACACCGGCAGCGACGGCAGGCGCATCCGGAAGCCGGAAAGATCGTCGGGGCTGTGAATGGCCTTGTTGGCGGTCATCTGCCTCGGGCCGCGGTGCTGGGTGCCGAAATACTTGATGCCGCCCTTCTCCTCGGCGATCTCCACCAGCCGCTGGCCAGAAGGGCTCTCCATGTAGGCGTCGACCTCGTCCCAGGTCGAGAACACGAAGGGAACGGTGATGGCGTCATACTCGGGGGCATACTGCTGACGCCAGTTGCCGCCGGTAATGGAAATCTGGGTCTGCCCCAGATTGAGAAGCTCGAGGACGGAATTCTCGCCGCCCAGGGAGCCAGCCAGGAAGGGGCGAACGTTGAAACGCCCCGGGGCCTGCTCTTCCAGGTATTCGGCGAAACGTTCGACGGCGGCGCTTTCCGAGCCGCCCTCGCTCATGGTGTTGTTGACCTGAATCTCTATGGTGCTGGCGGCGGCAAAGGGGGCGGCACTGAGTATTCCCAGAGCGACCAACGAGCCTAGCAGTGACTTTCGCATCGTGCTCTCCTGACAATTATCGTTATTGAGGGCTTATCGTCGTGGTTTGATCTTGAAACAACCGCGGGGCTGGCTCAAATCGGCTTTGATGAAGGCAGCCTTCGCCAATCACGATGGCTACTCAATGCCACACCATCCCACAGCCAGCGCCTATGGGCCTTGAGCACACGACCAAAGGCTAATACCAGAAGGCCCTCCATGGGCTGCCAATGGCATGAGGTAGCCTCGCGATTGTCCATTACGCCATACGGAGCATTCATCATGCACGAAGCCACTTCCATTGCCTTCATCACTGGTGCGACCTCGGGCATCGGCCAGGCCTGTGCCCACCGCTTCGCCGCTGCCGGATGGGGGCTGGTGCTGACCGGACGGCGCGAATCACGCCTGGAAGCCCTGCGCCAGGCGCTCGGCGACACGGTGCCTGTGCATGTCGCCCCACTGGACGTCACCGATCACCGGGCGATAGAAAAAGTGGTGAGCGACCTTCCACCCCCTTTCGATAACATCCGTCTGTTGCTCAACAATGCCGGCGTGGCGCTGGGCAAGGGTCCAGCCCAGGAGGCCGACCTTGAAGACTGGCACGCCATGATCGATACCAATGTCAAAGGCCTGGTGAGTGTGACCCGATTGCTTCTACCTCGGCTGATCGCCCACGGCGAAGGCGCCACCGTGATCAACATCGGCTCCATTGCCGGCCATACGCCCTACCCCGGCGGCCACGTCTACGGCGCCTCGAAGGCCTTCGTCGAGCAGTTCAGCTACAACCTGCGCTGCGACCTGAGCGGTACCGGGGTGCGCGTCACCGACCTTGCCCCCGGCATGACCGAGAGTGAATTCACGCTGGTGCGCATGAAGGGCGATCAGGGCAAGGTCAAGGACTATTATAGTGGAACCCGCTCTCTCCAGCCGTCCGACGTGGCCGAGCAGGCGCTGCATGTCGCCGAACTCCCCGCCCACGTCAACATCACGCGGCTCGAGGTCACCCCGCTGTGCCAGCAGTGGTCGCCCTTTACCATCGTGCGCGACAGCTGAGCCGGCTCAGGCCGGGGCCGTGAGATGATCCACCAGGTGTCGCGCGATAACCGGCAGGGCATCGTACTGCCGGACGCCGATCACCAGTTCACGCCTGGCCCATTCGTCGCTCAGGGGGATGCTTCTCAGCTGCAGATCCCCCAGCTCGCGATAGATCGTCCGCTCCGGCAGCACGCCGACCCCCATGCCATGATGGATCATGCGACAGATGGCATCGAAGCTGCGCACCTGGATGCGCATGCGCAGCGTCTTTCCCGCGCGGCCCGCCTGCTCATGCAGCAGGGACTGCAGCGAGGTGTCCTGTTGAAGGCCGATGAAATCATGATCGGTGGCCTCGTGAAGATAGATGGACGACCGATCCGCCAGCGGATGATCGCGTGGCGTCATCAGCACCAGTCGATCACTGCGATAGGGCAGCAGTTGGAGGGTGTCGCAGGCAACATGCCCGGCGAAGATACCCACGTCGGTCAGGCCATCACGAACGGCAGCGATCACCTCCGAGCTGATACGCTCCTGGAGGTCGATCTTGATCTCGGGGTAGAGCCGGGAGAAGGCACTCAGGTCCTGGGGCAGAAAGGCAATGATGGCCGAGGTGTTGGAATGGATACGTACGTGCCCCCTCACGCCCTCGCCATATTCGCTCAGCTCCGCCCGAAGGCGTTCGATGTCTTCGAGGATCCGGCGGGCGTGATGCAGGAAGGCATGCCCTGCCGGGGTCAGCTCCACGCCTCGAGGCCGGCGATACAGCAGCGAGGTGCCGACCAGCGACTCGAGATCGCTGATGCGCTTGCTGACTGCCGCCAGCGCCATGTGCTCCCGCTCCGCCGCTGCGGTCAGCCGGCCTTCATCGGCAATCGACACGAAGAGCTTGAGCGTCATGAAATCAAAGCGTCGCACGGCTTGGTATCCTCCGGGCCGGTTACGGGGCTACCCGTAGATCTTACGCCATGTCTTCGCCATGGACGAACCCTGGCTTCCCCTTTGCTGAATTGTTGCCACCCTTCCGGTCCCGCATCCTGAAGGGTATCTGTGCAAGGAGTGCTTACCATGTCGAACCCGCAAGACCGTCGCCTGCCGCTTGAGGGCTTGAAGGTTCTCGAACTCGGCCAGCTGATAGCCGGTCCCTTTGCCACCAAGCTGCTCGGCGAGTTCGGTGCCGACGTGATCAAGATCGAGCCGCCGGGAACCGGCGATCCACTTCGCAAATGGCGAATGATAGAGGATGATACCTCGCTCTGGTGGCACGTCCAGACACGCAACAAGCGCTCGCTCTCGCTGGACCTGCGCAGCCAGGAAGGACAGGCCCTGGTGCGCCGTCTCGCTGTCGAAGCCGACGTGCTGGTGGAGAACTTCCGCCCCGGGACCCTGGAGGGCTGGGGGCTAGGCTGGGAGGCGCTCTCGGCCATCAATCCGGCATTGATCATGGTGCGCGTCTCCGGCTATGGCCAGACCGGCCCCTACCGGGACAAGCCCGGCTTCGGCGTGATCGGCGAAGCCATGGGCGGGCTGCGCTACCTCACCGGCCACCCTGGCGAGCCCTCGGTTCGGGTGGGCGTCAGTATCGGCGACTCGCTCTCCGCCCTCTATGCCGTTATCGGCACCCTGCTTGCGCTACAGGAGCGCGCCCGCAGCGGGCAGGGCCAGGTCATCGACGTCGCGCTCTACGAATCGGTCTTCGCCATGATGGAGAGCCTGCTGCCGGAATATGACGCCAGCGGCGAGATCCGCGAGCCCAGCGGCAGCGCCCTGCCCGGCATCACCCCGTCAAACGCCTACCGCTGCCGAGGGGGCGACTATGTGCTCATCGCCGGCAACGGCGACAGCATCTTCAAGCGCCTGATGGGGGTGATCGGCCGCGACGACCTGGCCCAGGAGCCGGCTCTCGCCCATAACGACGGACGCAGCCGGCAGGCCGAACGCATCGACGGCGCCATCGAAGCCTGGACCCAGGCGCGCTCTCGCGACGAGATCATCGAAAAGCTCGAAGCCGCCCGAGTCCCCGTCGGCTACCCCTATACCGCCGCCGATATCGCCAGCGATCCTCACTACCTGGCCCGGGAGATGATCCAGACCTTCATCCGACCCAATGGCAAACCGCTCAAGGTTCCCGGTGTCCTCCCCAGGCTGAGCGCCACTCCCGGCAGGCTCGGAAACGGCGGCCCGTCGCTCGGGCAGCACACCGACGAGGTACTGGACGAGCTGGGTATCGATGACGAGACCCGGGTCAAGCTGCGCCAGGCAGGCATCATCTGAAGAATCCCAGGAGAGCCCCATGACACCCTTGCAGATCAACGAGGTGGCACCCCGCGACGGCCTGCAGATCGAAGCCGCCTTCGTCCCCACGGCAGACAAGATCCGCCTGATCGACGCCCTGTCGGCCACTGGCCTGGCACGAGTCGAGGCGACTTCGTTTACCTCGCCGAAAGCCATTCCCCAACTGCGGGACGCCGAAGAGGTCGTACGCGGCATCCGTCGCCGGGAAGCGGTGGGCATAACCGTGCTGGTCCCCAACCTGCGCGGCTGCGAACGGGCACTCGCCTGCGGCGTGGATGAGATCAACCTGGTGATGTCGTCGAGCGACTCCCACGGCCTGGCCAACCTTCGCATGACACCGGCCCAGTCGCTGGAGCGATTCGCCACTATTCTCGAAGTGACGACCGGAAGCGGCGTGTTCGTCAACGCTTCGCTCTCCACCGCCTTTGGCTGCCCTTTCGAAGGCGACGTACCACAGGCGCAGGTACTGGAACTGATTGGCGAACTGGTCGATATGGGCATCGACGGCATTACGCTCTGCGACACCACCGGCATGGCCAATCCGGTGCAGGTCGGCAGGCTGTGCGA
Source organism: Halomonas sp. ANAO-440 (assembly GCF_019915905.1). Taxonomy (NCBI): domain Bacteria; kingdom Pseudomonadati; phylum Pseudomonadota; class Gammaproteobacteria; order Oceanospirillales; family Halomonadaceae; genus Halomonas; species Halomonas sp. ANAO-440. The sequence goes on along the minus strand of NZ_JAHXBV010000018.1, from coordinate 87,253 downwards.
AGACGTGCTGGCGCGCTGGCCGAACACGCCCTTCACCCTTCACTTCCACAATACCCGGGGCATGGGGCTGGCCAACGCCCTCTCCGCCTGGCAGGCGGGAGTCACCCGCTTCGATGCCTCGCTGGGCGGGCTGGGCGGCTGTCCCTACGCACCCGGTGCCACCGGCAACGTCTGCACCGAGGACCTGGTACACATGTTCGAGCAGATGGGGGTGGATACAGGCGTCGACCTGGATGCGCTGCTGGCCGTTTCGGCCACCCTTCCCGCACTGATCGGCCATGAGACCCCCGGGCAGGTGGTCAAGGCGGGCAAAGCGGATCGCCGCTATCCCATGCCCCGAATCACTAGGCCCACGCCGAACCCCTAGGCCACGGTCTCGCCGATTCCCTGGACGACATAGTCCCGCGCCACGCCGATGTGGTAGTCGATGGCCTCGCGGCAGCGGCCGGGCTCACCGCTGGCCAGGGCGTCGAGCAGCAGCCAGTGGGAGGTCGAGATGCTGTCGGGGTCGGCATGGGTCTTGCCGATCAGTGCGATGCAGAGACGTAGCTCGTGGGTGATGTCATCGAACGCCTTGAGCAGGCGCCGATTGCCGGAAAAAGCGATCACCATGCGGTGGAAGACCAGGTCCTCCTCGATCTTGCGGCTCTCGCTGTCGCCGCTGGCGACCTCGCACATGACCTCCACCTGGCGTCGCAGCTTCTCTTCCTTGTCGACGTCGAAATTATCCACCAGGCGCGCCATGGCATGGCGCTCAAGGCACAGGCGGAGATCGAAGATGTCGTTGAGCTCGGCGGCGTCCAGCGCGCGGACGAAGAAGCCCCGCCGGGGCTGGGATACGAGCAGGCCACGGCTTTCCAGCAGGCGCGCCGCCTCGCGTACCGGGGCGCGGCTGACTCCGAGGTCGCGGGCCAGCTGGACCTCGGACAGGCGTTCGCCTGGCGCAAATTTCTGGCCGATGATCGCCTGGGTCAGGTAATCGGCGACTTGCTCCACCAGGTTGCGCTGCTGAATGAACGTGGAATCACCTATAGCGTTACTTGAAGACATGCTGACTAGTCTCATGGAAGAGATGTTGAGCCTAGAGTATGACCCAAGCACACTAGCTGTCGACCGTCGATTGCCGACTGTCGACAGTTTAAATTTCGACTGCTATGGTCAATAGGAATGCTCAAGAATGTCACCAATCTCTCGGCATCGTTAAACAAGACAGCAACGATAAAACAAAAAGGAAAGCCATAATGATGATGAAGACACCGTTGGCCATCGCCATCGCCGCCTTGGCCTTTACGTCCACAGCCGCCATCGCCGAGGAGCCCCGATCCGGCGGCACCATCAACACCATCATCCAACCCGAGCCCCCGGGCCTGGTACTTGGCATGGTACAGAACGCGCCGACCCGAGTCGTGGCAGGCAATATCTACGAGGGTCTGCTGCGCTACAGCACCGACCTCGAGCCAATGCCACAACTGGCCGAATCCTGGGACGTCAGCGATGACGGCCTGACCTGGACCTTCCATCTGCGCGAAGGCGTACTCTGGCACGATGGCGAACCCTTCACGTCTGCCGACGTGGTCTTCTCGGCCGACGTCTTTCACCGTGAGCTGAACCCCAGTGCCCGTGCCGTGCTGCAGCACGTCGAAAGCATTGAGGCGACCGACGACCATACCGTGGTCTTCACCCTGTCCGACCCCTTCGGTCCCTTCCTGCTCTCCTTCGAGGCCGGCACCTTCACCATGGTGCCCAAGCACCTCTATGAGGGCACCGACTTCCGCGACAACGAACACAACAACCACCCCATCGGCACCGGTGCGTTCAAGTTCAAGAACTGGGACCGTGGCACCGTCATCGAACTGGTTCGCAACGACGACTACTACGAGGACGACCTGCCTTACCTTGACGGCATCAACTGGCACATCATTCCCGATGGCGCCTCCCGTGCCGTGGCCTACGAGAACGGCACCGTCGATGTCCTGCCCAACGGCACGGTTGAGAACTTCGATATCCCGCGGTTGTCCGCCATGGACAACACCTGCATCACCGACGAGGGTCACGAGTACTTCAGTCCCTTCGCCATGCTGTGGATGAACAACCGCGAGGGTCCCACCGCCGACAAGCGGTTCCGCCAGGCGGTGATGTACGCCATGGACCGTGAATTCGCCCATGAAGTCCTCTGGAACGAGCTCGGTAACGTTCCGCTTTCCGCCTTCGGTTCCAATGCCCGTTTCCAGAACGACGAGCTCGAGCCCTACGACCATAATCCGGAGCGGGCCCGTGAGCTGCTCGAAGAGATGGGCTATGACGGTGAGGAGGTTCGCCTGCTGCCGCTGCCCTACGGCGAGACCTGGACCCGCTGGGCCGAGGCCGTGCAGCAGAATCTTCGCGAAGTCGGCGTGAACGTACGCACGCAGTCCACCGATGTCGGCGGCTGGAACCAGCGCCTCTCGGAGTGGGACTACGACATGGCCTTCACCTTTCTCTATCAATATGGGGATCCGGCGCTGGGCATCACCCGCTCTTACCTTTCGGACAACATCGAGAAGGGCTCCCCCTGGAACAACGTCGGAGGCTACGAGAACGAGCGGATCGACGAGCTGTTCAACGAGGCAGCCACCGCCTTCCCTGACGAGGAGCGTGAAGCGCTGTACATGGAAGCTCAGGAAATCCTCCATGAGGACGTTCCGGTGGGTTGGCTGATGGAGCTCGGCTTCCCGACCATCTACCGCTGTGACGTGAAGAACCTGGTCACTTCCGGCGTGGGGGTCAACGACGGCTTCAAGGATGCCTGGCTAGACCGCTAATCCATTAGCGTACCAAGCGGGGGCGGTCTGACCGCCCCCGCTGTCCCGGTAAGCACTGATCGAAAGCACTGATCCATGGGCGGTGTCGAGCGCGACATGGATCAGGGCTTCCATCCGATTGTTGAGGCTCCCGCATGCTCTATGCACGCTTGATCCTGATGCGGCTGCTCAAAGCCGTCGTCGTCCTGTTCATGATCATCATCTTCAATTTCTTCCTGATCCAGATGGCACCCGGGGATCCCGCCGCCATCCTGGCCGGCGAGGCCGGCGCCACCGATCAGGAGTTTCTGCGCCAGCTGCGCGAACGCTTCGGCCTCGACCAGCCCCTCTATGTTCAGCTGTGGCGTTATGTCTCCGGCATCGCCATGCTCGATTTCGGTTACTCCTATCGTCAGCAGATGCCGGTTCTCGACCTGATCCTGGCTCGGCTGCCCGCCACTCTTCTGCTGACCGGCACGGCTTTCGTGCTATCGCTGGCACTCGGCATCGTCGCCGGCTCCATGGCCGCCGCCCGGGTCAAGAAGCCCTCCGGCTCCATCATCATGGCGCTGGCCCTGATCTTCTACGCCACGCCGCTGTTCTGGGTGGCGCTGATGTCCGTGGTACTTTTCTCAGTCTACCTCGGCTGGCTTCCCGCCTACGGCATGTACACCGTGGGGGCAGGACTCGACGGCTTTGCCCTGGTGCTGGACGTGGCCAAGCATCTGGTGCTGCCCGCCACCACCCTGGCGCTCTTCTTCATGGCCATCTATACCCGCATGACTCGCGCCTCCATGCTGGAAGCCAGCCAGCAGGACTACGTCAAGACCGCTCGCGCGAAGGGATTGAGCCCCAGGGTCATTCAGCGACGTCATATCCTGCGCAACGCCTTGCTGCCGATCATTACCCTGGCCGGCCTGCAGGCGGGCCAGATGGTGGGTGGCGCCATCCTCACCGAGACCGTGTTCGCCTGGCCCGGCATCGGCCGCCTGATGTATGAGGCGCTGATGCAACGCGATTACAACCTGCTGCTTGGTATCTTCTTCTTCTCCGCGGCGCTGGTCATCGTGTTCAACATCATCACCGACCTGGTCTACCGCCTGGCGGATCCGCGTATCAAGGAGGGCTCATGAGCTTCTTCGCCCGTTTCGCCCAGAACCGTGGTGCCCTGATCGGCCTGATCATTCTGTTGACGATCATCCTGATGGCCCTGCTCGCCCCCTTCCTCTACCCCGATTCGCCCTGGCGCATGGTACAGCGCCCCTTCCTGGCCCCCATGGAGGTGGAAGGCTTCCTGCTGGGTACCGATACCATGGGCCGTGACGTCGCCGCCGGCATCATGCACGGCGCCTGGGTATCGCTGTTGATCGGTCTCGTCTCGACGACCGTGGCACTGGCGATCGGTGTCCCCCTTGGCGCCATCGCCGGCTACTACGGCGGCCTCATCGACGATGGCCTGATGCGTTTCACCGAGTTCTTCCAGACCATTCCCAACTTCGCCCTGGCGATTGTGCTGGTGGCGATCATGCAGCCCAGCGTGACCTCCATCGTGCTCGCCATCGCCATCGTCAGCTGGCCACCGGTTGCCCGCCTGGTTCGAGCCGAGTTCATGTCGCTGCGCCACCGCGAGTATGTGGAAGCAGCCCGACTCGTCGGCCAGACCAACCGCACGATCATCCTGCGTCAGATCCTGCCCAACACCCTGTCGCCGATCATCGTGCTCGCCTCGCTGATGGTGGCCACCGCCATCCTGCTCGAGTCGGCGCTCTCCTTCCTGGGTCTTGGCGACCCCAACGTCATGTCCTGGGGCTACATGATCGGCGCCGCCCGGACCGTAATTCGCCAGGCCTGGTGGCTGAGCTTCTTCCCGGGTCTTGCCATCCTGCTGACGGTGCTGGCACTCAACCTGGTGGGTGAGGGTCTCGATGACGCACTGAACCCCAAACTTTCCCGCGAACGCTGATAAGCGCCGAACCGTCAACAAGGAGTGTCCCATGAGTGAACCCGTACTCAGCATTCGCGGCCTGACCATCGCCCTGCCCAAGGGCGCCGATCGGCCCTACGCCGTGGAGGAGGTCAGCTATGACGTGGAGCGCGGCGAGATCATGTGCGTGGTGGGCGAATCCGGCTCGGGCAAGTCCATGGCGGCCAACGCCCTTATGGGGCTGCTGCCAAAGGGCGTCCGCCCTACCGCCGGTGAAGTGATCTTCGATGGCCAGGATCTGCTGACGCTCACCGAAAAGCAGCATCGCAAGCTTCGCGGCCTGCATATCGGCATGATCTTCCAGGAGCCCATGACGGCCTTGAACCCCTTGATGCGGGTCGGTGCTCAGATCGCCGAGGTCTTCGAGGCCCACGGCAAGTACAACGGCAAGGAACGCGAGGTCCGGGCGCTGGCACTGCTGGAGGAAGTGGGCATACCCCAGCCCGACAAGGCCATTCGCGCCTACCCCTTCCAGCTCTCCGGCGGCCAGCGACAGCGGGTAATGATCGCCATGGCGCTGGCCCTGGAGCCAAAACTCCTGATCGCCGACGAACCTACCACGGCCCTCGACGTGACCACCCAGGCGCAGATCCTGGAACTGATCCGGGACCTGCAGAAGCGACGCGGCATGTCGGTGATGTTCATTACCCACGACTTCGGCGTGGTGGCCGAGGTCGCCAACCGGGTCTGTGTCATGCGCTACGGCCAGATCGTCGAGCTCGGCACAGCCAGCGAGGTACTCGAAAACCCGCAGCATGAGTACACCCGCGCACTGATCGAGGCGATACCCAGCAACATCATTCCCGAAGCCCGCGGCGGCGAGCGGCCTGCCCCCCTGCTGGAGGTGAACGGGCTCAACAAGGTGTTCCGTTCCAAGGGCGGCCTGTTCAAGGCGGCCCGGGAGGTTCGCGCCCTGGACGATGTCTCCTTCACCCTGGCCCCCGGCGAAACCGTCGGCATCGTCGGCGAGTCGGGCTCCGGCAAGTCGACCCTGGGTCGCTGCGTTGTGCGTCTCGAACGCCCCGACAGCGGCACGCTCTCACTGGCCGGCACCGACTTCACCACACTGACCGGCGAGGAACTCCGCCGCCAGCGCTGGCGCGTGCAGATGATATTCCAGGACCCCTACGCCTCGCTGAACCCGCGTACCCGCGTCGGATACGCGATCGCTCAGGGTCCCATGGCCAACGGCGTTTCCCGGGAGCAGGCCATGAAGCAGGCCGGGGAACTGCTGGACCTGGTGGGCCTCGGCGCCGTGGCTGTCGACCGTTTCCCCCATGAGTTCTCCGGCGGCCAGCGACAGCGCATCGGTATCGCACGAGCCTTGGCCTTGAACCCCGAGCTGATCGTCGCCGACGAGGCGGTATCGGCGCTGGATGTCTCGATCCAGGCCCAGATCCTGGAACTGCTGGAGGACCTCAAGCAGAAGCTGTCGCTGTCGCTGCTCTTCATCACCCATGACCTGCGGGTGGCGGCCCAGATCTGTGATCGGATCATCGTCATGCAGCATGGCCGTATCGTCGAGCAGGGCACTGCCCAGAACGTCTTCCTTTCGCCCAAGGAGGCCTATACCCGCGAGCTGCTTGAGGCCATTCCGGGTCGCGCCCATGAGCTGGAAAGCGCATGAACGAACAAGGACACCGAATGGAAGCCCTACTCAAGGAGATTGTTGCCGTCGTTGGCGCAGGCAATGTGCTGACCGGCACCGACGTTGCTCAGCGGCGGGTCGACTGGCTGACCGGCGCCCCCTGTCAGGCCGGGGCCATCGTGCGACCTGCCGATACCAGCGAGGTTTCCGCCGTGATGCGCCTTTGCCATGCAGCCAACCAGCCGGTTGTGACCCATGGCGGCCTGACCGGACTGGTGCATGGTGGAGAAGTCTCCCCCGACGAACTCGCCATCTCGTTGGAACGACTGACCGCCATCGAGGCGGTGGATCTTGTCGGTGGCACCATGACCGTTGAGGCGGGTGTCCCCCTCCAGCGGGTACAGGAGTTGGCCGATGAGCACGACGTCCAGTTCCCGCTGGACCTGGGTGCGCGTGGCTCCTGCACCATCGGCGGCAATATTGCCACCAATGCCGGCGGTGTGCGGGTCATTCGCTACGGGATGATGCGCCAGCAAGTGCTGGGACTCGAAGCCGTGCTGGCCGACGGCACCGTGGTCAGCTCCATGAACCACATGCTCAAGAACAACGCCGGCTACGACCTCAAGCAGCTGTTTATCGGTAGCGAAGGCACCCTCGGCATCGTGACCCGGGCGGTGCTCCGCCTGCAGCCGAAGATGAGCAGCGAACAGACCGCGCTGGTGGCCTGCCCCTCGTTCGAGGCGCTTACGGGCCTTTTGCAGCATATGAGCCATACCCTCGGAGGAAGCCTCGGTACCTTCGAGGTCATGTGGCGCAACCACTATGCGCTACTCACCGTGGAGAGCGGCCGGCATACGCCCCCCCTGCCCACCCACTCGCCGTTCTACGTGATCATCGAGTCCCTGGACATCGATGACGAAACCAATGCAGCACGCTTCGGCCAGGCGCTGGAGTCCGCCTTCGAGGCAGGCCTGATCGTCGATGCCGTGCTGGCACAGTCCGACAATCAGCGTCGCGGCATCTGGGATATCCGCGAGGACATCGAGGGGTTGATACTGAATCTGGCTCCTCTGTTCACCTTTGACGTAAGCCTCCCCATCCCTGAAATGGAGGCCTATACGGACGGGCTCGAAGCCGCCTTGCGCCGAGACTGGCCCCAGGGACGCATGGTGGTATTCGGCCACCTGGGAGACGGCAACCTGCACGTCTCGATCAGCGTGGGAAGCACCACCGCCGAGGTACGACGAGCCGTGGAACAGCTAGTTTACAGCCCGCTGGCCGAGCTGGGCGGCTCGATTTCCGCCGAGCATGGCATCGGGCTGGAGAAGCGTGACTACCTGGCACTCTCGCGCACCCCCGAGGAGATCGCCTTGATGCGCACCCTGAAACAGGCGCTCGATCCTCGCAACCTGCTCAACCGCCACAAGGTGCTGGCCCCGGAGTCCTAGCCGCCATGACGGCCCCTGCTTCCCCCGCCCTGCTGCAACGAACCGGTATCACGACGGCGCTGTTGATTGGCGCCATTGGTCTGTTCTGGGGAGGCAACTGGCCCGCGGTACGCTTCAGCCTGATGGACATCCCCCCGTTCAGCCTCAGGGCCATCGGCTTTACCGTCGGTGCCGTGATGCTGCTCGGATGGGCCTGGATCCGACAATTGCCATTGGCCATCAGTGCCGAGGAGTGGCCCTGGCTGGTGATTGCCGGCGTGTTCACCATTCTTGGCTTCAATGTCGGCACCGCCTTCGGCCAGCTGCACATGCCCACCTCCCAGGCAGCCATCATCGCCTTCACCATGCCCTGCTGGGCGCTGTTGATGGCCATCGGCATCCTCGGCGAGCGCATCACCCGGCGGCAGTGGCTGGGCCTGGGACTCGGCCAGGCCGGCCTGCTGATACTGCTGGGCCCGGCCGCCTGGCGGGCCGGCTCGGAGGGGCTCGTCGGCCCCCTGTTCGTGCTCTGCGCCGCCCTGTCGTGGGCGCTGGGCACCGTACTGATCAAGCGCCGCGGCGGCTGGAAGGGCCATCCCGTGGCCATCACCGGCTGGCAGTTCGCCATCTGCGCCGTGCCGATGGTGCTGCTGGCTGCAGGACTGGAGTCACCAACTTCTCCGCTCGAATGGCGGACCACCACCTGGCTGGGTCTGAGCTATCATCTTGTCTTTGCGATCTGCCTGGCCCAGATGCTGTGGTTTCGCAACGTCAATCGCCTGACCATCGGCCAGTCCACCATCAGCACGCTGATCATCCCGGTGGTCGGCGTCTCCAGCGCCGTTGTGTTGCTGGGCGAGCCCTTCACCTTGCATATTCTGGTGGCACTGGCACTGACCCTGTCCGCCGTAGCGATCGTCATGACACAACGAAAGACTACGGCATGACGCCAGACCCCATCCTTCATTCATCATCAAACGGGAGACCTGCATGCCCCGCTTCCCCGACCACCTGACCGGTTCCGGCCCCAGCAATCCCTTCCCCGGCATCAAGGTGCTGGAGCGACGCATCGGCCGCGAGATACCCCATCGGCTGGGCTCCAACGAAGGCCTGGACATGCCTCACCGCGCCCTGCGCGAGCGCTTCGGCGATGCCATGGCCGAGCATGTCTACTGCTACGGGGACTCGGAGGCGCTGGGGGTACGGCAACGGCTCAGCGCCCTTCACGGCTTCCCGCTGGAAGCGACCCTGGTGGACGCCGGCGCCGACAGCCTGATCGCACTGGCGCTGCGCACCACCGCCACAGCGGGCTCCACGGTGGTCAGCGCCAGCGGCACCTATCCCACCTTCGGCTACTTCGCCCGGGGCCAGGGCTGCCGCCTGATCGAGATACCCTACGAGGAACGACCCGGTGTTCTCGCCCCGGACCTCGATACTCTTCTCCACACTGCATGGAAAGAGCAGGCCCGCCTCGTCTATCTCGCCAACCCCGACAACCCCAGCGGCCACCTGCACGGTGACGACGCCATCCGCCGACTGCGTGCCGAGCTGCCCGACTACTGCTGGCTGCTGCTGGACGAGGCCTACCACGACTTTCGTGACGACGCCGACTCGACCTTCAGCCGCGAGGTGCTGCCGGGGGTGATTCGCCTGCGCACGCTCTCCAAGGCTCATGGCCTGGCCGGCCTGCGGATCGGCTATGCCATCGCCGAACCCGACACGCTCGAGATGATGATGAAGGTGCGTATCCACTATGCGGTCTCGACCCTGACCCTGGCCGCAGCCGAGACGGTACTGGATCACAACGAGGAGGTGCGCCAGCACGTAAGCGACGTCAAGGCACGCCGCCAGCGGCTTGCCGATCATTTCTCAGCAATCGGTGCCGAGGTGCTGCCCAGCGCCACCAACTTCATCGCTCTACGCCTGCCCAGCGCCGAACTAGGCGAACGACTCAACCGCGAGCTGCTGGAGGCCGGCCGACTCATCGCCCGCCCCGCCCACCCGGACCTGGGTCACATTCTGCGCATCACCGCGGTGGAAGACGCTCTGCAGCCCGGCCGATTCGAGATCCTCGAGAAGGCACTGGCGGAGATGACGCGCTAGCGATGGGTGCGTTCGATACGTAACCCATGGCGCTGCAGCTTGCGCACGACACTGGGCTGACTGATGCCCAGCCGCCCGGCCATGGCATAGGTACTCGACAGCTGTTCGCACAGTGTCGCCAGCACCTGGCGCTCGGTCCGGGCGAGATACGCCTTCAGCGACTCGTCCTCCGCCATTGCCAGGGGGGCAGGGGTAACGACAGCAGCATCAGTGGTTGCAGCGTGTCCCACGGGCCGCCCCAGGGTAGGGGCTTCGATCACGTCTCCGGCGCTGGAAAGCCAGGCGCGTTCGAGCCAGTTTTCCAGCTCGCGGACGTTGCCCGGCCATTCGCTGCCCATCAGCTCCGACCAGACGCTGCCGTGCAGCAACTTTTGGCGGCCATAGCGCTGGTTGAGGCGATCAAGGCAGGACTCCACCAGCGCCGGTATGTCCTCGCGGCGCTCTCGCAGCGGTGGCAGCGTCACCGGGATCACGTTGAGCCGGTAGTAGAGATCCAGCCGGAAGGCCCCCTCCTCGACCCGGCTAGCCAGGTCCTGGTTGGTCGCCACCACCAGTCGAAAGTCGACCCGCCGCGGCCGGGTGTCCCCCAGTCGTGTGACAGTGCCATCCTGGATCACCTTGAGCAGCTTGGTCTGCATCAGCAGCGGCAGCTCGCCCAGCTCATCGAGAAATAGCGTGCCACCCTCGGCCTGCTCCAGCAGGCCGGCCTTGCCCTGCCGGGCGGCGCCGCTGAAGGCCCCCGGCTGGTAGCCGAACATCTCCGACTCGAACAGGTTCTCGGGAATGGCACCGCAGTTGACTTCGATGAAGGGCCCGTCGCCGCGTCGGCTCCAGCGATGCAGCTGGCGAGCGAAAGCGGTCTTGCCGACCCCGGATTCTCCCAGCATCAGCACGGTGGCATCGGATGGCGCCACGCGCTTGAGCAGCAGCGCCAGCTCACGCATCACGCTGCTACGCACCTGCAGTGCCTCCAGCATCTCATCCAGCTCGCCATCCTGCTCCGTCGGCCCAGGCTGGCTGCGCCGAAGATGCTCGCTGAATCGCTTCTGGAGCAAGGCATATTCATCCTGCAGCAGCTGAAGGTCGGTGAGATCCCGGGAGCGGCTGACGATACGCTCCAGCCTGTCATCGACGAACACCGGATGGGCCTCGGCGATGACCCGCCTGCCGGTCCCGGTAACCTGCATCAGCTGGGCCGGCTTCCCCGTGCGCATAACCTCCATGCTGATCGAGGGCTTCAGCACGCCGCTTGCCTCCAGCGCCTGTACCGTACTACTGGTCAGCGCTTCCCGAGTCATCCCGTAGACTGCCGCGGCACCGGGGCTGACATCGAGCACCCGGCCGCTGCCGTCAACGATGAAGAAATGGTCATTGGCGGTCTCGACGATGGCCTGCACGACCCGCGCATCGATCTCACTCATATCAGCTCCTGATTATTCCGCGTGCCAATACAGTATTGCATCGCTAATTCAATATTGCATCGAATCCCACCGAATTCGATGCGCTAGTGAATCACTTGCGAGCGCGGAACGCCGGCCGGCCGGGAAGCACCAGCTGGCACGAAACATGCATTCCTATCAGTACAGGTACTAATGCCAGCGCCCTCTCAGCCAGCACAACCGGAGTTCCTCATGTCCGAGTACAATCAGCCTCTCGGCGGTAACGAGATGCCCCGCTTCGGCGGCCCCGCCACCATGATGCGGCTGCCCGCCCAGCCGACGGCAGAGGGTCTTGATGCCGCCTTCATCGGTATCCCCCTGGACATCGGCACCTCGAACCGACCGGGCACCCGCCTGGGCCCGCGCCAGATTCGCGACGAATCACGCATGCTGCGCCCCTACAACATGGCCACCCGGGCCGCGCCCTTCGACAGCCTGCAGGTCGCCGATATCGGTGATGTGCCGATCAACACCTTTCACCTGCCCAAGAGCGTCGACATCATTACCGACTTCTATGACCAGGTGCTGGCCCATGGCTGCATCCCGCTCACCCTGGGCGGGGAGCACACCATCACCCTGCCGATACTGCGCGCCATCGCCAAGAAGCATGGGCCCGTGGGATTGATTCATATCGATGCCCATGCCGACGTCAACGAGCACATGTTCGGCGAGCCCATCGCTCATGGGACGCCCTTTCGACGCGCCCAGGAAGAGGGCCTTCTGGCGGCAAACCGCGTGGTGCAGATCGGCCTGCGCGGCACCGGCTACTCCGCCGAGGATTTCGACTGGTGCCGCCAGCAGGGCTTTCGCGTCGTCACCGCAGAGGAGTGCTGGCACAAATCGCTGGCGCCGTTGATGGACGAAGTACGTGAGCAGATGGGCGATGGCCCCGTCTATATCAGTTTCGATATCGATGGCCTCGATCCCTCGGTCGCCCCCGGCACCGGCACCGTGGAAATGGGTGGCCTGACCTCGGCGCAGGGCCTGGAAATCGTCCGTGGCGCAGCGGGATTGAACATCGTCGGCGGCGACCTGGTCGAGGTATCACCGCCCTACGACCCCAGCGGCAACACTGCCTTGATGGGCGCGACCCTGCTCTACGAGATGCTCTGCGTGCTACCCGGCGTCACCCGCCGCGGCTGAGGCCCCAAGGCAATTTCAGCACTCCGGATTCAACGACAACAAGCCTGAGGAATAACAGCATGTCTTCCACTGAATCGACTTCCGAAGAGACGGCCGCCCCTAAGCCGATGGAGCGCCAACCGCTGGACCGCCGCAATCTGCTACGCTTTCTGATCCCCTCCCTGATCGGGGTCAGCCTGTTCCTGATCCCCTTCCAGGTCGGCGATACCATCAATATCGGCATGGGCCTGATGGCCGATGGCCTCAAGGCGCTGCTCGATGGGGCCCTGCCGGCCATCGCCGTGGCCGTCCTGACGGTCTCGGTGCTCGCCACCCTCTACGTCAAGCTGGGCAAGCCCGCCTGGGCGGAAAAAGGGGTGCTGCGCGACATGTTCCATGTCGGCCCGGTATGGTTCGGCATGCGCATCCTCGGCGCCGCCTTCGCGCTGATGACCTTTTTCCAGTTCGGCCCCGAGTTCGTCACCGCCCCCTTCACCGGCGGCGTGATGCTCAACGACCTGGCCCCGGTGCTGCTCACCTTCTTCTTCTTTGCCGCCCTGCTGCTGCCCTTCCTGGTCGAATTCGGCTTCATGGAGTTCATCGGCAGCCTGGTGCGCAAGCCCTTTCGCGTGATCTTCAACCTGCCCGGGCGCAGCGCCATCGATGCCACCGCGTCCTGGATGGGCTCGGGCACCGTCGGCGTATTGATCACCACCCAGCAGTACGAGAAGGGCTTCTACAACCGACGTGAAGCTTCGGTGATCGCCACCAACTTCTCTGTCGTCTCCATCGCCTTTGCCCTGCTCATCACCAGCTTCGTCGATCTCAATCACATGTTCGTCCAGTTCTACTTCACCGTGGTGGTGTCGGGACTGATCGCCGCCGTGATCGTGCCGCGGCTTCCGCCCCTGTCGCGCAAGCCGGATACCTATTACGAGCCGGTAGGTTGCCAGCTGGCCGAGAAGCGCACCGAAAACGTAGGCCTGTGGCGCTACAGCCTCAACCAGGCGATGCGCCGTGCCGAGCATGCCCCCGGCCCTCGGGAGCTGGCACGCAACGCCCTGTTCAACGTCGCCGATATCTTCCTCGCCCTGCTGCCGCTGGTATTCGCCATCGGCACCGTGGCACTGATACTCGCCGAGTTCACGCCGCTGTTCACCTGGCTCTCCTACCCCATGGTGCCGGTGCTGGAACTGCTGCGCATTCCCGAAGCCGAGGCGGCCGCACCCGCCACCCTGGTCGGCTTTGCCGACATGTTCCTGCCGGCGGTGCTGGCCACCAATATCGAAAGCGAGCTGACCCGCTTCGTGATTGCCTGCCTGTCGCTGACCCAGTTGATCTACATGTCGGAAATCGGCGCGCTGCTGATGAAATCGAAGATTCCGCTCAAACTGTGGGAGCTGCTGGCGATCTTCCTGCTGCGCACCGCGGTGACGCTGCCGATCATCGCCTTCATGGCCCACACCTTCTTCTTCTGAGGTTTTTCGATGGCAACCGATACCCTGACCTGCGCCAGCCTCCTCCTGACGCTCCTCAACAAGCGTTATGAGGTCGACACCGTCTTCGGCATTCCCGGGGTACACACCATCGAGCTCTACCGGGGGCTGGAGGCCAGCGGCGTACGCCACGTCACACCGCGTCACGAGCAGGGTGCCGGCTTCATGGCCGACGGCTACGCACGGGCTACCGGTCGCCCGGGGGTATGCCTGATCATTACCGGCCCCGGCATGACCAATATCGCCACCGCCATGGGGCAGGCACTCGCCGACTCGGTGCCGATGCTGGTGATCTCCAGCGTCAACCGCCGTGACACCCTGGGTCGCGGCCAGGGGCGGCTGCACGAACTGCCGAGCCAGCAGCAGCTGCTGGCCGGAGTTTCGCGCTTCAGCCATACGCTGCTCGACCCCGCCGCCCTGCCCGAAGTGCTGGCACGGGCCTTTGCCGTGTTTCGCAGCGAACGGCCCGGCCCGGTGCATATCGAGATCCCCATCGACCTGTTCGATGCCCCCGCAGCACCACCGCGCAGCTGGCAGGCACCGGCACTCTATCGTCCGGCACCGGACCCCCAGGGCCTGGCGTTGGCGGCGCAATGGCTACACCGGGCCGAGCGGCCTCTGGTACTGCTTGGCGGCGGCTGCGCCGATGCGCCCGAAGCGGCACGGGTCCTGGTGGAGCGCCTGGATGCCCCGACGGTCACGACCATCAACGCCAAGGGGCTGCTCGGACGCTCGCACCCGCTGGACCTGGGGGCCAACGCTGCCCTGCCGGCGGTCCGCGAGCTGGCCCACGGGGCCGACGTGATTCTCGCCGTGGGTACCGAGCTCGGCGAGACCGACTACGACGTGGTCTTCGACGACGGCTTCGTCCTCACCGGCCAACTGATCCGAATCGACCTCGACGCCCAGCAGCTGGTGCGCAACCAGCCCCTGGCCCTGGGCCTGGTGGGCGATGCCGGCCACAGCCTTGCGCTGCTGCTCGACCACTTCCCTCATCCCCTGGCCAAGGGCGGCGCCGAGCGCACGGCCGGCACGCTGGCCGCACTCGGGCTGGTAGAGGACCCCGCCTTCACACCCTTCGTGCCCCTCTATGAAGTACTGCAGGAGGCCTTGCCCGACGCCATTCTGGTCGGCGACTCCACGGCACCGGTCTATGCCGGCAACCACCTGGTCTCCCAGCCGGCGCCGCGGCGCTACTTCAACGCCTCCACCGGTTACGGCACCCTGGGCTACGGTCTTCCGGCGGCGCTGGGTGCCCAGCTCGCCCGCCCCGACCTGCCGGTGGTCGCCCTGGTCGGTGACGGCGGCGTCATGTTCACCCTCTCCGAGCTTGCCACCGCCGTGGAAGAGCGATTGCCCGTCGTGATCCTGCTGTGGCACAACGCCGGCTATGAGGAGATCCGCCGCTATATGGACGCCCATGGGGTCGAGCGCATCGGTGTCGACATCCAGGCGCCGGATTTCCTGACCCTGGCCCGCGGATTCGGCTGCCTGGCGACCCATGTCGACAGCCCCGGCGCACTGGCCCAGGCATTGGCCAGCCGCCCGTTCGACGGCCCCTTCCTGATCGAGGTGGATGCCCACGCCTGGCAGCGAGCTATCGGTTAGCCAACCAAGAAGAGAATCCTCATGCAACGCCTTGACCAGCAATTCATCAATAACCATTGGGTGGCCTCCCGGGGCGAACGGCGGCTGACGGTGACCAACCCCTACACCGAAACGGTGATCGCCGAGGTCACCGCCGGCGATCCCGCCGATGTCGAGGCCGCCGTGGCCGCGGCACGGCGAGCCCTGCCGGACTGGCAGGCTCTCTCCGGCGCCCAGCGGGCAACCTACCTCGAGGGCTTCGCCGACGCCCTGACCCGACGCCGAGACGAGCTGGTTCTCCTTTCCTCCACCAACAACGGCAAGGTGCTCGCCGAAGCCGGTATCGACCTGGACGACGCCATTGCCTGCTACCGTTACTATGCCGGCCTGGCCCGGGCGCTGGACGCCCGTCAGGGCCGGCCCGTGGCGCTGGAAATGGAAGGCGTCGAGGCTCGCGGCTATCACGACCCGGTGGGCGTGGTGGGACTGATCACGCCCTGGAACTTCCCCCTGGTGACCAGCGCCTGGAAGCTGGCACCGGCCCTGGCGGCGGGCTGCACGGCGGTACTCAAGCCCTCCGAGGTGACCCCGCTGCCCGAACGCACGCTGGCCGAAATCGCCCAGGAGATCGACCTGCCCGCTGGCGTACTCAACCTTGTGTTCGGCGATGGCGAGGGTGTCGGCGCACCGCTTGCCCGACATCCCGGCATCGACAAGGTCTCCTTCACCGGCAGCAACCGGGTAGGCGAAGCGGTCATGCGGGCCGCCGCCGAGCGTACGGTCGGTGTCTCCCTGGAACTGGGCGGCAAGTCGCCGATCATCGTGATGGAGGATGCCGACCCCGACCAGGCCGCCGACTGGGTCATGGCCGGCATCTACTTCAATGCCGGCCAGATCTGCTCGGCCACCTCGCGCCTGATCGTCCATGAAGCCGTTGCCGAACCGCTCTATGCCGCCCTGGCGAAACGTATCGACGCCCTGGTGCTGGGCGACCCGCTCGACGAGAGCAGCGACATGGGGCCACTGACCAGCGCGCGCCAGCGCGAGAACGTACTGAACTATCTCGCCATGGCCGAGCGGGAAGGGCTCGTGGCCGTACGCGATGCCAGGCATCGTGAGCTGCCTGGCCAGGGCTACTTCGTGGCGCCCACCCTCTACCGCGACGTGCCGATCGAGAGCCGGCTATGGCGGGAGGAGATCTTCGGCCCGGTGCTCTGCGCACGCAGCGTCGCCAATGAGGAGGAAGCCGTCGCACTGGCCAACGACAGCGAGTTCGGCCTGGCCGCCACGGTAATCAGCGACGACCCTCGGCGGGCTTCTCGCATCGGTCGTCAGCTGCAGGCAGGCAGCATCTGGCTCAACAGCGAACAGCTGGTACTGCCCCAGACCGGCTGGGGCGGCTTCAAGCGCAGCGGCATCGGCCGGGAGCTGGGCCCCTGGGGGCTTTCCGCCTACCTGGAGGTAAAGCACCTGATCGGGCCCACCGGTAGTGGTGACGAAACTTGAATTACCCTTTGCTGATCGACATGACGTAAAATAGTGGGTCGATGCCAGGAGCCTGCCGGACGTGACCGATCGCATCGAGTCCGGCAGGCTCCTAATGTTCAAGGAGGAAACCGCATGATCCGCATCCGCCCCTTTCAGCCCGACGACTGGCCCGCCATGTGGGAATTCATGGCGCCGGTCCTGCATGCCGGCACCACCTATGCCGTGCCGCGAGGAATCGGTGAGTCCGACGCCTACCGTATGTGGGTGGAGCTACCCCGTGCGGTCAGGGTGGCCGAAGACGCTGCGGGCAAGGTACTCGGCACCTATTACCTCAAGCCGAACCAGCCCGGCCCCGGTGATCACGTCTGCAACTGCGGCTATCTGGTCGCCGAGCATGCCCGTGGCCAGGGCATCGCCGGCAGGATGTGCCAGGACTCCCTTGGCCTGGCCCGCGAGCTGGGTTTCACCGCCATGCAATACAATCTCGTGGTGACAACCAACGAGGTCGCCATCCGGCAGTGGCAGAAACACGGTTTCTCGATCGTCGGCACCCTTCCCTGTGCTTTTCGCCATCCCGAGCAGGGGCTGGTGGATGCACATATCATGTACCGTCTCCTGTGAGGGAAGGCGGAACGCGGCGCTTTTGTAACCATTTGGTATCATTGCCGTTGACCCCCTCGGGCGCCCTGGGGCATGCTCGGTGACGGATCGTCCCGAGAGAGGAATAACGACAATGAAAATCGCAGCACGCGCAACGCTGGCCCTGGCCGTTTCTCTGGCCATGGCGACCGCCACCCAAGCCTCCGACTTCGAGGAGATGGACCCCGTCACCCTTCGCCTGGCCCATGTGGTCAATGAGCAGGACGGCTTTCATATCGCCGCGGTGAAGTTTCAGGAACTGGTCGCCGAACGCACCGAGGGTGCGGTCACCATCGATATCTATCCCAATGCTTCGCTGGGCGACGAGCGCACCCTGCTCGAAGGCATGCAGATCGGCACCGTGGACATGGGCGTGATCACCAACGGACCGGTGGCCAACTTCGTCGAGGAGATGGCGGTATTCGAACTCCCGTTCCTCTTCCCCTCGCCGGAAGCGGCCTATGAGGTGCTCGATGGTCCCATTGGCCAGGAACTCCTCGACAAGCTTGGCGAGGTGAACCTCAAGGGCCTGGCCTATGCCGAGCGCGGCTTTCGCAATCTGACCAACAGCGAGCGTGAGGTCCGCACCCCCGACGATATCGACGGCCTGCGCATCCGCGTGATGGAGAACCCGGTCTATACCGATACCTTCACCGAGCTCGGCGCCAACGCCATCCCCATGGCCTGGACCGAGGCGCTTACCGCCATGCAGCAGGGCACCATCGACGGCCAGGAGAACCCGGTCAACGTCATCCACTCGTTCAAGCTCAACGAGACCCAGTCCCATATGACCCTGTCGCGGCACACCTACGCCCCGGCGATCTTCGTCATGGGCATGCCGGTCTGGAACAACCTGCCGGAGGCAGCCCAGGACGTGCTGCGCCAGGCCGCGCAAGAAGCCGCCGAGCATGAGCGCCGCTACAACGCCGAAATGGAAGCCGAACAGCTCGCCGATCTGCGCGCCGCCGGCATGCAGATCGTCGACGACGCGGACCTAGAAGCCTTCCAGGCTGCCGTGGCACCGGTCTACGAAAAATACGGTGAGCAATTCGGCGATTATCTGACGCGCATCCAGGAGGCGCTGGAATAGGTGTCAAGTCGCTCCCAGGCGCTGCTCAGGTTCCTGCAGCGCCTTGAACACGTCCTCGATGCCGTCATACAGCCCGTGGTCTTCGCGGGCATGGCGGCATTGATCGGCGTGATAACCCTGCAGATCGTCTCGCGCGTCTTCTTCTCCGCCGTCGGCTGGACCGAAGAGGTCGCGCGGTTCCTGCTGGTGTGGATCACCTTCCTTGGCGCCACGCTGGCCTTCCAGCGCGGCCGCCATATCGCCGTGACCTTCGTGGTCGAGGCGCTGCCCGGTCGGCTGCAGCAGCTTTTGCGCGTGGCGGCGGTGCTGGTCGTTCTCGTCTTCATGGTCGCACTGATCGTCATAGGTCATCGCTACATGCAGGCGCAGAGCTTCCAGAAATCGGCTTCGCTGCGCCTCTCCATGACCTATGTCTACGCCATCATCCCCATCAGCGCCGCCATCATGGCCTGTTACGCCCTCGTCGACCTGATCGAGCTGATTGTCAACGGCCCCGGCACGACCGCCGGCATCGGCAGCGGAACCGCCGAGGAACCGCCGGCATGACGGGCCTGCTGTTCGCGCTGTTCTTCCTCTTCATGCTGGCAGGGGTACCCATCGCCCTGGCCATCGGGGCCAGCACGATGCTGGCACTCAATGCACAGGGTGTACCGCTGATGGTGGTCACCCAGCAGATGTTCCAGGGCATCAACTCCTTTGCCCTGGTAGCGGTACCCATGTTCATCCTCGCCGGCGACCTGATGGCCCAGGGCAAGGTCAGCGAGAAGCTGGTCGATTTTGCCGATTCGCTGTTCGGCTTCCTCAAGGGGGGGCTGTCCATCGTCTCGGTATTGGCCGGGATGTTCTTCGCCGCCATTTCGGGTTCCGGTGCTGCTACCACCGCCGCGGTGGGTTCGAGCCTGGTGCCGGAACTGCGCAAGAAGGGCTACGACCCCGCGTCGGCGGCCAGCCTGATCGCCGCCAGCGGTACCATCGGCGTGGTGATACCGCCCTCGGTGCCGATGATCATCTATGCGGTGATCGCCCAGCAGTCGGTCTCGAAGCTGTTCCTCAACGGTTTCATTCCCGGCCTGGTCATGGGGCTGGGGCTGATGGCGATAGCCATCACCCAGGCCTACCGGCGCAACTACCCTCGCGGCACGGCGCTCTCCCTGGCCACCATCTGGCGCACGCTCAAGAGTGCCAGCTGGGGCCTGATGACCCCGGTGATCATTCTCGGCGGCATCTTCTCCGGCATCTTCACGCCCAGCGAGGCGGCGGTGGTGGCGGTCAACTACGCCCTGCTGGTGTCGCTATTCGTCTATCGCGACCTGAAGATTCCCGACGTCTACCGCATCCTGATCCGCTCGGCGATCACCACCTCGGTGATCATGCTGGTCATCGCCACCTCGGCGGTACTCAGCTGGACGCTGTCGAGCTGGCAGGTGCCCGGCGCCATCGCCCAGGCGGTGCTCTCGATCTCCACGAACCCCTACGTGATCATGCTGCTGGTCGTGGCGGTAATCCTGCTTACCGGCGTATTCATCGAGACAGCCAGTGCCCTGATCATTCTGACCCCGGTGCTGTTGCCGCTGGTTCTCCAACTGGGTATCGACCCGATCCACTTCGGCCTGATCATTGTGGTGGGGCTGGCCATCGGCATGATCACCCCGCCGGTGGCGATCAATCTCTATGTCGCCTCGTCGGTGACCCAACTGCCGCTGGAGCGCATAACCCGTGCCATCATTCCCTATCTCCTGGGCCTGATCGGGGTGCTGCTGCTGGTGGTCTACGTGCCGATCATGCTGGGCATATCGGGCTAACCCAAATCAGGCGCTTGACGCCCGCACGGCATGGCCTCAGGCTTGCCGCATCAGCCTCTTGTTGAAGGGATTCATCGTGATTCGAGTGACTCATTTCCTGCCGGCCTCCGGCGCGCTGCTGGCCATTGCCCTGCTCGCCGGCTGCACCACCTATACCTTCCAGGATGGCAGCCGGGAGACCCTCTGGGGCGTGCCGGCCGAGGAGGAAACCCGGCGCTTTGAAGACGACCGCCAGGCCGAGGGCGTGCGCTATCGGGTGCCGGGTGAGATCGAGGAAAGGCCCGAAGCCGCCGAGTAAGCCGAATAGAGCACCGCATCTAGTTGCGGGATAAGCCTCATGGCTCACTGCGAGCGCCGCAGCACCACGCTGAGATTATTGGCCGGCATCTCGACCACGCGCTCAAGCACCAGGCCATGGCGTTCGGCTTCCTCCGTCACCGATTCCAGTTCGCGCACCCCCCAGCGGGGGTCGCGAGCCTTGAGGTCGGCATCGAAGGCTTCGTTGCTGGGCGACGTATGGCGTCCTGCCCGCCGATAAGGGCCATAGAGATAGAGCACACCGCCTTCGGTCAACCGCCTTCCGGCACAGGCCATCAACGCCTCGGTGACCTCCCAGGGCGAAATATGGATCAGGTTGATTGCGGCAATGGCGTCGAACGGCCCCGCAGGGCAGACCGTCGTCACGTCCAGCGACATGGGCGGAAGCAGGTTGGGTAGCCCGGCGTGCTCCCGCCACGCCTCGATGGAACGGCGGGCATGGGGGTTCGGGTCGCTGGGCTGCCACTCCCATCCCGGCATGGCGCCGGCGCAATAGACGCCGTGTTCGCCAGTGCCGCTGGCCACTTCCAGGATGGTCGCCTTCTCGGGCAGCACATCCTGCAACACGTCCAGGATGGGCTGGCGATTGCGAGCGGCCGCAGGGCTCTTCAAGCGGGCGTTGTCCATGACACCTCGGCGAGTTTCGTCGGTTTCGCTAACCATAACAGCCCTGCCAACCGCGCACATCATGCAACCGCCTCCGGAGAGCGACCGGCGCCCATTCGCTCCAGACCTACGGCGATGCAGCGACCTCCAGGGAGGCTTCGGTACGTCGATGCGCGGGTCGATCCTTCAGCCCGGCCCAATAGGCTTCGAACTCAGGGCGCTTGTCCAGGGTGCCGAACTGCATCCCCCAGCCAATGTGGGAGCCGACATAAACGTCTGCTGCAGTGAAGGTGTCCCCCGCGATGTAACGTCGTCCTCTCACGGCCGAAGCGAGGGTGTCGACCACCGTCGCAACGTTGCCGCACCCCAATTGCATCTCCTGCTCTGCCGTCAGATCCACGCCACAGCTGTTAAGCGAGATGGCCAGCTCCAGCGGCCCGGCCGCAAAGAACAGCCAGCGGTAGTAATCACCGCGTGCCGCCGGCTGCGGTAACAGCCCCGCATCGGGAAACGCGTCTGCCAGGTAGGCGCAGATCGCCGCAGCCTCGGTGACGACGATATCGCCATGCCGAATCGCCGGCACCTTGCCCATGGGGTTGATCGCCAGATAATCGGGGCTTTTCATGGATGCACCGTACTCCAGTACCTCCATCCGGTAAGGGACACCGATCTCCTCCAGCATCCAGTGCACGATGCCCGCCCGCGACCATGGGTTGGTGTAAAAGATAAGCTCCTGTTCCATTGTCGACTGCTCCTTCTCTTGTCTTGGGGTGGAAAGAGGATAGACCGGGGCAGTGACAGAACATGGCAGCAGCGTTTGCAGCCACTCCTTGTGTAGCAGATGCCGACGACGGGGATAGCGCTGTCCGGTCATGACCGCCCCCTCGATGCGATCGGCACGAAAGTGGCGAAACTCCCCTCGAAGTTCACACCAGGCCGCAACGACACGGGTCGATTCGAAGAAAGCGATGGCGCAGGGCCAGATGGTGCGGGAAGAATGCCGACCCAGTTGGTCACGATAGGCAATATCGAGCTTCTGCTCGTCCCTTATCGCCCGGCGGAGCAACTTTAGATCCACGGACTGTGGCCGCTTCCAGCCGGGGCCGATAACGAGCGCCGAGTCCTCCAACCGGTGCCGCTGGTCACCGGGCAGCACCGCGGCAACCTTGGCGAGGGCTTCACCGGCTGCCACAGCCAGCCCTTCGTCAGCACGCTCTTCCACCCATTTCAGGCCCAGGGCCACGGCTTCCAGCTCCTCCTCGGAGAACATCAGCGGCGGCAACAGCATTCCAGGCTTCAGCACATAGCCAAGCCCCGCTTCTCCCTCGACATCGGCACCGATTGCCTTGAGCGCTGCAATATCCCGATACAAAGTCCGCAACGATATGCCCAGCTCCTCCGCCAGCACGGCACCGCTGACGGGGCGACGGTGGTGTCGCAGGCATTGCATGAGGTCGAATAGCCGTGTCGTCCGGGACATGGAAATTGCCTGTCTTGGGTTATAGACGACGAAAAGGCTGACGCTGACCGTAGGTCAGAGAGCGCCATAGCCATTCCAGTGGACCCGCGCGAAAATGGCGCAACCAGATCGGCGACAACAGCAGTTGGACTAGCCAGATGGCCAGGACGATGGCGATCTGGCCCGTCCGCTCGACCTGGCCGAACAGCGCCAAGCCCTGGCCATAGAAGAGCAAGACACCGAAGACGGTCTGCAGGATATAGTGAGTAAAGGCCATCCGCCCCACGGCTGCCAGCCGCTGCGTCAGCCAGCGGAGTGCCCCATGCCGCAGCAGCAGCATGATACCGGCCACCCAGCCGAGACTGACCGGCAGGCTCCCCCAGTAGTTGAACTGGCTGCCGAGAAAGAGCGACTGCGGTCCCCAGTCGTTGGCAAAGTTCCACACGACGCCATAACCCACCAGCGGCAGGCCGATCAGCAACCCAGCCATCAGCAGGCACCAGTAGGTCACATTGGAAGCCAGGCCACTCAACACGCCGAGCCGGTACAGTCCCATACCGATCAGCATCAGACCAGCCGCTCGCCAGAAACCCCAGACGACAAGGACGAAGGTCTGCGCTTCGGCGGTGATCGGGGCACGGTGCGCCAACTGCTCGAGCCAGTCGCCACGATAGATGGCCACCTCCTGCGCCAGCATGGCGGGTGCAGGATTCCACTCTGCCTTGAAGGAGGCCAGTTGGGCCTCGGACCACAGGCTCATCGACCAGCCGAAATAGAGAAACAGCACCGACGATACCGACAGCAATGCAATACCCAGGGCGAACAGAGTGGGTGGAGAAAGCTTGCGGAAGGGGAAGATGGCGAAGGCACAGACTGCATAGAGGAAAAGGATGTCCCCGTACCAGAGCAGGTAGCCATGGGCGGCGCCGAAGAGCAGCAGCCAGGCGTTACGCCGGTAATGCAGGCGGGCCGCCGAGTCCCCTCGTTGCTCGGCCCGGTCAGTGAACAAGGCGATGCCAGCACCAAAGAGGATCGAGAAGATGGCCATCATCTTCTCATCGGCGAACAGATGACTGAGCAGCCAGACCGCAAAGTTGGCGCCGCTCAGGTCGCCCCACACCGTGGGATTGGCATAGGCCGCCATTGGCATGGCGAAGGCCTGGATATTCATGACCAGGATGCCGAGCAGGGCAAAGCCACGCAGCACGTCCAGGGAGTGCATCCGCCCACCGGACGCTAACCGCGGTCCAGCTTCCCTGGCTTCAGTGCTTCCCTGCATTGGGCCCCTCCCTTGCTCGCTCTACTGCCTTCGGCGGACCTAGCGCCCCGGCTTCGCCCGGCGTGGCCTGCCTGGCTTTCCCGGTTGGCCGCCGGTTGACCTGGGCTTCGGGGACTTCTGCTTTCGGGCGTTGGCCTTCTGCTTCGGCCCGGCCCCCTTGCCTGCGCTTCCACTTGTTGACGACCTGGCCTTGGCCCCCTTGCCCGTGGTCCGGCCGCTCGAGGATGCCTTGCCTTGGCTGGCACGCCTGCTCGCGGCCGCTCCCCCCTTTGCTACCTTGGCTGTCTTGCGCTTGCCCGGCGCCCTGGCCGCCGAAGACTTCCTGCCCTCGGCATCAGAGGCCGAGCTTTCGGTCAGCGCATTGATCGTGTCGATCTCTTTCTCGGTCAGGTCGCGCCAGTCCCCAAGCGCCAGCCCCTTGAGGGACACATTCATGATCCGGATTCGCTCGAGCCGGGTGACCTCGTAATCGAACTTTTCACACATGCGCCGAATCTGGCGATTCAGCCCTTGCACCAGCGTTATGTTGAAAACGAAGGTCGACTCCTTGACGACCTTGCACGGCTTCGTCACCTCGCCAAGGATACGCACACCGGAACTCATGCCCACGATGAAGTCATCCGTAATCGGCTTGTTGACGGTGACCCGGTACTCCTTCTCATGATTGTTGCTGGCCCGGAGTATCTTGTTGACCAGGTCACCATTGTTGGTCAGGAAGATGAGTCCCTGGGAATCCTTGTCCAGCCGGCCGATGGGGAAGATACGCACCCCATGCTTGACGAAGTCGACGATGTTGTCCTTCTCGCTCGGCTCGGTGGTGCTGACGATGCCCACCGGCTTGTTCAAGGCAATGAAGACAAGGTCTTCGTCTTCCTGGGGCTCGATCAACTGGCCGTTGACCTTGACCTCATCCCCAGCAAACACCTGGTCTCCTGTCTTGGCCCGCTTGCCATTGAGAAAGACATTGCCCTGCTCCACATAGCGGTCGGCCTCGCGCCGGGAGCACATGCCACTTTCACTGATGAACTTGTTGATACGGGTCGAAGAACGGGAGGCCATGGCACACTTACCAGAAAGAACACGGGGACAGAGAGGCATTCAAGCATGGCAAGCCATATCGATGAAAGGGTTACGCTCATCATGGGGTGTGTCAGCCCACGCTGGAGGGTAAACTGAGCGATACCCCGTCAAACGATCCAATCGACAAAGGACGCCTCGCCGACCATGGGCAGCACCTCTCCCCTCTACCTGCAGATTCAGCAACACCTGCTGGAGAAGATCAACGGCGGCGACTGGCCGGCGCATCACCAGATTCCTCCTGAGGAGCAACTGGCCCGTGACTTTGGCGTCAGCCGCATGACGGCCAACAAGGCAATACGCGACCTGGTACAGCAGGGCTACCTGATTCGCCAGCCCGGACTCGGCACCTTCGTCACCGATCGCAAGGCGGAGTCGTCACTGGTGGAAGTGCATAATATCGCCGAGGAGGTGCGCAGCCGCGGCCATGGCTACAGTAACGAGGTCCTGTGCAGCGAAGCGATTGAAGCCGATGATGAGGTGGCGCTGCGCCTTGGCGTACGCCTGGGGACGCGGGTCTTTCACACCCTGATCGTGCATTGCGAGAATGGCGTGCCGATCCAGCTCGAGAATCGCTACGTCAATCCCCGCTGGGTGCCGGACTATCTCGATACCGACTTCACGCGCCACACCCCCAACGAGGTGCTGGTGGCGGCCTGCCCGATCAGCGATATCGAGCACGTGGTCGAAGCGGTGCTGGTGGATGAAGCAACTGCACGCCATCTGGACACCGACACGACCCGCCCCTGCCTGAGCATGATTCGCCGCACCTGGTCCGGCGACCATCTGATCAGCTACGCCCGGCTGATCCACCCCGGCGAGCGCTACAAGCTGCGCTCGTCGGTGCATCGCAATGGCTCCTGATCGTACCTGGACCCCAAGCTCTAACCCACCTTCGATACGCTTATCGCAACGCGGCCGGCATGGCCGGCCGCGTTGGTGAAAGCGGCAAGCGGCTAACCGCCTGACACGGCCAGTGCCAGGTAGCCCGCCGGCACGGCGAGCAACAGGCTGAGCGCCACGCGAATGAACCAGATCACCACGATGCGCCCCACCGAGAGCGGAATGCTGGTGGAAAGGATGCAGGGAATCGAGGCGGAGAAGAACAGCACGCCGGATACCGACACCACCCCGGCGGCGAAGCGCGCCACGAAATCGGCTTCCGCCATCAGCAGCGCGGGCAGGAACATCTCTGCCAGGCCCGAGGCCGCCGCCTGGGAGAGCGCCGCTGCATCGTCCAGTCCCCAGATGGCGACGAAGGGATAGAACAGCCAGCCCAGCCACTCGAACAGCGGCGTGTACTTGGCCAGCAGCAGGCCCAACAGCCCCACCGACATGATCGACGGCAGGATGCTGATCGCCATCACCAGGCCTTCGCGCACGTTGATCGACACGCTCCTGGGCAGGCTGGGAGCCTTCTCGGCAACGGCGAGGCCGGTATGCCAGGCAGTAGAGAGCCGCTTTCCCGGTATCGACTCGGGTTCACCATCGCTCTTGCTGTTGTCCATGCCACGCAGGGGGGGCAGGCGCACGGTGATCGCCGTGACGATGAAGGTAATCAAGAGCGTCAGCCAGAAGTAGAGATTCCACACGCTCATCAGGTCGAGGGTACGCGCCACGATGATCATGAAGGTGGCCGAGACCGTGGAGAAGCCGGTAGCGATGATCGCCGCTTCCCGGGCCGAGTACTGCCCCGCCTGGTAGACCCGGTTGGTGATCAGCAGGCCGATGGAGTAGCTACCCACGAAGGATGCCACGGCATCGATGGCCGAGCGCCCGGGAGTGCGCCAGATCGGCCTCATCACCGGCTGCACCAGCACACCGATCAGCTCCAGCAGGCCATAGCTGATCAACAGCGCCAGGAAGACGGCGCCGATGGGCACGATCAGCCCGACGGGAATCACCAGCCGCTCGAACAAGAACGGCAGCATGTCCGGCTCATGCAGGAAGCCGGGCCCCCAGCCGGTCATGGCCATCAGTGCCGCGGCCACCCCGGCCAGCTTGAGCAGCGTGAAGATGCGCTCGGTGAGGCTGCGATTCCAGTACCCCTTGGCCAGGGGGTAGACGGCACCGGCAACGATCAGCGCCAGGGCATAGAAGCCGCTGAAGTCGCCCATCAAGGTGCGCGCCCCGGTGACCATGTGGTCCAGCAGGATGGTCGTTCGTTCGCCGATGGTCACCGGCACGAAGAAGATCAGGATACCCAGCGCACTGGGTATGAACAGCTTGAGTACAGTCATCAGCGATGGTCGACGGCGACTCTGTGCCGCCTGCTGAGGGATCGTCATGGAATCCCCTCCTCTTGTTGTCGTCGGAATGTCGTGACACGCCACGGTGCCGGTCGGGTGTCGATACGGCCTGTCATTAATGTATATACAATAAGATGAATCGCCCAGCCAGGACAACCCGCGGAATCACGCCTATACTTTCGTCGCAGGATTATCGAACACAAGTAGAACCCCAAGCGCATAAATCCAGCATTTCTCCTTTATTAATATAAGCTTAGCTGCATGTCGAAAGGAGAGACCGTGCGCCGTGAACCGGCAACATCACGGAATAGCGCCGCCATGCTTGACGCGGGGACGGCCATCGTTTAAATGTATATACATTATGTCGACCATCATCAGCAGGAGGCCCCATGACCGGCACCCCGCATAAGCGCAAACTCTGGCGAGACGTCATCCTCTTCGATGGCCTCGACACCCTGCCCGAGCCGATGGCGGTCGTGGTCGAAGGCGACCGTATCGGTCGTGTCGTGCCGATGACCGAATTCGACGAGGCCACCGCAGCCGGCTGTGAGGAGATGGCCCGCGGCGGCGTGATGACCCCTGGCCTGGTCGATTGCCACACCCATCTGGTATTCGGCGGCTCTCGAGCCGATGAATTCGAGCAGCGCCTGGAAGGCGCCAGCTACGAGGAGATCGCCCGAGCCGGCGGCGGCATCCTCAGCACGGTGAACGCCACCCGGGCAGCCACCGAAGCCGAGCTGTTCGAGGCCGCCCGGCCGAGGCTGGAGGCGCTGATGCGGGATGGCGTCACCACCGTGGAGATCAAGTCCGGCTACGGCCTCACCGTTGCCGACGAACTCAAGATGCTGCGCGTGGCACGTCGCCTGGGCCAGGAGCTGCCGGTGCGGGTAGTCACCACCCTGCTCGGCGCCCATGCCCTGCCCCCGGAATTCAGGGACGACAGCGACGGCTATATCAGCCTGGTATGCAACGAAATGATCCCTGCCGCCGCCACCGAAGGATTGGCCGACGCAGTAGACGTGTTCTGCGAGAAGATCGCTTTCTCCGTTGCCCAATGCGAGCGGGTGTTCGCGGCCGCCAAGGCCCACGGCCTGTCGATCAAGGCCCATGCGGAGCAGCTCTCCAACCTGGGGGGCAGTGCCGCCGCGGCGCGCTTCGGGGCACTCTCCGCCGACCATATCGAATTTCTCGACGAAGCCGGTGTAAAAGCCCTGCGCGAGGCCGGCAGTGTCGCCGTGCTGCTGCCCGGCGCCTTCCACACCCTGCGGGAGACCCGGCTGCCCCCCATCGAGGCGCTGAGGGCAGCCGGGGTGCCAATGGCGGTGGCCACCGATGCCAACCCGGGCAGCTCGCCGATCTTCAACCCCACCCTGATGCTCAATTTCGCCTGCACCCTGTTCCGGCTGACGCCAAGGGAAGCGCTGGCCGGCATGACCGCCCATGGCGCCCGGGCCTTAGGGTTTCATGAAGAGCGGCTGGGTCGAATCGAGGAAGGCGCCCCGGCCGACCTCTGCCTGTGGCACGTCGACACCCCCGCCGCCCTCGCCTATGCCATACAGCCCGGCCGCCTTCGCCAGCGGGTATTCGCGGGTAGCGTCAGTGAACTGGAACGAGACGAAGGAGAACGCCGCCATGTCTGAGTGGATCGATATGTCGCCCTGGGCAGGGCGTGAGGACCCGGAGCCGAACAGCCTGCGCTGGCATCAGGTGATCGAACCCCTGCCCGCCGGCAGCCGGGCGGCGAACGCTCCTGCCGGCATCGCCCTGCTCGGCTTCGCCTGTGACGCCGGAGTGGCGCGCAACCACGGGCGCATCGGCGCCGCTGGCGGCCCCCGCGCCATACGCAAGGCGCTGGCCAACCTGGCCTGGCACCATGGTGCGTCCGCCTTCGATGCCGGCGATGTGGTCTGCCACCCCCATGGCAGCGACGACGGCATGGAAAGCGCTCAGTCGCGGCTCGCCGGGAGGGCCGCCGCGCTGCTCGACGCCGGTCATCTGCCGGTGGTGCTCGGTGGCGGTCATGAAGTGGCCTATGGCAGCTGGTCGGGCCTGGCTCGTCACCTGGAAAACGCGGCGTCCGGCAAGACGGCGCCGGTCATCGGCATCATCAACCTCGACGCGCACTTCGATCTTCGCAACCCGCTTCTCACCCCAGGCCAACGCGGCTCCTCGGGCACACCCTTCGCCCAGATCGCCGACGAATGCGAGCGCCGCGGCTGGCCGTTCCGCTACGCCTGCCTCGGCGTGAGCAGGGCCAATAACACCGCGGCCCTGTTCGAGCGCGCCACCGAGTTCGGCATGCTGGTGCGCGAGGACCACGAGATCACCGCGGCAAGCCTCGACGGCATCGGCGACGAACTCGACGCCTTTATCGCCGACTGCGACCGGATCTACCTGACCATCGACCTGGACGTGCTGCCGGCAAGCGAAGCCCCCGGCGTCAGCGCCCCCGCTGCCCATGGTGTATCGCTGCCCCTGCTGGAGCGCCTGGCCGTGCGCGTACGCGATAGCCACAAGCTGGCCCTGGTCGACCTGGCCGAACTGAACCCAGGCTTCGATATCGACGGCCGCACCGCCAAGGCGGCAGCGCGGCTGATCCATCAACTGACGCTCGCACCCTGATCCGGCCTGAGGGCATAAGGCCAGGCATCAGACCCAAGAGACACGAAACGTCACGACAATAGACAGGAGACGACAATGAACAGCCACCAGGCCCCCACCACCGACCCCCGTCACGATCCCAGCCGCCGGATCGCCGCCCCCACCGGGAGCGAACTCAGCTGCAAGAGCTGGCTCACCGAAGCCCCCATGCGCATGCTGATGAACAACCTTCACCCGGACGTGGCAGAGCGCCCCGAGGACCTGGTGGTCTACGGTGGCATCGGTCGTGCCGCCCGGGACTGGCAGTGCTTCGACGCCATCGTCGACACCCTCAAGCGCCTGGAGGACAACCAGTCGCTGCTGATCCAGTCGGGCAAGCCGGTGGGCGTGTTCGAGACCCACAGGGACGCCCCGCGGGTGCTCATCGCCAACTCCAACCTGGTGCCGGCCTGGGCCAACTGGGAGCACTTCAACGAGCTGGATAAGCAGGGCCTGATGATGTACGGCCAGATGACCGCCGGCTCGTGGATCTACATCGGTTCCCAGGGTATCGTCCAGGGTACCTACGAGACCTTCGTCGAAGCCGGGCGCCAGCACTACGACGGCAAGTTGGCCGGCCGCTGGATCCTCACCGCCGGCCTCGGCGGCATGGGCGGCGCCCAACCCCTGGCCGCGACCCTGGCCGGGGCCTGTTCGCTGAATATCGAGTGCCAGCAGACCAGCATCGACTTCCGCCTGCGCACCCGCTACCTGGACGAGCAGGCCAGCGATCTCGACGACGCACTCAAACGCATCGAGCGCTACACCGCCGAGGGCAAGGCGGTCTCCATCGGCCTGTGCGCCAACGCCGCCGACGTGCTGCCCGAGCTGGTGAAGCGTGGCGTGCGCCCGGACATGGTCACCGACCAGACCAGCGCCCACGACCCGCTGCATGGCTATTTGCCGTCGGGCTGGAGCTGGGACGAATACGTGGCCCGGGGCAAGACCGAACCCGCCGACGTGGTCAAGGCCGCCAAGCAGTCCATGGCGGTGCATGTACGTGCCATGCTCGACTTCCAGGCCATGGGCGTGCCGACCTTCGACTACGGCAACAATATCCGCCAGATGGCCCAGGAAGAGGGCGTGGAGAACGCCTTCGACTTCCCCGGCTTCGTACCGGCCTATATCCGCCCGCTGTTCTGCCAGGGCATCGGCCCGTTCCGCTGGGTGGCGCTCTCCGGCGACCCGGAAGACATCTACAAGACCGACCAGAAGGTCAAGGAGCTGATCCCCGACGACCCGCACCTGCACAACTGGCTCGACATGGCCCGGGAGCGGATCGCCTTCCAGGGCCTGCCGGCGCGGATCTGCTGGGTGGGCCTCAAGGATCGCGCCCGCCTGGGCCAGGCCTTCAACGAGATGGTCGCCACGGGTGAGCTCAAGGCACCCATCGTCATCGGCCGCGACCACCTGGACTCCGGCTCGGTGGCCAGCCCCAACCGGGAGACCGAAGCGATGATGGACGGCAGCGACGCCGTCTCCGACTGGCCGCTGCTCAACGCCCTGCTCAATACCGCCGGCGGAGCGACCTGGGTCTCGTTGCACCACGGCGGCGGCGTGGGCATGGGCTATTCACAGCATGCCGGGGTGGTGATCGTCGCCGACGGCAGCGAAGATGCCCACGCGCGCCTCGGCCGGGTGCTGCGCAACGACCCGGGCACCGGGGTGATGCGTCATGCCGACGCCGGTTACGATATCGCCAAGCAGTGCGCCCGCGACAACGGCCTCGACCTGCCGATGCTCGATAAGGAAAGCGAATAATGGAAGAAATGACGATTCAACCCGGCAAGATGACCCTGGCCCAGGCGCGCCAGGTGTTCGAAGCGCCGCTGACGGTCAGCCTGCCGGCCAGTGCCGACCAGGCCATCCAACGCGCCGTCGATTGCGTCAATCAGGTGGTGGCGGAAGACCGTACCGTCTACGGCATCAATACCGGCTTCGGCCTGCTGGCCCAGACCCGCATCGACAAGGCACACCTGGAGGAGCTGCAGCGCTCCCTGGTGCTCTCCCACGCCACCGGTGTCGGCGCCCCCATGGACGATGCCCTGGTGCGCCTGATCATGGTGCTCAAGGTCAATAGCCTGGCCCGTGGCTTCTCCGGCATTCGTCGCGAAGTCCTCGACGCCCTGCTGGCACTGGTCAATGCCGGGGTCTATCCGCACATTCCGCTCAAGGGCTCGGTGGGCGCCTCCGGCGACCTGGCTCCCCTGGCGCATATGAGCGTGGTACTGCTCGGTGAGGGCAAGGCGCGCTACCGGGGCGAGTGGGTCTCCGCCAGGGAGGCCCTGACCATCGCCGGCCTCGAACCACTGGCCCTGGCCCCCAAGGAGGGCCTGGCACTGCTCAACGGCACCCAGGTCTCCACCGCCTATGCGCTCAAGGGGCTGTTCGAAGCCGAGGACCTGTTCGCCGCGGCCACGGTGTGCGGCTCACTGACGGTGGAGGCAACCCTCAGCTCGCGCTCCCCCTTCGATGCCCGGATCCACGAGGCTCGCGGCCAGCCTGGCCAGATCGATGCCGCGGCGGCGTACCGCCACCTGCTGGGCGAGCGCAGCGCGATCAGCGACACCCATGCCGACTGCGACAAGGTGCAGGACCCCTACTCGCTGCGCTGTCAGCCCCAGGTAATGGGTGCCTGCCTGACCCAGCTGCGCCAGGCCGCCGAGGTGCTGGCGGTGGAGGTCAACGCGGTATCGGACAACCCGCTGGTGTTCGTCGAGGGTGGGGACATCATCTCCGGCGGCAACTTCCATGCCGAACCGGTGGCCATGGCCGCCGACAACCTGGCCCTGGCCATCGCCGAGATCGGCTCGCTGACCGAGCGCCGTGTATCGCTGATGATGGACAAGCACATGTCCCAGCTGCCGCCCTTCCTGGTGGAGAACGGCGGGATCAACTCCGGCTTCATGATCGCCCAGGTCACCGCAGCGGCCCTGGCCAGTGAAAACAAGGCATTGTCGCACCCCCACAGCGTCGACAGCCTGCCCACCTCGGCCAACCAGGAGGACCATGTCTCCATGGCCCCGGCTGCCGGCAAGCGCCTGTGGGAAATGGCCGACAACGTGCGCGGTATTCTCGCCATCGAGTGGCTCGCCGCCTGCCAGGGACTCGAGTTCCGCAAGTCAGCGGACGGTCAGCACCTGGCCACCACCGAGCCGCTGGAAAGGGCCCGCCGCTCCCTGCGCGAACGAGTCGCCTACTATGACAGGGACCGCTTCTTCGCCCCGGATATCGAAGCCGCGACCGAGCTATTGAAGACACGCACCCTCAATGCGCTGGTGCCAGTGTCGCTGCTGCCCAGCCACTGAGCTGAGCAAACGGGCTCTCGAAGGGCGTCAGCGTCATCCGCGGCCGCAGCAGCCCTTGAACTTGCCACCGCTGCCACAGGCGCAGGGGTCGTTGCGGCCCGGCTTCAGGCGGGTCACGCTGGGGCTGCCATCGAGGTAGACCCAGCGCCCTGCCTCCTGCACGAAGCGGGAGTTCTCCTCCAATACTGCCCAGCGTCCGCCTTCACGGAAGGTGGCGCGAAAATGCACTCGGCCGCGGGCCGAGTCCCCCTCTCCCTCCTCACTCGCATCCAGCACCTCAAGACGCACCCAGCGGGTCGCGCCACCCGAATCGAGATGTTGCGGGCGCGTCGACGCATGCCAGGTCGCCAGCAGGTAATCGGTCAGGTCGAGGGCGAAGGCACTATAGCGCGATCGCATCAATGCCTCGGGATGGGGTGCCGGCTCGCCTCGGTGGAAACGACCACAGCAGGCTGCCAGAGCATTGCCACTGCCGCACGGGCAGGGCTTATCGTCCATTGATTCGAGGCCGAAATGCCCTGAAGGCGCGGCGCTCGGGCTGCTGTTGTGGCTCATGACTCACTTCTCCTACACTGGAAGGCAACTTGCCGATCTGGCACAAGTTGAACTCCTGTTCCTGTTGGGCAACCGCGCTTGCCTTGAAATCAAGGACACACGTAACTCTACACTTGCTAACCAGGACCGCCACTACACTCATCAAGGCCCGTCCTGAGCCCATACCCAGGCTCCGCGGGTGCATGGCCGGACGCCTTCACCCCACGGCACAGCGGCTTATGATGTATGACTTGTCCTACATCACTGCAGTGCAGCACAGTTTATGCTAGATATGTTGGCACCTATGACACGCCTTCGGAGATAAGGAAATGGCCGAAAGCCAAGATCCCCCCCGCACCGCCTGGCATGCCCTGTCAGCCGACGACGCCCTGGAAAGGGTCCAAGGCTCCCGCGAGGGCCTCCCGGACGACGTCGCCCGGGAACGCCTGAACGACTATGGCCCGAACAAGCTCAAGCAGCAGCAGGGGCGCCCCTGGTGGAAGCGGCTGCTCGAGCAGTTCAACAACATCCTGATGCTGATCCTGATCGTGGCGGCGGTGGCCAGCCTGGGGCTGGGCCAGACGCTGGATGCCCTGGCGATTCTTGGCGTCGTCATCATCATCGCGCTGATCGGCTTCATTCAGGAAGGCAAGGCCGAACAGGCGCTGGAGAGTATACGCGACATGCTCTCGCCCCAGGCGAACGTGCTGCGTGGGGGAAAGCGTCAGACGATAGACGCCGAGGAGCTGGTGCCCGGCGACATCGTGATGGTGGAGAGCGGCGACCGGATACCGGCGGATCTGCGTCTCATCGAAGCAAAGCGCCTGCGTACCGAAGAGGCGGCGCTGACCGGGGAGTCCACGCCGGTCGACAAGCAGACCGAACCGGTAGAGGAAAGCGCCGACCTCGCCGAGCGAAGCGCCATGGCCTACGCCAGCACCATCGTGGCCCAGGGTACGGCGGTGGGTCTCGTGGTGGAAACCGGGACCCGAACCGAAATCGGTCGTATCTCGGAGATGCTGCGCGATGTGGAGCAGCTCAAGACCCCCTTGCTGCGCCAGTTGGACCGGGCCGGGCGGGTGCTGGCCATCTTCATCCTGGGTGCCGCCGCTCTGACCGCAACGTTCGGCGTGATCATTCATGACCAGGCCATCAGCGCCATGTTCATGGCCGCGGTAGGCCTGGCGGTTGCCGCCATCCCCGAAGGGCTACCCGCCATCGTGACCATCACCCTCGCGCTGGGGGTGCAGGCCATGGCCAAGCGCAACGCCATCATTCGCCGGCTGCCTGCCGTGGAGACCCTGGGCTCGATCTCCACCATCTTCTCCGACAAGACCGGCACCCTCACCCGCAACGAGATGACGGCACAGGCCATCTGGCTGCCCGAAGGCGAGTTTCGTCTTTCCGGCATCGGCTTCAAGCCGGAGGGCGAGCTGCAACTCGCCCCGAGGGACAAGGAGAGTGACGAGGAGGGTGAGACGATCTCACTGGACGATTACCCCGCCCTGGCTCACTTCCTCAAGGTCGGCGTGTTGTGCAATGACGCCGAGCTGGCCAAGGAAGAGGAGCGCTGGACGATCCACGGCGACCCCACCGAGGGAGCCCTCGTCGTGGCTGCCGCCAAGGGCGATGTCGATACCCACGAGCTTCGTGAGGAACACCCCCGCAAGGATGCCATTCCCTTCGAGTCCGAACGCAAGTACATGGCCACCCTCAACGACCTGGATGGCAGTCGTCTGCTGGTCAAGGGCGCACCGGACCGGCTGCTGGAAATGTGCCACAAGGTGCGCGGTGACGATGGCGATAACGACCTCGACCACCAGGAGTGGGAGGACCGTATCCATGCCCTCTCGTCCCGGGGGCTTCGGGTACTGGCACTGGCGGAAAAGGATGGGGAAGGCATCTCCGGCGAACTCAGCGACGAACACGCGGAAGAGGGCCTGGTGCTGCTTGGCCTGGTGGGGCTGCTGGACCCCCCACGGGAAGCAGCGATCGAGGCGGTCAAGCAGTGCCTGCAAGCCGGCATTCGCCCGGTCATGGTGACCGGTGACCATGCCGTGACTGCCCGTGCCATCGCCGACCAGCTTGGCTTTGCCCAGACCGAGGAGGCGGTGAGCGGGCGCGAGCTGGAATCCATGAGCGACGAGGAGCTCGAAAAGAAGATTCTGAAAGTGGATGTCTTCGCCCGCGCCGCCCCAGAGCACAAGCTGCGCCTGGTCAAGGCGATGCAGGCCCAGGGCGGCATCTGCGCCATGACCGGCGACGGGGTCAACGATGGCCCTGCCCTCAAGCGTGCCGACGTCGGCGTTGCCATGGGCATCCAGGGCACAGAGGCCGCCAAGGAGGCCGCCGAAATGGTGCTGGCCGATGACAACTTCGCCACCATCGTCAATGCCATCGAAGAGGGACGGAAGGTCTATGACAACATCCGCAAGACCATCACCTTTATCCTGCCCACCAACGGCGGCCAGGGCCTGGCGATCATGCTCGCCGTGCTCGGGGGAACCATGCTGCCGGTGACGCCGCTGCAGGCGCTGTGGGTCAACATGGTGGTGGCGGTGACCCTGGGCCTGGCCCTGGCCTTCGAGAAGGCCGAGCCGGATATCATGCAGCGTCAGCCACGGGATCCATCGGCGGCGCTGCTCGACCTCTTCCTGCTGTGGCGGGTGGTGTTCGTATCGGTGCTGCTGTTGATCGGCGTGTTCGGCATGTTCACCTGGATCCTGCTCGTTCAGGAAGGCAGCCCGGAGCTGGCGCGGGCCGGGGCGGTGAACATGCTGGTACTGGGCAGCGCCGCCTATCTGATCAACAGCCGCTTCCTGGTCCACAGCGCACTCTCCGTGCAGGGCATCTTCGGCAGCCAACCGGTGTGGATTGCCATCGGGCTCGTCGTCCTGCTGCAGCTTGGCTGGACCTACCTGCCCTTCATGCAGACGGTCTTCGGCAGTGCCGGCCTGGCGCCGCTGCATTGGCTCGTCATACTGGCCGGCAGCGTGTCGATATTCCTCATCGTGGAGCTGGAGAAGTGGGTGCTGCGCCTGCGCAAGTCGCCCGACACTCCGGCGGCGGGGCAGCATGACAAGGCCAGCGCCTCAACCCAATGAACTATCGACGTTGGCAGGCATGGGCATGGCGACTGGCGATACTGTCGCTGCTGTGGTGGGCCATCAGCAGCGGCGACCCCGCCTCCTGGGCCTGGGGAGTGCCAGCCATACTTGCCGCGGCGGTGCTGATGCCCGTCTTCAACTGGCATCTGCGCCCCTTGGCGGTTCTCCTGTTCGTGCCCCATGCCCTCTGGCTGGCCCTTCGCGGCGGACTGGAGGTGGCCTGGCTGGCCTGCCGCCCCTCGCTCCGGCTCAACACAAGAGTGATCGAACACCGCTGGCATTATCTGCCCGAAGGCCCGGCCCAACTGTTCATGGCCAGCCTGATCAACCTGATACCCGGCACCCTGGCACTGCGTCTCGCCTCCGGCGCCCTGCAGGTCCACGTCCTGAACCTGCACAACGGCACCGCGGCCTCTCTGGTACGGCTCGAACGACGTATTGCCGCTCTCTTCGGAGTAACCCACCGGAAGGAGACCTAGCCCCATGACGACCTACCTGTATGCCGTCGGTGCGGCACTGCTGCTGGCCAATGCCGGCGTCGGCGCCTGGCGGATCCTGCGCGGTCCCACCAGCGCCGACCGCATGCTGGCTGCCGAGATGATCACCACCTCGGCCATCGCCGTACTGCTGCTGCTGAGCATCGTTTCCGACCAGTCGGCACTGGTGGACGTGGCACTGCTCTTCGCCCTGCTGGCCGCCGTGGCCATGGCCAATTTCGTCACGCGCACCTGGACACTGCTGCGCGATGACAAGGACACCCGAGAAGAGGCAGGCCATGACTGAAGCACTGCATTGGCTCGGCTACGGGTTCGTTGCTGCCGGCATCCTGTTCTTCCTGGCCGGCAGCCTTGGCCTGCTGCGCTTCCCGGATGTCTTCACCCGTCTGCACGCCCTGACCAAAGCCGATAACCTCGGCCTCGGCCTGATCTGCCTGGGACTTGCCTTTCAAGCCTCGGGCCTTGCCGAGGCCGTGAAATACCTGCTGATCTGGTTGTTGATGCTGGTTGCCTCCGGTATCGGGGCTACCCTGATCGCCTCGACGGCGCTAGCCTGCGGCCTTGCCCCGCAACAGGCTGATACGCCGTTAAACACGACGACAAGCGAAAGGCCTGCCCCGAAGTGAGGGTGCTGGCCTGGGGGTTCGACTTGCTGCTTGCCGCAGGCTTGCTGTGGCTGGCCTGGCAGGCCCTGTTCACCCCGCGCCGTTTTTCCGCCGCGGTCAATTTCATGGCCTTCTACCTGCTGATGGCACTGGTGTGGGTTCGCCTGGACGCACCGGATATCGCCCTGGCGGAGGCCGCCATCGGCGCCGGCGTCACCGGCGCTCTGCTGCTGACGGCCCTGGGACGACTGCCAGCCGGCACCAGTGCCGGGGCCGACCCCCGCCGCTGGCAACGTCCACTCCAGTACCTGGCCATGGGAGGTACCGGCCTGGCGGTGATCTGGCTCGCCTGGGTGGCATACCACCTTCCCAGGCCGGGGCTTGCGGCCGAGGTCACGGCGGCGCTCGACGCAACCGGTGTCAGTCATGGCGTTACCGCCGTACTGCTCAACCTACGCGCCTTCGACACCTTCCTCGAGATCGTCATCATGCTGGCGGCCGTGGTGCTGGTATGGTCGCTGGGACCGCCGCTGCGTGCCTTCGCGCCGGCCACGGCGCTGCCCGGGCTACCGGCGCTCTCCCACCTGCTGCATCCGCTCTTCCTGCTGGTGCCGGCCTATCTGCTCTGGCGTGGCACCCATGCCCCGGGCGGCGCCTTTCCCGCCGGCGCCGTCATGGGTGCCGGCGGCGTCCTGCTGCTGCTTACCGATGCCGCTCCCTGGATCTACCTGAGAAGACATCGAATGCTTCTTCATCTACTACTGAGTTCCGGCATGGCCCTGTTCCTCGCCGTCGCCCTCGGTGGGATGCTGATGACCGGTGTCTTCTTTGCCATTCCCTTGCACCTGGCCCCGATGCTGATCATGGCCGTCGAAGTGGCTACGGGGCTTTCCATCGCCCTCATGCTGATGGCCTTCTACCTCTTGGGGGAGCCGGGACAATGAGCCAGTTCTACGCCGTACTGGCGGCCCTGTTATGTGGCATGGCATTGATCGGGCTGTTCCAGACCGAGGACCTTCTGCGCCGCATCCTCGCGCTCAACGTGCTGGCCAGCGCCGTTTTCCTGCTGCTGGTCACGGTTGCCCGCAGCGCAGAAGGCATCGATCCTGTGCCTCACGTGATGGTGCTGACCGGTATCGTCGTAGCCGTCAGCACGACCGCGGCGGCCCTGGCCCTCGTCATTCGTGCCGATGAGGCGCGTCGCAGGCGAGAGGAGGAGTCGTAATGTCGGCGCCTGCCTTATGGGCCCTGCCGCTCATTGTTGCAGTGCCTCTCTGTCTGGCCATTGCGGCCTTTCTCGAATGCCTGTCACCCCGGCGCCAGGTACTGCTGGGCGTGCCCGCCATCGTGGCAGGGCTCTCCATCGCCTCAGTCCCGCTAATGGAGCATAGCGTCCTGATGCTTGCCCTGGGGGATTGGCCAGCACCGCTGGGCATCGTCTGGCAACTGGACGCGCCCGGTGCGCTGATGCTGGGCATGACCGCCATCGTCGCCGGTGCAGGGAGCGTTGCCCTGCTGGCCGATGACGAGACGGCCCAAGACAGGCACCTGTGGCCGCTCTGGTGGCTGCTGTGGGGCGGGCTCAATGCCCTGCTGCTGTCCCGTGACCTGTTCAACCTCTATATCACTCTTGAGCTGGTGACCCTGGCCGGGGTGGGGCTGGTCGCCCGCTCGCCGCAGGATCCCGAAGGTGCGGCGGCTCTACGCTACCTGCTGGCTTCCCTGCTCGCCTCCCTGCTCTTCCTGCTTGGTGTCGCCCTGTTGTATGGCCAGACCGGCAAGCTCGATCTCGAGCTGCTGGGCGAAACGCTGACCGATAATGCCACCTCCCGCCTGGCCGCCATCGCCCTGAGCCTCGGCCTCATGATCAAGGCGGCCATGGTTCCACTGCATACCTGGCTGCCCTCGGCCCATGCGCGCGCCCAGGCCCCGGTCAGTGCCATGCTTTCCGCCGTGGTGGTGGCTGCCACCCTGTTCGTCCTTTGGCGGCTATGGCTTTCACCGCTCGCCATTCTGCAGACAGCATTGCGCGATTGGCTTGCACTCGTCGGCGCAGCAGCGCTGGTCTGGGGGGGCATTCAGTCCGTCCTGCAGTCACGTCTCAAGCTGCTGATCGCCTGGTCGACGCTCTCCCAGAGCGGCTATGCCATGCTGCTGCTCGGGCTGGCCGGCACCGCAAGCTGGCCCGGCTCAGGCAGCGGGGGAAGTACGGCCACCGAAGGCGCCCTGCAGATACTGCTGGCACACGGCCTGGCCAAGGCAGCCATGTTCATCGCCGCCGGTGCCATCGTGGCAACCTACGGCCATGATCGCCTCAGCCGCCTCGGCGGCAGCGCTGCCCGACTTCCGCTGGCATGGCTGGCCATTTCCCTGGCCGGATTGAGCCTGCTGGGGGCTCCGCCCACGGGCGGCTTCGTCGGAAAATGGTGGCTGTTGAGCGCCGCCTTCGCAGAGGGAAGCGGGCTGATTGCAGCGGTCGTTCTGCTGGGTACGCTGATCACCGCTGCCAGCCTCTGGCGGCTGCTCGACCTGGCGCTCTGTCCCTCGCCGACGGCGATTCAGCGGCCCCTGACCCACCCCGATGCCCGGCTGACGGGTCGCCTGGCCATGCTGGCGCTGGGCCTGGCGTTGCTGGCCTGGCTCCAGGGCCTGGTCACATTGGGGCTCTCTAGCCAGGCAGCGGGGCTCGGCATGAAGCTGGACTCGCTCGGCTTGATCTTCATGCTGCCGGCCCTGGCGATCTGGCCAATCGCACTGGGCGCCACCCACGCCTGGCGTCACGCCTTTCCCGCCTCGAGACGGCTCTTCTCGATCATGCTCGTCGCAGCAGTAGCGCATCTGCTGACGCTGGTTGCCGGCGACCTGCTGACCTTTTATATCGGTACCGCCATGCTCAGCCTGCTGGGCTGGGCCATGGTGCAACATGACGGCGACCGACCGGCGCGACTCGCCGGTATCGGCTACCTGGCCATGATGCTGCTGGCCGAGATCGCCATGCTGGCGGGGCTGGCACTGGTCGCCCTCACGACCACCGACCTGAGTTTCTCTGCGCTGGCCGTTGCAGAGCTGCCGGCCCTGGCCATCGCTTTCCTGGCCCTGGGGCTCGGGCTCAAGGCCGGCGTGCTCGGCCTGCACGCCTGGCTTCCCCTGGCCCACCCGGTGGCGCCCCCCATGGCCAGTGCGATCCTCTCAGGGCTGATGATCAAGGTCGGCGTGCTGGGTGCGCTACGCCTGCTGCCGGAGGCCGAAGCCACCGCCGACTGGGGAGTGCCACTGGTTACCCTTGGCATCTTTGCCAGCCTCTACGCCGCCCTGCGAGGCGTTCTTCACGACCACAACAAGGTGGTACTCGCCTGGTCCAGCGTCAGCCAGATAGGCCTGATCACCGCCCTGCTTGGTCTGGTAATACTCGCCGAAGCGCCCACCGCCATGACCGCACTACTGCTGGTGGTGACGGTACACTCCCTGGCCAAGGGGGCGCTGTTCCTGGGCGCCGGCATGGCCAACCGAACCCAGGGCCGGGTTCGCCAGCGAGTCGTGGCGGCGATGCTGCTGCCTGCGCTGGCCCTGTCCGGAGTGCCGCCACTGGGCGGGGTACTGGTCAAGGCCAGCGTGGAGACGGCAATGGGCGACAGCGGCCTGCCCACCTGGCCGATCATTCTGAGCGGTGTCGCCACCGCCCTGCTGATGCTGCGTTTCTTCTGGCTGCTGCTGATGAGGCCGGAGCCCAGCCACCATCTCCTGGTGATCCCCCGCTGGCTCTGGTGGGCCTGGCTGGCGCTGGGACTACTGGCTGCCCTGGCCCCCTGGGGCTGGCAATGGGTCGTCCCGGTAACAACCAACATGGAAAAAACGCTGATCGCGGGCCTGCTCTCGCCCCTGATTGCCATCGCCCTGGCAGGCATGAGCCTGCCGGCCCGCCGGCTGCATCGCACCCTGGCCCGCCGGCTCGATAGCTGGGGAGCCTACCGACAAGAACAGGGATGGCGTCGTGCTCGGCAGCTGCGCATCCTCGCCTGGCAGTTCCGGCGCGCCGAGGACTGGCTGATGCCTTGGCCCGCCTTCGGTATCGCGCTTGGATTGATGACACTGGGGATGGGGCTGGCCAGCCTGCTGCCAAGCTGAGACGCTTTACGCCTATTTCCGACGCTTGGCCCGCGCCGTCGCCTCTGCCTCCAGGGGATCCTCGGGCCAGGGGTGCTTCGGATAACGCCCGCGCATCTCCTTTCGCACTTCCGGATAGGCGTTCACCCAGAAGCTGGCCAGGTCACGGGTGACCTGCAGCGGGCGCCGTGCCGGCGAGAGCAGGTGCAGCAGTACCGGCACGCGCCCACCGGCGACGCACGGCGAGGCCCGCCAGCCGAACAGCTCCTGCAGCTTTACCGCCAGCACCGGCTCGCCTCCCTCCAGGCAGGGCCTGTAGTCGAGACGGATATTCGATCCACTGGGC
Organism: Halomonas sp. ANAO-440; assembly: GCF_019915905.1. NCBI lineage: Bacteria > Pseudomonadati > Pseudomonadota > Gammaproteobacteria > Oceanospirillales > Halomonadaceae > Halomonas > Halomonas sp. ANAO-440. The sequence goes on along the minus strand of NZ_JAHXBV010000018.1, from coordinate 44,579 downwards.
ACGCCCAGTCGTTCCGGCGCCAGGTCGTCGAGGCGTGAGCGAAGCGACCAGTCGAGACTGTCGAGCAGTTTTCGCGCCAGGGGCAGGCGCTCCACGGCATCGAGCCGGGTGATGCCATCGAGATGCGGGCCCAGCCAGCTCTCGAGATCGTCGAGCAGCGCCGCCGTCGACCAGTCGGGCCAGTCCTCCTGATCGCAACGAGAGCTCAGCTCCCGGCGCAGCAGCGCCACCCGCCCACGCAGCTGGTCGGCCGCCTCGTCGAAAGGCAGCGCGCCGCGGCGGCGCAATGCCTCTAGCAGTGCCTGGCGGACCGCCTCGGGCGGCAGCTGCTGAAGAGGCCTTCGCGCCAGCACCACCGCCCCCAGGCCACGCACCAGCTCACCCACCAGCCGGCCCTGCTCATCCGACCACTCGATGTTCGCCCGCCATTCGGCGGTCTCGGGATAGAGAACCTCGAGCCGGCCCGCAGCCAGCGCCACCCCGCGATATATCCGGGCGCCACTGGCCTGGCCATCCAGGTCAGCGGCTACCAGCAGCTCGGCGTGAGCCAGCGGATGCTCCTCGGGAAGGGTGGCAAGCCCTCCCCCGGCCAGCCGAAAGCGCCCCGGGGCGAGACGCTGTCCGATACGCTCCGGATAGGCCAGCGCCAGCAGCTCACCCAGCGGGGCTAGGCTTTTCACCTCAAGTCGGCAGCCGCCGATGCGCGCCAGGCGACGTGCCTCCTGGTGCCACTGGCCAAAACGCCTGGCGTCGGCGAGCCGCGCCTGAAGCGCCGGCTCCAGGTCCTTCTCGCCATCCAGGTCACGCCCCTCCAGCGCGGCCACCAGCGCACAGGCCAGCGGCAACGCCTCCAGCTCATGGGCTCGCTCCAGCATCACCGCCAGGCGCGGATGGGTGGGCCAGCGGACGCAGCGACGTCCCAGCGCGGTAAGATGACAAGCCTCGTCGATCACGCCGAGCCGCCGGAGCAGATCCCGCCCGGCGGCCAGCGCACCGGCCGGCGGCATGGTGACCCAGGCGAGTGCCGCGGTGTCCGTGACTCCCCAGCGGGCCAGTTCGAATGCCAGCGGAGCCAGGTCGGCCTGTCGGATCTCCGGTTCGCCGTGGGGAATCAGTGGCTGCTCCTCGGCCCATAGTCGCAGGCAGAGGCCGGGCCCCTGACGCCCCGCACGGCCACGACGCTGATCGGCGCTGGCGCGATTAACCCGGCGGGTCTCCAGCCGGGTCAGCCCGCTGCGTGGCTGAAAAACCGGCACCCTCTCCTGGCCGGCGTCGACCACGATGCGAACCCCTTCCACGGTCAGGCTGGATTCGGCAATCGCCGTGGCCAGTACCACCCGGCGATGGCCTTGCGGGTCCGGGCGTAGCGCACGACGCTGGGCATCCAGCGGCAGCCGCCCATGCAGTTCCATGACCGCAAGATCGGGCCGCCGCGCGCTCAGCTCCCGGGCCAGGCGGCGAATCTCGGCCACCCCGGGGAGTATCGCCAGGACGTCACCCGCGTCCTCTTGCATGGCCTCCAGTACCGCTGCGCACTGCAGACGCGGCGTATCCCGGCCGCCATTGACGGGGAAGTATCGCGTCTTCACGGGATAAGCCCGGCCAGGGCAATCGATCACCGGGGTGTCCTGGCCCAGTACGCCGAGCAGCGCCTCGACGTCCAGGGTCGCCGACATCACCAGCACGCGCAGGTCGTCGCGCACCGACTGGGCGTCAAGCGCCAGCGCCAGGCCCAGGTCGGCCTCCAGGCTGCGTTCGTGAAATTCGTCGAAGATGACTCCCGCGACCCCTTCGAGCATGGGGTCGTCCTGCAGCATTCGGGTCAGTATCCCCTGGGTGACGACCTCCAGGCGCGTATTGGCACCGACTCGACTCTCGCCCCGCATCCGGTAGCCGACGGTCTCCCCCACCGGCTCACCGAGGGTCTCGGCCATGAAACCGGCGGCAAGTCTGGCGGCCACGCGGCGGGGTTCCAGCAGCAGAAGCTTGCCATGGCCACGCCAGGGCGCTTCGAGCAGTGCCAGGGGAACACGGGTGGTCTTGCCGGCACCCGGTTCCGCGACCAGCACGGCACGGCTATGACCGGCCAACGCCTGGCGGATATCATCCAGACGGGTATCGATAGGCAGAGCCGATGACGCCGACGCTGTCATCGAATTGTCATCCTTTTTCATATACGATTTGCCATATATTTCAGGCACATTTCAGCGACACGTCTTAGCCACCCAACATCTCGGGGAAAAAGGAGCGCACAATGTCCCTTCGTATCGGTATCAACGGTTTCGGCCGCATTGGCCGCCTGGCACTTCGCGCCGGCTGGTCGAACCCCGATCTCGAGTTCGTGCGTATCAACGACCCGGGCGGCGATGCCGCCACCTTTGCCCACCTGCTTCAGTTCGACTCGGTGCATGGCCAATGGACCGGTGGCGGCGATGATATCACGGCCAATGACGACGCCCTGTTCGTCGCCGGGAAACACATCGACTTCACCGCGAACCGCGACATCGCCGATACCGACTGGTCCGGCTGCGACGTCGTCATCGAATGCTCGGGCAAGATCAAGACCACCGGAAAACTGCAGGCCTATCTCGACCAGGGGGTCAAGCGCGTGGTGGTCAGCGCCCCGGTCAAGGAAGAGGGGGTGCTCAACGTGGTGATGGGCGTCAATGATCATCTGTTCGATCCGGCCAGGCACCGTATCGTCACCGCCGCGAGCTGCACGACCAACTGCCTGGCGCCGGTGGTCAAGGTGATCCACGAGCAGCTCGGCATCCGCCACGGATCCATGACCACCATCCACGACATCACCAATACCCAGGTGATCCTCGATGCCCCGCATAAGGACTTGCGCCGGGCCCGGGCCTGCGGCATGAGCCTGATTCCCACCACCACCGGTTCGGCCAAGGCGATCACCGCAATCTTCCCGGAGCTCACCGGCAAGCTCAATGGCCACGCCGTGCGCGTGCCGCTGGCCAACGCCTCGCTCACCGACATGGTGTTCGAGGTGCAGCGCGAAACCACGGTGGAAGAGGTCAACGCCCTGCTCAAGCAGGCCGCCGAAGGCGAACTTGCCGGTATCCTGGGCTATGAGGAGCGCCCGCTGGTTTCCATCGACTACCGCAGCGACCCGCGCAGCTCCATCGTCGATGCCCTCTCCACCATGGTGGTGGCCGGCACCCAGGTGAAGCTCTACGCCTGGTACGACAACGAGTACGGCTACGCCTGCCGCACCGTGGAGCTCGCCGCCAAGGTAGGAAACGCCGACGCATGATCGCTCGCGTCGCCGCCCTGCCTCGGGAGATACGCCAGTACCTGCTGGTCACCGGCAACTATTGGGCCTTCACGCTGACCGACGGCGCCCTGCGCATGCTGGTGGTGCTCTACTTCCACCAGCTCGGCTACTCGGCGCTGGAAGTGGCGCTGCTGTTCCTGTTCTACGAGTTCTTCGGCGTGGTCACCAACCTGGTGGGCGGCTGGCTGGGCGCGCGCCTGGGGCTCAACCGCACCATGAACCTGGGACTGGGGCTGCAGGTATTCGCCCTCGCCATGCTGCTGGTGCCGGTCGCCTGGCTCAGCGTGCCCTGGGTGATGGCCGCCCAGGCGCTCTCGGGGATCGCCAAGGATCTCAACAAGATGAGCGCGAAAAGCGCCATCAAGACACTGGTGCCAGCCGGCGATGCTGGCCATCAAGCGCTCTACCGCTGGGTGGCGCTGCTCACCGGCTCCAAGAACGCGCTGAAGGGCGTGGGCTTCTTCCTCGGCGGGCTTTTACTGACGCTGATCGGCTTCCAGGGGGCGATCCTGGTGATGGCGGTGATGCTCACAGGCGTGCTGGCGCTTTCCCTGGTCAGGCTCGATGCCGACCTGGGCCGCGCCAAGGCCAAGCCCAAGTTTCGCGAGATTCTCTCCAAGAGCCGGGCGATCAACGTGCTGTCGGCGGCCCGGCTCTTCCTTTTCGGGGCGCGGGACGTCTGGTTCGTGGTGGCGCTGCCGGTGTTCCTGGCCACCCAGTTCGGCTGGGACAGCTGGCGGGTGGGGGGCTTCCTGGCGCTGTGGGTCATCGGCTACGGCGCAGTACAGGCAATGGCGCCTCGCATAACCGGGCGTCATGCGGGGCGCTCCGCCGCCATCCTGTGGGCGATGGGCCTCGCCGCCCTGCCGGCGCTGATAGCGCTCGGCCTGGAGTGGCAGCCACATATCATGCTGCTCGGCGGGCTGCTGCTGTTCGGTGCGGTGTTCGCGGTGAATTCCAGCCTGCACAGCTTCCTGATCGTCAAGCTGGCCCGCGCCGACGGCGTCTCGCTGGACGTCGGCTTCTACTACATGGCCAACGCCATGGGGCGGCTGATCGGCACCCTGCTCTCCGGCTGGCTCTACATGACCGGCGGGCTCACCGCCACGCTGTGGGTGTCGAGCGCCATGCTGGCGGCCACGGTGGCAATCAGCCTGGCATTGCCGAAGGAGGCCTGACTCTATTGAGGAAAGCGCTCTGTGTTTTCCAGCAGACGACGCCCATGAATCACGCCCAGAACCAGTATGCGTTCAGCTTCGATACGATAGATGAGCCGATAGCTATAAACGAATCGCTCTCGAATCGAAGGTAGCCCCAACTCGGGCACGACCCGACCTATCTCGGGAAAATCACCTAGAGCCCGCGTCGCATCAATGAGTTTGGTCACGACGGCCCGTGCATAGAAGGCCGAGTCTCGCTCGATAAATTCGGCGATCAGCTCCAGGTCTTCGAGCGCCTCAGGCGACCAGGCTATCGCTCGAGCCACTTGCCCAGTTTCCTCTCGACTTCCTGATGGCTCAGAGCGCCTTCGTCTTCAGCCCGGCGGATTCCCCGCTGAACCTTTTCCACGACGTAAAGATGGTACTGGATATCCTCCATCGAACAGTCCTCAGGAAGGGTCTCGAGCAATTGTCGTACATCGTCTTTCGCCGTGTTCATGGATTACCTCATATCAACGCGTCTCTATGGTTCACTCTAGGCTATTGATGGCCTGACCCCACACCCCTTGAGGATCACCTGAGTGAGAAAACGAGTGATCCGCTCCACGTCGGCATCGGAGATCTCATCCTTGCCGGTAATGCCCAGCACCTGGGCCTCGAAATCGGCGTAGTGCTGGGTGGCCGACCAGATCAGGAAGATCAGCCATACCGGATCGACCGGGTCCATCAGACCCCGCTCGGCCCACTGTTCGAAGATCTTCGCCCTGGCATGCACCCACTCGCGCAGCTCTCCTCGCAGATAGGCCTGGAGGAAGGGTGCCCCGCCGAGGATTTCCGCGGCAAACAGCCGAGAGCCTTCGGGATGGCGGCGAGACAGCTGCATCTTGCTGCGGATGAAGGCTTCCAGCACCTCGGCCGGGTCGTCCTCCACGCTGATATCGTCGAGCAAGGCGTTCCAGCGCGCCATCATCCGTTCGAGCAGGCGTACGTAGAGACCGCGCTTGTTGCCCATATAGTAGAGCACGTTGGACTTGGGCAAACCCGCGGCTTCGGCGATGGCCTGCACGCTGGCACCACGATAGCCGTACTGGGCGAAGACACGCTCGGCCGCCGCCAGGATCTCGCGCTCGTTGCGCTCACGGGTGGCACCGTTACCATCGGCACCGCCGCGGGAGCGGTTCCCTTTTTCGATAGTTGGCAGTTCTGACATCGCAAGGCCCCTGCCCTTGTTGTGTTCAGTAAAGCGAAAAGAGTGCCCCACCCCGGGGCTTCCTGCAAACCTGCTCCACTCACGGGCAGGATACCGCTTTTCCGCGCTCCGCTCTTCACTCCTTGCCCAGTCACTCCTTGCCCGGCCCATCTCTCGCCTGCCTGCACGGTAGATGCCCTGGCAGGAAAAGCCCTCTTCCGGACTTGCAAAGTGCGACATTCTGGCCCATGCTGAAAACATCCTGACCATTTGGTCAAATAGCTGCGACATACAATTCACTCATCAAGGTCAACAAGCGACTCAACAAGAGACACAGCGATGATCGACTTCCTGCTCAACGGGCAGCCACGCCACTGCGAGGCGACACCCGAAACCAGCGTGCTTGAATTGCTGCGAGAAACCCTTGGCGCCACGGGTACCAAGGAGGGTTGCGCCTCCGGTGACTGCGGTGCCTGCACCGTCGCCATTGGCGAAAAAGGCCCCGACGGCGAGCTGCGCTACCATAGTGCCAATGCCTGCATCACCCCGGCCCATCAGTTGAATGGACGCCATCTGGTCACCGTGGATGGCCTCGCCGATGGCGACAACCTCCATCCCGCCCAGGCCGCCATGGTCGAGTGCCATGGCAGCCAGTGCGGCTTCTGCACCCCGGGCATCGTCATGTCGCTGTTCACCCTTCACGAGGAACAGCGCCGGCAGGCCGACAGGGCCCTGGCACCGCTGACGCCGCAGCGCCTCGAGGCCGCCCTGGGAGGCAATCTCTGTCGCTGTACCGGCTACCGCCCGATCCGCGACGCCGCGCTGACCATGAACGAGCACCCGGAGCATCGCCCGCTGTGGATTGACGCCGCCGCTCCTGAGCCGAAAGCCCAGCACGCCGCTGATGAAAGCCTCTTTGCCCAGCCCACCACGCTCGCCGAATTGACCGAGTGCCTGGCGCGCCACCCCGAGGCGCGGCTCGTTGCCGGGGCCACCGACCTGTGGCTGGAGAGCACCCAGCGCCTGGTGCGCTTCGAGCGGCTGATCGATGTCACTCGCGTCGCCGAATTGAACGTCATCGAGGAAACCACCCTCGAAGATGGATGCAAGGGCTGGTGGATCGGCGCTGCGGTGACCTATACCCGTATCGAGCCGCTGCTCGAAGAGCATTTTGACGCCTTCGCCCACCTGCTGCATCGACTGGGCTCTTCCCAGATTCGCAACCGGGGCACCCTGGGCGGCAACGTGGCCAACGCCTCGCCCATCGGCGACACCCCGCCGGTACTGCTGGCGCTGGGTTCGCGCCTGCGCCTGGTTGGCCCCGAGGGTGAGCGCGAGTTGCCGCTGGACGACTTCTTCCTCGACTACAAGCGTACCGCCCTGCAGCAGGGGGAAGCGATCCGCGCCCTGTTCCTGCCCCACCCCGTCGCGGGGGAAACGCTCAAGGTCTGGAAACTGTCCAAACGGCGTGAGGACGATATTTCCGCCGTGCTCGGCGCCTTCGCCTGGCGCATGGAGAACGGCGTGATGCGCGACGTGCGCCTGGCCTTTGGCGGCATGGCCGCCATTCCCAAGCGTGCGGCCCGGGCCGAAGCGGCGCTCGAGGGCAAGGCGCCCTCATCGGCTGCCTTCCAGGAGGCACGGCTGGCACTGCGCCAGGACTTCCAGCCCATGTCGGATGTGCGCGGCAGCGCCCACTATCGCCAGGTCTCCGCCGCCAACCTGCTCGAACGCCTGCGCCTGGTCATTGCGCAGGACGCCATAGACAGCCCTCGGGAGGTGATGCTCCATGCGTACGCTCACTAAGCTCTCTAAGGCGCCCGGAACCGCGCCAGACTCCAAGGCGCCCGAAACCGCGCCAGATTCCAAGGCGCCCGAAGCCGCGCCAGATTCCAAGGCGCCCGGAACCGCGCCAGAGCTGAACCAGGACGTCGCCGAGGACGTGAGTGCCGACTCGGCGGCAGCGCGCCACGAGCTCGACGGTCGCATCAAGGGCGACGGCCCCCTGGCCCGCGACACGATTCCTTATACCAACGCTCATCCGCACTCCCAGACCCATGAGAGCGCAATCAAGCATGTCACCGGGCGCGCGGCCTATATCGACGACCTGAGCGCACCGGCCGACACCCTGCATGTGGCCATGGGGCTCTCTCCCGTCGCCCACGGCCGCCTGACCCGCCTCGACCTGGACAAGGTCCGCGCCATGCCCGGCGTCGTGGATGTCATCGCCGTGGGTGATGTACCCGGCCACACCGATATCGGCCCGGTATTCCCCGGCGACCCCATCTTCGTCGAGGAAGAGATCAGCTACGTCGGTCAGGTCATCTTCGCCGTGGCCGCCGAGAGCCATCGCGCCGCGCGTGAAGCCGTTCAGGCGGCCGTCGTGGAGATCGACGAGCAGCCGGCCTGCCTAGACCCGGTGGCCGCCGCCGAGCGGGAAGAGTTCGTGCGCCCCACCCACGTTCAACAGAGCGGTGACTGGGAGCAGGCATTGAAAGACGCCGCCTTGGTGGTGGAGGACGAGCAGTTCGTCGGCGGCCAGGAGCATTTCTACCTGGAAGGCCAGGCGTGCCTGGTGCAGCCCACCGAGGACGAGGGCGTGGTGGTGTTCACCTCCAACCAGCACCCCAGCGAGACCCAGAAGCTGGTGGCCGAGGTGCTGGGGATTCCATTCCATGCCGTGACGGTGGAAGTGCGCCGCATGGGCGGCGGTTTCGGCGGCAAGGAGACCCAGGCCTCGCCCTGGGCCTGCATCGCCGCACTGATCGCCCGCCGCACCGGCCGCACCACCCGCGTGCGCCTGCCCCGAGCCGAGGACATGCGCGCCACCGGCAAGCGACACCCCTTCCATAACCGCTACCGGCTGGGCGTCGACGACCAGGGCGTGATCCTGGGTGGCGAGATCACCGTGATCGGCGACTGCGGCTACTCCCCCGACCTGTCCGACGCCATCGTCGACCGCGCCATGTTCCACAGCGACAACGCCTATTCGCTGGGCGATGCCCGGGTGACCGGCCACCGTGCCCGCACCCATACCGCCTCCAATACCGCCTTTCGTGGCTTCGGTGGCCCCCAGGGCATGATGGTGATCGAAGCGGCGATGGACGATATCGCCCGGCGCATCGGCGAGGACCCGCTGACGGTACGCAAGCGCAACTTCTACCGCCCCGACCGCCAGACCACCCACTACGGCCAGCATGTCGACCAGATCGCTCTTCTCAAGGCACTGGTCGAACAGATCGAGACCAGCAGCGACTACTGGGAACGGCGCCAGGCCATCACCGAGTTCAACGCCGACAGCCCCATCGTCAAGAAAGGCCTGGCGCTCACGCCGGTGAAGTTCGGCATCTCCTTCACCGCCAAGCACCTCAACCAGGCCGGCGCGCTGCTCCACGTCTATACCGACGGTAGCGTGATGATCAATCACGGCGGTACCGAGATGGGCCAGGGCCTTCACACCAAGATCTGTCAGGTGGCCGCCCGGGAACTGGGCCTCGATACCGCAGAAGTACGCATCAGCGCCACGCGTACCGACAAGGTGCCCAACACCTCGCCCACCGCGGCCTCCAGCGGCGCCGACCTCAACGGCCAGGCCGCTCGTGACGCCTGCGTGAAACTCAAGGAGCGCCTGTTCGACTTCGCCCACGAGCATCTCTATAAAGACCAGGGGCTTGATCGCGAGAACATGCGCCTGGAGGCCGGCCATCTCGTCGCCGGTCACGGCGAGAGCGAGCAGCGCATTCCCTGGGGCGAACTGGTCCAGGCGGCCTACCTCAACCGCATCTCGCTCTCGGAGAAGGGCTTCTACGCCACGCCGCTGATCCACTACGACCGCAACGTCGGCCAGGGCCGCCCCTTCTACTACTACGCCTTCGGCGCCGCCGTGGCCGAGGTCAGCGTCGATACCCTGACCGGGGAGTATCAGGTCGACCGGGTCGATATCCTCCACGACGTGGGCGACTCGCTGAACCCGGCCATCGACCTCGGCCAGGTGGAAGGCGGCTTCATCCAGGGCATGGGGTGGCTGACCAGCGAGGAGCTGAAGTGGAACGACGCCGGCCGGCTGATCTCCGACGGCCCCGCTACCTACAAGATCCCCACCTACGGCGACCTGCCGCCGGTGTTCAACGTCAAGCTGATGGAGGGCCACCCCAACTCCATGGCCAGCATCTACCGCTCCAAGGCCGTGGGCGAGCCGCCCTTCATGCTCGGCATGGCGGTGTGGTCGGCGCTGCGTGACGCCCTGGCAAGCCTGGCCGACTATGCCGAGGCGCCGCGCCTCGACACCCCGGCCACGCCGGAGCGGGTACTGATGGCCGCCGAGACCCTGCGCGCCAGGTACAACCCCTGGCCGCTGGAAAAGGGTGCCAAGTGATGACCGCCCGGCGTCCCGCAAGCTGGCATGAGGCCCTGCACCGATTGCAGCGGGACGGCCTGCCCCATGCCCTGGCCACCGTGGTGACCAGCGCCGGGTCGACCCCGCGTGAACCCGGCGCTCGCATGGTGATCGCCGAGGATGCCGTGCACGACACCCTCGGCGGCGGCACCTTCGAGTTCCAGGTGATCGACGCGGCCCGGGAAAAACTGGCACGCGGCGAGAGCGGCATGAGCCTCGAGGCCTTCGCCCTGGGCGGCCGCAGCGGCCAGTGCTGTGGCGGCTTCGTCAACGTGCTGCTGGAGATCTTCCCCGGCAGTGCGGCGACGCTGGCCATCTTCGGCGCCGGCCATGTCGGCACCGAGCTGGTGCGCCTGGCCGCCCCGCTGCCCTGGCGCGTGCTGTGGCACGACAGCCGCGACGGCGTCTTCCCCGACTGGGCCGAGGCGCAGCCGCGCCTGGCATGTCGCCACGCGGCCGATCCGCGGGCCGCCGTGGCCGCCCTGCCGGCTGGCAGCCACGCGCTGGTGCTGACCCATGATCACGCCGAGGATCGCGAGCTGGTCGACGCCCTGCTACAGCGCGGCGACATGGCGTCCATCGGACTGATCGGCTCGAAGAGCAAGTGGGCGAGCTTCCGCTCGCGGCTCACCGACGCGGGGCACGACGAGGCAGCCTTGAGCAGCGTGCGCTGCCCCATCGGCACGGCTTCCGGTGGCACCGGCGGCGACAAGACGCCCTACGCCATTGCGCTGGCAACCCTGGCCGAGCTGCTGCCTCTGGTAGGCAACGCCGAACGCGCCGACCAACGCGGCCTCGACCCGGCTGAACTGCGTGCTCTGTTTGGCCAGAACGCTTCATAGCCATGCTCAATACCCGATGACAGCCGCCCAACGATGACGAAGGGCGCCGGGGGCAGGCCGAAGTGGAGGTCATTCTTCAGGGATGAAGAATGTAGCGTCCAGGGAAGGATTCACAGCGCCTCCTCGCAGGTTTGCCGCCGGATCAGCCCGATAGCAGAAACGAACGAGCCCCTATCATGACGACAAACGACTCGCGCGTAATACGCGCCGAACTGCTGAGCTTCGATGCCGACCCCGGCGAGGGCGACACCCCCGCTGAGGGCAGCGTGCGCCATATCGAGGACGGCGCCTTGTGGATCGAGGATGGCCGCGTTCACGCCATCGATGAATTTGCACGCCTCGAAGCGGACCTGCCCCCGGGCATCGAGGTGATCGACCATCGCGGCAAGCTGGTGATGCCCGGCTTCATCGACAGCCACGTGCATTACGTGCAGCTCGAGATCATGGCCTCCTACGGGCGCCAGCTGCTCGACTGGCTCAACGACTACACCTTCCCCGAGGAGTGTCGTTTTGCCCAGTACGATCATGCCCTGGCGCTCTCCAATGCCTTTCTCGACGAGATGCTTCGGGTCGGCACCACCACCGCCCAGGTGTTCTGCTCCAGCCACCCCGACTCGGTGGACGCCTTCTTCACCGCCAGCAGCAAGCGCGACCTGCGCATGCTGGCCGGCAAGGTACACATGAATCGCCACGCCCCCGAGGCGCTCTGCGACGACACATTGGGCGGCGTGCGCGACGCCGAGCGGCTGATCAGCGACTGGCACGGAACTCGCCGGCTCGGCTATAGCCTTACGCCCCGCTTTGCCCCCACCTCGACCCGGGAGCAGTTGGACGCCACCGGCGGCATGCTGCGCAACGACCCCAGCCTGTGGCTGCAGACCCACCTTTCCGAAAACACCGGCGAGCTGGACTGGGTCGCCGAGCTATTCCCGGAGAGCCGCGACTACCTCGAGGTCTACGAGCAGTCCGGCCTGGTCGGGCCGCGCAGCACCTTTGCCCATGGCATTCACCTCGACCAGGAGATGCGCCAGCGTCTCGCTGATCGCGGCGCCAATCTGGCCTTCTGCCCCAGCTCAAACCTGTTCCTGGGCAGCGGCCTGTTCGATCGCCTGGCGGCATCCGACGTCGGGCTCAACGTCACCTATGCCAGCGATGTCGGCGGCGGGACCGATCTCTCCGGCCTGGCGACCCTCAAGGCCGCCTATCAGGTCGGCCAACTTCGCGGGCAGCCCCTGACCGCCTGGCAAGGCCTCTACGGCCTCACCCTGGGCAACGCCAAGGCCCTCTCGCTGGATGAGAACATCGGTCGCCTGGCAACCGGCATGGAGGCCGATTTCGTGGTGCTCGACCCCGATGCCACACCGCTGCTGGCCAGGCGCCATGCCCGCTGCCGCACCCTCGGCGAGCGACTCTTTGCCCTGATGATGTTGGGCGACGACCGCAGCATACTGGAGACCTGGGCCGGCGGACGCTGCCAGCATAGGCGTGATCAGGCCTGAAAATAAAAATGGCGAGTGGTTCTCGTGAATCCACTGTTCCAGCAGGAACAGGATTCATGAGTACCACTCGCCACTGATAAAATGCCTTTTCTAACTGGATATCAGCCTGCCACCGTTCTCCAGCAGGCTCATAACGCGCTCACATCTCGCTCAGATTCTTGATGATGAAGCTACCAAGCTGCCGTGTATTCAGGGGATTTCCATTGCCGTTCAGCAGACTGAGGTTGAGGCTCCTGGCCAACTCCCGAAGCACCGGTTTTGCCGGAACCAGAAGCACGCCATCCTGCTCCACCTCGATGCTGCCGTTCTCCAGCTCTCTGACCGTGTAACCCTCGAACCCAACCTCGCGCAGTACCTTGAGTGCATTTCGCGGCCGCTCCTTCCGAGCAAGACGCCTGAGAGGCAAATGCTGCTTTCCACCTCGTGCTTCTGGCATGTAGCTTATTGCCTCCTGCACAGGCGCGTTCAACAGCGTCTCGATCTGCATCTCGTCGGTATTTATACGAAGAATGATCACCCTGTCGACGAATGAAAGGGAGTTAGCGTTAAACGTGACGTGCCCCCCCGAACCCATCCTCGCCGTAGTCTTGACGGATATCCGTTCACCGTCTCCGCTGACGACATCGTAACCCTGCTGGTTGACCTCGGTAGCCATCTGCCCATTGGTGATGAGCGCCGCGTAAAGCTCCCCGATCCGGCCACAGAGATGGCGCAGCTCGGTCGGCGGCACGCCCCAGTTGAGCTCGCGTTCAAACCATGCCATTGCCTCACCCAACGACTGAATGACCTGCATCTGTGTGAGTGCCATAACACCTCAATTAATCCTGTCTTCAGCAGAAGGTTTTACTGCTCAAGCGAACTGTATCTCGAAGAGAACAGGCATTTTCCACCGCAACTGCCGGTTGGATAAAGACCAACGCCCGAAATATACGGCGCGAAGCAGAGGTTTTGGCATCTGGTGCATGGCTTGGTTATGCGCTCTCACGGATGGCACGAATATCCTCGATATCCACCGGCCGTAAGAGCGCAGATTTATACCGGATCAGATCTTCCTTCAGCATAAGGGGTAGCTCAAGACCCAACAAATTCACCGTCGCATAGCGAGAAAAATCGATATTAAGTGGAACCCAGGTCTTGTTGCCTGCATCGAAGATTCGCGGACCGTCAGCGTTTCCTATTTCCACTTTGATGCCTTCATACTTGAACTGGACGTAGGTTAGATCCCAGCCTTCCTCTTGGCGGTGAGCGGCAGCTTTGGATACAAATTCCTGGCCGGCCTGGACCACTGCCGAAAAGTGTTCTCCAGAAACGAAAAGGTCGATGTCATTCAGATCCCGCTCAGAGCCATGCCCTTTGCAGCGAGTCCGCCACAGATCAGAAAGGGGATATTTCTATCCCTTAGTAACCCTACGATCCATTGAGCGGCTACTTGATGCACGTCTCCTCCTTTACGGATAACGCCCCGCTTCAGTCGCGGCCACGCCGTAGGGCCAAAGGCCCAGAGGCGTGGACGTCGGCTGCAAGCGTTGGTTAGCTGCTTGCCCACAAATCATTGATTTCCGATGTCACTACGCCGCGACGTGAAAGGCATCTGATCGCGTCCGGTGATTCGATCCAGATCGCTTGGAAAGGCCCGAAGTCATCGTCCTTCATCGAGGCGTAGAGCCTATTCGCAGCATCGTCGCGGTCGACTGCCGGCAACGACCAGTTGTCATACATAAGCAGCCAGTTTTCCGGGAACAACTGAAATCCGGGCTTCGTCGCTTTTTCTACCTTGGCCGAGATGAACGCTCGCATTGCGACTGCCCACTCACGCTCTACAGAATCGCCAACCCAGCCATCGCCCGGCGCATCGGAAGCTGCGGCACTCCGCAGCGCTGCGCCGTTTAGCCGGGCCTCTCCGGGCTTGTTCCGGCTTATAAAGAATGGCCCCTCGATATCGTTATGCTCTCGGTAGGCATCAATCGCCGCATCATTTTCCGGGATCACCTCTGTGACTTCCACCCCGGTTTCCATTGACCCGTGTTTGATGTGAAAATCCGGACGATCGCGGTGCACTACCGCTGTCGGATAGTTTAGATACTCCGAGTCCGCAATTGCGGCCAATAGACGACACATAGACCATCTTTCGCAGTGGTCAGTGGTTCGGCCTTCCGTGCGCAGTGGCACTGAAATATCGATTGCCGCAAGTGCAGTCACGAGTGCATCAGCATTCTTGGCTGTGATAGACGCCATGGCTACGTTTCCTGAGCAGCTAACGCCCGCCATAAACGGCCGAGTGAAACGAGGTCCGGCGACCGAAGGGAGTGGACTTCCCCCACTCCAGTGGACACGCCACCATCAGTTAATCTCCTCGAACTCTATCGGAGTCCGGTAACCAAGGCCACTGTGCTGCCGATGGCTGTTATAGTAGCCATCAATATAGCCCCTGATATGTTTTCGTAACTGGCGCAACGTCATGAAGCTGGTGGCGTGCAGCAATTCTCCCTTCAGCGTTTTGAAGAACGACTCCACTTCGGCATTATCAGTGCATTGTCCCGGGCGGTTCATGCTGTGCCGTACCCGGTGATGATTCAGCAGCGCCTGGGTCTTTTGAGCCCGGTACTCGATGCCGCGATCCGTATGGAACAGCAGGTCAGGTGCTGGATTCCGGCTTGTGAAGGCCTCGCGCAGGGTGGCTCGGGCAAAGTCTGCGCTCAGACTCTCTCCCAAGCGCCAGCTGATGATTCGACGTGAGAATAGGTCCAGTACCACCGCCAAAAACACATATTCTTTGCCCAGCTTGATGTAGGTGACGTCGCTGCTCCACTGCTGGTTTACCGCAACCGGCTTTTTGGCCTCGAGCCGGTAATTTGGCAGAGTTTTCAGGTCATCCCGTCGTTTCATCAGGCGGCGATAGACACACGTGACTCGGGCCTTCATACCCCACTCCCTCATCAGTCTGGCCACCCGGTTCTCACCCACCACAAGACCTTCTCGGCGCAGGGCCTGATAGACCCGGGGACTGCCATTACGGCCCTTGCTGGCGTTGTAGACCCTGCGGACCTTCAACAGCAGGTCGGCATTTTCAGCGGCTCTCTGGCTGGGCTTCAGGTTTGCCCAGGCGTAGTAGCCAGACCGAGAGATGTTCAGGTGGCGACACAGCGCCTTTACCTCGTGCTGTCCTCGGTGTTTCCAGACGAACCGGAACGCTTCCGTCGTTCCTCTGCCTGAAAACGTTGAAACTTTTTTAGGATGTCATTCTCCTCCTCAAGCTCCGATACGCGGCGCTTCAGGCGAGCGACTTCATCCTGCTCCTGGATCTTCTTTTTAGCATTAGCTGGGGCTTTCTTGACCCGTTTCATGGCGAACTGTCCCTCTCGGTATTCCTTTCGCCAGCGTGACAGCATGAAGGGGTGAATATCCAGTGCTTCGGCAACGCCTTTGACGCTCCGGTGGGCCTTGTGGCTCCACTCCACCGCTTTGACTTTGAACTCGGTGCTATAGCGTTGCGATTTCTTCCCCGTGATCATCTCGGGCATCGGTTCTCTCCTGTTGGGGAGTTATCGATGCGTGTCCACTGGAGTGGGGGAAGTCCACCGGTCACCTGCAGCGTTTGTTAGGCGCCAGCTTTCTCCGCTCGCCATTCCTGCACAAGAATGGAATACATTGCGAGGTCTTCGTACACGTCCCATTTCAGGATGCTCTTGCGAAGTGTGCCCTCATAGGACATGCCTATCTTCCGCATCACGCGGCCTGAGGCGGGATTACGGACAAGATGCCGCGCCTGAACCCGATTCAGCCGCAACTCCGTAAACCCGTAGTTCACCAGTGCCTGGACTGCCTCGGTCGCATAGCCGCGCCCCCAGAAGGGCAGTCCGATCCAGTAGCCGAGCTCGCCGACCGCATGTTCAGGATTGATAGAAAGACCCACCGCCCCAACGAGCTGTTCTGGGTCGGTCTCAGTTACCGCGAAAGTTGCCAACGTCCCATCCTCAAAGCGCCTAGCTTGGGATTTAATCCATTCCTCGGCGAGGCCTTCGCCGTAAGGATGCGGGATATTGAGAGTCGTATCAGCAATGATCCACTCCCCGGCGAACCTCTGGACATCACGGGCATCCGCGAGTTCAAACGGTCTTAGGAGAAATCGCTTGGTCGTGAACTTCGGTTGTTTCTTGCTCGACATTACCTCTGGCCTCTGTTCCGGCGCCTAACGCTCACATAAACGGCGTGAGCTTGCGAGCGTCCGGCGACCGTAGGGAGCGAATTTAATGTGCTTGTTATACCGAACCATGACTATGAATCTATAGCCTTGATAGTACTAGCAAAAGCCTGTATTTGATCTTTGTCATCAAGAAATGACGAATCCTTTATAACTACCGTCCTTTCCTTCTGAAGTAAATTATTGATTTCACTTTCGATGCTATCAAGAACAGGCTGCATCACTTCCATATCTCTTGTGAATACCGCTTTTGCATCTTCAATACTATTTAACCCAAAATGCATATGAGAAAAAATTCGAATCTTGAATTCAATATCTTCAGGGCTGCCGACTAGTTGACTGTAGTCCTTTGCCATAACTCTTGCGCTACTCTCATATAGGGTTTCAGCTATTTCTGAAACAAGCTCCTCTTTAGTCATTGAAAACTGTGGATAATATTTTATAAGCATCGTTTCTGGCATTGACTTAGCCAGCAGAGTCATGGACAACCTCTTTAATAGGTAAGGCGCTGCAATGCCTACACTAAAGGTATGTATTTTTCCTCTATTGAGTAGACCTTCCGTGATATAGAGCAGGACCAGCTCATGTATTTTTGAGTTTATAAAATCCAGTAAATATTTATCTAGAAGCGAATTTACACCCATCACCGATTGCAGTACTTCTTTAAATGGATCACCTTTTAGGAATTTAAAAAATTCTTTGTTGTATCCAAAAAAGTCTACGAACCCTAAATTAATTCTGTTCTCTTCTTTGGTATTTCCGATCCTGTCTTGCAACTTCTTTAGATCTTCATCAGTAAGGTGTAGGGTTCCGGATGATCGGATCGCCTATAGAAGTTATCCTCTGCTAGCAGCGAGGGAGCTTCTTCAGCAATTCATCCGGGAGCAGGTTCATGGACATCAAGCTGCATAAACAAGCGACGACGACACCGAAGATCCGTGCCGAGATCCAGGCAGCACCCTCCAGCATCACGGATAGTGAGCTAGCCCGCCAGTATCGCGTCGCCACCGCGACCATCCGGCGCTGGCGTTACCGTGACGATGTCTATGACCGTCCGCATACCCGTCACAACCTCCTGGCTACGCTCACACCCGAGCAGGAGGAGGTGCTGATCACGGCTCGTGAGTTCCTGCGTCTTGGCTTGGATGACCTCCTCGTCGTGGCGCGTGAGTTCCTGAGCCCCGGCTTGTCGCGCTCTGCCCTGCATCGCATGCTCAAACGGCGTGAAGTGCCGACGCTGGCGGAGCTGGCACGGCAGGATGCCGGTGGCGACGAGAAGCCCCGGCACAAGCCCTTCAAGGACTATGAGCCGGGCTACGTGCATATCGACATCAAGCACCTGCCTCAGATGCCCGACGAGGAGCAGAAGCGCTACTTGTACGTTGCCATCGACCGTGCGACACGCTGGGTCTACCTGGAGGTCCGACGCAGCCAGTCCGCGAAGGATGCTCGGGCGTTTATGAAGCAGGTGGAGAAGACGGCGCCCTTCAAAATCCAGACGGTGCTGACCGACAACGGCAAGTCGTTCACGGATCGCTTCACGCGGGCAGGTGAGCGCAAGCCCAGCGGGCGCCATCCCTTCGATCAGGAGTGCCTGGCCCACGGCATCGAGCACCGACTCATCAAGCCGGGAAGGCCGCAAACGAATGGGATGGTGGAGCGCTTCAACGGCCGTATCAGCGACGTGCTGGCGACTCGCCGCTATACGTCAGGCGAGGACCTGGAGCAGACGTTGAAACGCTACTGCTGGCTGTACAACCACCATATCCCACAGAAGGCGCTGCACCATCAATCACCCATTGCAGCGATGAAGGAATGGCAGACCAAACGCCCTGAGTTATTTACTAAGCGGGTGGTCAATCACACGGGACCCGACAAGTAAGGTATTTAAGCCCATAATCATCTAGAGCATTTCTGATTAGATTGTCTGCCCCCTCCAAATCTACAATCGTCTTCACATTGAAAAATAAGGTGAGCAACCTGTCATTACTATAAGTCCTTGCGGACAATTCAGCAGCATTAGAATATGAGACCTTTATTTTCTTCAGTTGGGACTTAACCGTATCCGATGGGGCATTTTCTTTAAAAGCTGCAAAGGACTCGTACTCATGAATTATCTCCTGGATATATTTATCGATTGTACCATTTGTAATTTCGTCAGAAACTTTATCGGCGTACTCATTAATAAGAGTTATTGCAGGCTCTGTAAGGTCATTGGATACATGAAGTTTATACTCAAAGTTATCAGGATCAGGCAATAAAGAGCTGTCCAGAGTTGCAAATAGTAGAAACTTAATTATCTCTTTTAAGGCTTGGGGTTTAGTTAGACGGCCTGTGTATTTTTTTGCACTGTATTAACCCAACCACTTTACCCTGATTATATAAAATACAATCTCGACCTCGTTCAGACACTCCTTGCATTAGAGAAATATTGTCTAAGTTGGCATACTTAGACTCATTAATTTCATCTTGCACTAGAAGGTATGACAGCAGTTCAAACTCACGATCCCCTAGCTCAGAGAATGGAAGTAACGTTATGCCAGACTCAATAGTAAGTGGCTTAAAGCCTGCTTCAGATTCAATCTTTATCTGTTCATTGCTAATTTCTTTACGCATATACCTTAACTTACCTTTTTAGGTATAACGCCCGGAGCACGCGCGGCTTTGTAGTGGAGGCGCAGCCGCAACGAAAAAGGCGTCGCCGTGACTGCGATTGTTAGCTTTGGTTTCCAAGCGCATAAACATCAATGCTTGCTCCTGATATAACAGACTGAGCCAGTTCGCTCGTTTGCGATAGAGCTTCTTTTAAATCGTTGATAGAACCCACAGCGGCTGATATTGCTTGTTCACCCGAATACGAAGAATTTATGGAGAGAAACCGCTCTTCCATCGAATCCATGGAAGCATCAACGACCCTCAACCTTTCATGAATGATATGAAGACAGTCTCTTTCCCAGTCTTTTAGAATCTCCGGTGCCTCGATGATTACTCTTGAATATATCTCCCGTGGGAAATGAGTTGACTGAGTCGGCATGACACGCTCGGCCTTGAAATGGCTCTCAGCTTGACTCAAAACATCCACCTTACTTGGCACCATACGCGTGATTGATTGCAGTTCAGCCACAAGAGACTTCCGAAGCCTGAATCTCACTTTAAGCTGTTTCAACCATTGAGCGCTTTCGGCCAAAACAAACCCCAATACAACTCCAAGGAGCGACCATATTGCTTCCGTCATTCGACGAATCTCCGATGAAAGCTAACGCCCGCAACAACGGCGGAGCGAAGCGACGTCCGGGCCCGCAGGGCCGTATTGCTTGCGATTGTTATGGGTAAACTTCACTTCTTTGCCAATTTTGATGCAGCTTTTTTCTTTTTTTCCTCAGCTAATAGCTCATCGAAGTTTATTCCGAATCTTTGCTCCATGCTTTTCAAGCACAGATCAAGCGCTCTGAGAATATGAAGATTGTTCGCTCCAAATGCGTAATATGCAGACTGGTATCTTTCTTCACCCAATATGCATTGAGCCATTTCACCTGAAGTTGACTCAGTACGCGGGAGTTTGCCTCGATACTTTTCTTTCATACCTTTCTTGTTTGTAAAGGTAACGGGGTATCGAAAATCTCGGCCCTCACCTTCCCACACTCCTCCAGGTCCAAAATTTTGGATATTGCCGTTGTAGCATTCACTCCCAATCATATACTCAAGATCATGAAGCAGGTTGAAGAAGGCTAAAGTTCGTTTTCTCTTTGCCATTGCACAAATTCCTATTTGTACCCATAACAGTGATTGGACTGCGCGTCCTGATATTGGATGAACAGGCTTGCGCGTTCAACAATCTTATCCAGCGGGCCCTTGTTCGTCTAACGTGTTGATTTCTCACAAATCAAAGTATAGCTCAGCTACCTATGCAGAATTCGCGTGCCTGCACGTTTTGTCGGAACCAATATACTGTATGCGTATCAACTTATTTAAAGAAGCCAAGCTTGGAGGTACCCCCTGCCCCTCAGCTCATGGATAAAGTGATGGCGACCATTCTCGAGAAGCGCAGCAGGCCCCTGAACGAGAAGTGCATGTCAGGAAAATTCGTACGGTGGAGGAAATGCCGGGGTGCATAGCCCGCTGGGTTGATTCGGGAATTTCAGGGACGCTACCGCCCTGCTGGCAGAACGAATGATAATTTCCCTCATCCCTAATGCGGCATCCCTGAGTACATCTTGGTACGTAAGCCACCTTTGTAGCTTTTTTACCTACCGTAACCAAGCAATACGTGGAGGGCAACGCCTACCAAGGCAGCACCAGGGAATATATTTGAGCGGCGTTGCCTTTAGGCGTGCGCCGTTTGCAGGCTAGCCAGTTGGCCCGATGCTGCGCTGCGGTGACGGCACAAGTGCCATGGACTGGATTCGCTGCCTCATGATTTGACAGTGGTCAAGTCTGGGTATGTTAGTCCAAGGGATAACTGGTGGCTCTACTGAACCACATGGCATATTTCATTTTTTTCATAAATATAGAAAGGGGCTGCCGTGGGGGGACTTGAAGCGCTGCGTACCAGACTGCTGCCGCTGTTTTTGACGGTGACTTTCCTGCTCGGCTCCGCCTGCCATGCGCTGGCAGCCGATGAGCACAACCCGACCGAGCCTACCCCGGAACTGCTCTCGGCATTGCACCACGGCGGCTTCGTGCTCTACCTACGTCATGGTCCGACCGATACCCATATCCCCGACCAGGTACCGGTGAATTTCGACGACTGCGCCACTCAGCGGCCCCTGAGCGATGAGGGGCGGCAGGTCATGGAGGGCGTGGCCAAGCATCTGGCGCGCCATGACTGGCCGCTCGAAGCACCCATTCGGGTCAGCCCCTTCTGTCGCGCCCGGGAAACCGCTCGCATCGTGTTGCCAACCCAGGAATATGTGATCGACGACCTGCTGCGCTACACCGCAGCCATGACGAATGACGAAAAGCGGCCCGTGATCGAAAATACCGGCAAGATGTTGGCATTGCCGGTAGAAGGCAACGTCAACCGCTTGATCGTGGCCCACGGTCCTAACCTGGCCGACCTGATGAACTACTTCCCACCCGAAGGCACCCTGGTGATTTTCTCCCCGCTCGGCGAAGAGGGTTACCTTTATCGTGCCAGCATACCGCCCGATCTGTGGCCCTCGCTGGACTTACACCACGCTTTCGAGCAGTAAGGGACTCGCATGAAGCCAAGCCAGCCGCTGCTCTGGGTCTTTCTCCTGCCCACCCTGGTAGTGCTGGTCCCGGCACTGCTGTTCGGCTTCGGTGCGGTGCAGTTGCTCAAGGAGCGTGTGGGCCATAATCATACCAACCAGCTGGCAGACCTGGCCGCCCTGCAGCAGACCGCCGACTACGAGCAGAACCTGGGCGAACTGCACAAGAACGTGGTGGAGATGTTGCAGCAGGCCGACCGTGGCGAGCTCTCACCGCTTACCAGCTACCGCCTGCATTCGGATTTCGTCAATGAACTTGCCGCGCTTGGTGAACAGGTGCAGGCACTGACCGAAACGCCGCTGATGATCGACCTGAATCACGGCAGTGCCAACCAATTGATCGAGGCGTTCCACGCTTACCGTCGCTTTATCATCATGGCCAGCGATATTGCCACGATCGATCCCTCTACCGCCCGGCAATATCTGGACGAAGCGCAGCAGGAATTTCTGCGCTTCGCGATACTGACGGGGCACCTGTCATCCAAGCTGTCACAACGGACCAGCGATCGCACCGACAACTCCTATCAGGCAATCCTTGGGCACTTGCACACGGTGATGCTGTTTGGCGGGGTGACCCTGCTGTTGATGCTGCTGGCGGCCTTCTACTCCGCTCGGGCTCTCAATCGCCACCTGCTGGCCATCGGCGAAGCGTTGCTCAGCCTTTCACGCCTGCGCCGAGAGGTTCCCGAGCTGCCACGCATACAGCGTCTGGCGGAGCGTGGCCGGGGGCAGTTGCGAAAGATTGCCCAAACGGTGCTTCGCCTGCGCGACAGCGAGGCGCGCCGCCTCGCCGCCGAGCGCAAGGCGCACCAGCTGACCCATTTCGATGGCCTGACGGAGCTGCCCAACTGGCACATGATGAGCGAGCATCTCGCCCACTCGCTCCAGCAGTGCCAGCGTACGGGGCAATACGGCGCGCTGATCTATCTGGACATCGACCTCTTTCAGCAGATCAACGACAGCTATGGCCACCGCACCGGAGACCGGCTGCTGCGCGAAGTCGCCCAGCGATTGGGCGCCTTTCAGCAACAGGGCTGTATCCCGGGGCGCCTGGGTGGCGACGAGTTTCTGCTTGTCATCGATTCACTGCCGGCACAGGCGGACACGGCAGCCAGTTGCGTCGAGGAACTGGCCGACCGGATTCGCCTGGCCGTCGCCGAGCCCTACTCCATCGACGGTATTCAGCATTTCCTCTCTGCCAGCCAGGGGGTCGCCATGTTTCATGGCGCCGACGAGGTGGAAACCCTGTTCAAGCTGGCCGATGCCGCCTGCCATCAGGCCAAGCTGGCCGGACGAGATACGATTCGCTTCCATGACGATGTCATCCAGGCCGTGATGCAGGCGCGCAACGAAACCAAGCGCGACCTGCGCCTGGCCCTGCAGCGCGGCGAGTTTCACCTGGTCTACCAGCTCCAGTACGACAAGGATCGTCGTGCCCTGGGAGCCGAAACACTGGTGCGCTGGCAACACCCCTCGCGAGGGATGATTTCACCGGCCGACTTCATTCCCCTGGCCGAAGAGAGCGGCCTGATCGTCCCGCTGGGGGACTGGATTCTCGAACAGGCATGTCGCCAGCTGGTGGCCTGGCAGAAGCACAGCGCCACGGCATACCTGAGCCTGGCCGTGAATGTCACCGCCCGCCAGTTCAAGGAAGCCGATTTCGTCGAGCGTATTCATCGGGTCATTACTGCCAGCGGCGCCGCCCCCCAGCGCCTGAAGCTGGAGCTGACGGAGAGCAGCCTGCTCGAAGACGTCGAGGCCGGCATCGACAAAATGCAGCGCTTGAAGGCCCTTGGCATCAGCTTCGCCATGGACGATTTCGGCACCGGCTACTCCTCCTTGCAGTACCTCAAGCGGCTGCCATTGGATCAGATCAAGATCGACCAGGGCTTTGTCCGCGACCTGTTGGCAAGTCACGACGACATGGCCATCGCCCGTACCATCATCGCCATGGGTATCGCACTCCAGCTCGAGGTAGTGGCCGAGGGCGTGGAAACCTCCCAGCAGCTGGAGTGGCTCACCCAGGAGGGCTGCCACGTTTTCCAGGGCTACTTCTTCTGCCAACCAGTGCCGGTCGAACAGCTCGAGAGGCTGCTTGAAGCGACGGAAGTGAACTGAACCCGGCGCCTTGTCGCCAGCGCTCCTCTCCATTCTGAAATCTTTTTCCATGTTGACCTAAGACCTTGGTCGACCCCCGCCTGTCCAAACGGTCAAATATTGTCTAGGCTGTCTCGTGTCGCGATTGACCAAATGGTCAGCATGACTGAAACCCTGGCTTTCAACTCCCTTTTCGCTCCATCCAACAGACCATTCACTCCAACAACAATTGGAATCATTGATATGGAACCAAGCTCCTCTTCCCTTGCCGACAAGAGCGCCGCCCGCCCCGACGGGCAAGCCTCAGGATCTGCCAACTGGCTGGACCACTATTTCGGTGTGACGCGGCGTGGCTCGTCACTGCGCACTGAATTCCTCGCCGGCATCGCCACCTTCCTGGCCGCCATGTACATCATCGTGGTCAACCCCGCGATTCTCAGCGACGCCGGTATTCCCTTCTCCGCCGCCCTCTCGGCCACGGTGCTGATCAGCTTCATGAGCAGCCTGGCAATGGGCCTGTATGCCCGTAACCCGATCCTGGTGGCGCCGGGCATGGGCATGAACGCCCTGTTCACCTATACCCTGGTGCAGGGCGCTGGCCTCTCCTGGGAAGTGGCACTGGGCTGCGTGTTCTGGTCCGGGGTGCTGTTCGCCACCCTGGCCATGTTCAACGTCCGCAAGGCGATCATCGAGGCCATTCCCCCCTCGCTGCGCTACGCGATCACCTGCGGCATCGGCCTGTTCATCACCTTTATCGGCTTCAAGAATGCAGGCTTCATCGTCGGCAGCGACGCCACGCTGGTATCGCTGGGCAACATGGATGCCAGCATGGTCACCTTCTTCATCGGCATGATGGCGACGGCGATCATGGTGATCCTGCGCTTCAACGGCGCGCTGATCCTGGGCATCGCCCTGACAACCCTGCTGGCATCGCCCATGGGCAGGCTTTGGGGCGGCGATGTGGTGGTGGAGTGGAGCGGCCTGGCGGCCTGGCCCGACTTCAGTGCGGTGATGCAGGTGGACATCTGGGGTGCCCTGAAAGTCGCCTACCTGCCGTTCATCTTCGTGATGCTGTTCACCAACTTCTTCGATGCCCTGTCGTGCTTCATGGCCCTCTCCGAGTCCGCCGATCTCAAGGACAAGGATGGCAACCCGCGCAACCTGAAGCGCTCCATGACCGTCGATGCCTTCGCCTCGATGATCGCGGCACCGCTGGGCACCAGCGCGGCCCAGACCTTCATCGAATCCGGTGCCGGCGTCGCCCAGGGCGGTCGCACCGGCCTCGTCGCGGTGACCATCGCCTTCCTGTTCCTGCCGTTCCTGTTCCTGTCGCCGCTGCTGTCGCTGGTGCCCGGCATCGCCACCGCACCGGCACTGGTGCTGGTGGGGCTCTTCATGCTGGCGCCGATCAGCAAGATCGAATGGGCGAAGTTCGACCAGGCCTTCCCCGCCTTCCTGGCCATCATCCTGATGCCGCTCACCTACTCGATCACCCTGGGTATCGCCTTCGGCTTCCTCAGCTTCGTGGTCATCAAGATTTTTACTGGCCGAATCACGGACATCAAGCCGGCCATGTGGGTTTCCGCCGCCCTCAGCGTGGTCATGCTGGTCACCACGCACTAGGCACTGCGGTTGCAACAACGCTTCAGTTCCCGATGCCGCCAGGGATGGCGGCAGTCTCGTTATCGGCGGTGAAGCATGGCATCGACGATTCGGAACACGATGAGGCCCGTCAGCACGGCGACAAAGATCAGCGGGAGCATGTAATCGGCCCGTGTCAGGATCCAGAAATGGGTCACGCCCAGCGCCGCAGACACGTAGATCAGACGATGCAACCAGTGCCAGGCACGATACCCCATGGCCGTTTGCACTCTGCGAAAGGAGGTCAGCGCCAAGGGCACCAATAGCGCCAGCGCGGCAACGCCGTAGCGAATATAGGGCAGTTCGATCATTTCCCGCCGTATCCAGGGCCAATCCCAGTACTGGTCCAGCCCCATCCAGGCCAGCATGTGGGCGACCAGCCAGAAGAAGGCCCACAGGCCGATCTGCCGCCGCGCCGCCATGAAGCCGACCCAGCCGGTGACGCGAAAGGCGGGGCTGAAGGCAATGGTAACCAGCAGCAGCGTCAGTCCCGTCTTGCCGGTAAAATGCACCACCGCCTCGCCGGGCACCGCCCCCAGGTCACCGAAGTACCACTGCCATGCCAGCCAGCCGGCTGGAGTGATACAGCCCGCCAGCACCAGCAGCCGAAAGGCAGTGATTGCGGTGCGTTGATTCACTCGTGCTCCCCGTCATCAGTAGTGCTGTTGCAGGTCCATGCCAGCATAGAGATGGGCCACCTCTTCGCCGTAGCCATTGAACATCAGCGTCTCGCGCCGGCCGCTCTCGCCGATGCGGCGTTCACGGGCCTGTGTCCAGCGCGGGTGATCGACCGTCGGATTGACGTTGGCATAGAAACCGTATTCGTCCGGATTGCGCTCCTCCCACGAACTGAGCGGCCTTTCCTCGACAAGGGCGATACGCACGACCGACTTGATGCTCTTGAAGCCATACTTCCAGGGCACCACCAGTCGGATCGGCGCCCCGCTCTGGTTCGGCATCACCTCGCCGTAGAGCCCCACGGCGAGCAGGGTTAGCGGATGCATCGCCTCGTCGATGCGCAGCACCTCCCGGTAGGGCCAGTCGATGATCGAGCGGCGCTGTCCGCGAAGGTTGTCGGGGTCGTGTATCGATTCGAAGACGACGTACTTCGCTCGTGACGTCGGGCCGTGGCGCTTGAGCAGGTCGGCCAGGGGAAACCCGACCCAGGGAATGACCTTGGACCAGGCCTCCACGCAGCGATGCCGGTAGATACGCTCTTCCAGCGTCTGCCCTGCCAGCACGTCCTCCAGGGCAAAGGTTCCCGCCTTGTCCACTTCTCCCTCGATGGTCAGCGACCAGGGGTCGGTTTCCAGCCGATGACCGTAGATCTCCGGATCCCGCTTGCCGGTGCCGAACTCGTAGAAATTGTTGTAGGTGGTGATGTCCTGGAATGACGTCGTTGACTCTCCACCCGCCAGTTCACTGCTGGGTAGATCCGTTGCCAGGCGTTCCTCCAACAGGCCCTGCCACGCCTGAGCCTCACGCGACCAGAGCAGGCCGGGGGCAACGGCGGCGGCACCCAGCGCCAGCCCGCCTCGCAGCAGGCGTCGCCGCGACTCGAACAGCTCACGCGGGGTCACCTCGGATTCGGGAATTCTCGGATAGCGATAGCGAGCCATGCCCTCTCCTGACGCGAAGCAAAATAAGGAAACCTATCGATGCCACTTGTACAGCACCTTATCCACCACTATCACCTCAAGTCGACGGAAACTTGACTTACCTCAAACACCCCCCTTATCCGAGCATTTCGGTTGGTTGATATGCATCAAGCCTCACGAATAAGCTTATTTCAGGATATAGGAGTCTGACCTGTATCGAGTGCCTACCAGGGAGATCACAATGGAATCTAAGAAAATTGTACAACCGGCTCGATTCGTCACTGCCGTGGCGCTGGGCGGTGCCCTTGCCTTCGGCGGCACTGCCCTGGCAGATGATGGTCTCGGCGACTACCGTGATCGCTTCGAGCCGCTGCCCCACTTCCCACCGATTCCCGCCCACAACTCTTTGACCCCCGAGAAGGTGGAGCTGGGCAACATGCTGTTCTTCGAGCCGCGCATCTCCTCCAGCGGCGTGATCAGCTGTGCCACCTGCCACAACCCGGCGCTGGGCTGGAGCGACCGTATCCCCCGCGCTACCGGCCACGATGGGCAGATCGGCGAGCGCAATACGCCGACGGTGCTGAACTCCGGCTTCCTCGGCGCCCAGTTCTGGGATGGCCGCGAACCGGACCTGGAAGGTCAGGCACTGGGCCCCATCGAGGCCGATATCGAGATGGCCATGGACCTGGACATGGCGCTGGAGCGCCTGGAAGAGTTCGAGCTTTATCAGAAGAAGTTCGCCGAAGCCTATCCGGGCGACGAGAACCCGATAAACGCGGATAACCTGGCCATGGCCCTGGCAAGCTTCCAGCGCACGCTGAATACGCCGAACTCACCCTTCGACCGCTATCTTCACGGTGACATGGAAGCCCTGAACCAGCAGGAAAAGGATGGCATGGTGGCCTTCGTCGAGAACGGCTGCGTGGCCTGCCACAGCGGCCCGGCACTGACCGACAGCAACTTCCATCGCATCCAGGTACCCGGCTCTACCGACGTGGGCCGCTATGAGGTCACCGGCGACGACAATGACATGTATCGCTTCCGTACTCCGACCCTGCGCAACGTCGGCGTCACCTATCCGTACATGAACAACGGTGCCACCGAGACCCTCGAGGAGGCTGTTGCCATCATGGGCAGCGAGATGCTCGGCCGTGAGTTCGATGAAACCACCATTGCCGATATCACCGCCTTCCTTCACACCTTGACCGGCGAGATGCCCGATTTCGAGGTGCCGGCCCTGCCGTAACGCCACGACGTATCTGACCTACTGGCTCCCGGCGAAATCCGGGAGCTTTTTTATGCGCTAATCAAGCGCTCTCAGCCAGCTTCCGGTGCAGATCGAGGCGACGAGCATCGCTCATGAAGGCCGCTTCGATGGCGGTACCGGCCAACTGCACGAAGGTCTCCCGGGACCAGTCGAATGCCTGATAACAGGCCAGGTAATTGTCGAGCACCCCGCCGCCGAAATAGGCCGGGTCGTCGGAGTTGATGGTCAGCCTCAGGCCCGCATCCAGCAGCTGGGGTAGCGGGTGATCCGCCATGCGCTCGACGACCTTGAGCTTGACGTTGGAGAGCGGACAGACGGTGAGCACCACCGCCTCGTCGCGCAGCCGCGTGACGAGGTCAGGGTCTTCCAGGCAGCGCACGCCATGATCGATGCGGCAGACGTCCAGCAGGTCCAGCGCTTCACGGATGTACTCCGGCGGCCCCTCCTCGCCGGCATGGGCGACCCTGGGAATGCCGAGCATACGGGCACGCTGGAACACCTCGACGAACTTGGAAGGGGGGTGTCCCCGCTCGGCGCTGTCGAGCCCCACGGCATCGATCATTTCCCAGTAGGGCGCCGCGCTTTCCAGCACTTTCATGGCCTCTTCGGCCGATCTGTCACGCAGGAAGGCCATGATCAGCGCCGTGGACATGCCCAGCTCCCGTTCGGCATGCCGCTGGGCCAGATTCAACCCCTCCATCACGACATCGAGCTCGATGCCCCGAACCAGGTGGGCCTGGGGGTCGAAGTGCATTTCCACGTGTACCACCCCTTCGTCATGGGCACGGCGGAAATAGTCCATGGCCAGGTCATGGAAGTCTTCAGCGGTCCTCAGCACGCTCATGCCCTGGTAATAGAGCTCGAGAAAGGCGGGCAGGTCGTCGAACTCGTAGGCTGCGCGCACCGCCTCTACCGACGCGTAGGGCAAGTCAATGCCGTTTCGCTCGGCCAGGGCAAACATCAGCTCCGGCTCCAGCGAGCCCTCGATATGCAGATGGAGTTCGGCCTTTGGCAGCCGCTGAAGGAAGTCACGCATTGCTCACCTCGTCGCCAGTTTCTCCTTATCCTGATGGAAACCCGTGCGTTGCGCAATCGGTCAACCGCCCTTGATAAAGTCGCTCATGACGGGTGATACCCGGCGGTTCGAAGGGACCTCCTTCGAGCTGATGCACCAGATAGAGGACGGTGCGACCGGCAAGCCATTCATCGAGGCGCAGCGAGAGACTTGCCGCCAGTTCGGCGTCCAGACCGGCAAAGGGTTCATCGAGGATAACCAACCCAGGATCTCGCAGCCATAGCCGTGCCAGGGCAAGGCGGCGCGCCTCTCCGCCCGAGAGCTGACGCCCCCCCTCGCCCACCCGGGTCGCCAGGCCACCCGGTAGCGACTTGGCCCAATCCGCGAGCTCCACCCAGGCCAGTGCCCGCCAGAGGTCAGCGTCATCCGCATCGGGAGCGGCCAGGTACAGGTTGTGCGCAAGGCTGTCCTGAAAGAGGTCGACGCGCTGCCCCAGGATGGCCACTCGCTCGCGCAGTGAACTCGCGTCAATGGCGGATAGTGGCACCCCGCCCAGCCAGACCCCGCCAGCTGTCGGTGGCAGCTGGCGCGTCAGCAGCGCCGCCACGCTGGACTTGCCGGCGCCGGAAGCACCCGTCAGGGCAAGCCGTTCGCCACCGGAGAGTTCCAGATCGACGTGCTCCAGAGCCGGCAGCAGCGCGTCGGGATAGCGCAGGGTCACCCCGCGCAGGGCAACCGACAGCGGCCCTGCCGGCAGGGCCACGTTATCCGGCTGGGTGCCCTCACTACCGGATGCCACCAGCTCATTGAGCCGCTGGGCCGCGGCGCGGGTCGCCCCCAGGTGGGTGAAGGCGACCGGCAGCAGCGCCAGCGCTTCGCCGGTCGCCAGCACCGCCAGCGGCAGCATGACCATCACGGCCCCGCTGATAGTGCCCTGCTCCCAGGCCAGCGCGGCCAGCCACAGCGCCGCCAGCATGGCGAGTCCAACCATCAGATTGACCAGTGACGTGCCGAGGCCGGATAGCCGCCCCAGCGTTCGCTGGACCTGCTGCAGCTGTATCTCACGCTGCTGCAGGAGTTGGCGGTGGGCATCGCGGGCGCCGTAGGCCTCCAGCTCTGCCTGGCCCTGAAGGTGCTCGATGGCCTGGCTACGCAGGCGCTGCAGGTGGCTGACCTGACTGTGGCTCGGGGCCATTCCGAGCCAGGCCTGGCCGGCGGTGAGCCAGAGCCAGGCAAACAGCAGCAGCGCCGCCACCGCCAGTCCTGCCACGGGCACCCATAGTGCCAGAAAAGCCGACAGCAGCAGGATCGCAAGGAGCGCCACGACGGGCGGCGCAAGCAAACGCAGGTAGAGGCTATCCAGGGTATCGATATCGGCGGTAAGGCGGTTGAGCCAGTCGCTGGCTCGACGGCGAGCCAGCGTTCGCTCGTCAAGACCCGACATCACCCCAAAGAGCGTGCCACGCAGGTCGGCCAGCAGCCGCAGTACCGTATCATGGTTGTAGAGTCGTTCGACGTAGCGGGCCACGGTCCGGGTCACTGCGAAGGTACGTATCCCCCCGCCGGGCACATGCACATCGAGGCTCGCCGCGAGCCCTGCCGCCAGTGCCATGCCGGTCAGGGCGCTGGCGGTAATGAACCAGCCCGAGAGGGCCAGCAGGCCGATGGCAGAGGCCACGGTGAGGGCCAGCAGCGCAGCCCCGGTTACCAGCCGGCCACGCCGACGCGCCAGCAGGCGCAGCCAGGGGCGAAGGGTCGTCAGCAACGAGTCGTTACGCATTGTCGCCCCTCTCGTCGCCCCGGGACAGTGCAATGCGCCGTGTTGCCAACGCCATCAATGCCGGATGATGAGTGGCAATGACCAGGGTACGGCCAGCTGCGGCAAGCTCCCGCAACGATTCGATGACCTTGGCTTCACTCCCCTCATCCAGGCTCGCCGTCGGCTCATCCAGCAGCACCAGCGGCGCATCGGAGAGAAACACCCGCGCCAGCGCGAGCCGCTGCGCCTGGCCGCCGGAGAGCCCGGAGCCCCGCTCGCCCAAGGACGTCGCCAGGCCGTCGGGCAACGCGTCCACCACCTCGGCCAGGCCGGCGTGACGCAGGGCCTGGTGCAATTCGGCGTCACTCGCCACGGGGGCGGCCAGACGCAGATTGTCGGCCAGGCTGCCATGAATCAGCAGTGGCCGCTGGTCCATCCAGGCGAAACTCAGCCCATCCATGACGCGCCTCTCGCCCTGGTCCGGGGCTACGAACCCCGCCAGCAGCTGCAGCAGGGCCGACTTGCCGACCCCGGATGGCCCCGTTATCGCCAGGATCTCACCTCGTTGCACGGTCAGGTCCACCGGCCCGAGCACACGACCACGCCCCGGGTGATGCAGGGTGACATTGGCGAGCGATACGAGCTGGTCGGTTTCCCGGACCGGCATGGGCTCCCTGAGTCGCTGATCCGACGCGGGTTCGGACAGCAGCGCCACCATGCCGTCTGCCACGCCCAGGGCAGCGGCACGATCATGATAGTGCTGGGCCAGGCTGCGCAGGGGCTGGAAGAACTCCGGCGCCAGCAGCAGCACCAGCAGCCCGGTGAACAGCGTCAGCTGCGGCGACGGACCATAGTCGATGTAACCCAGCAGCCCGAAGCCGACATAGATCGCGACCACGGCGATGGCCACCGAAGCGAAGAACTCCAGCACCGCCGAGGAGAGAAAGGCGAGCCGCAGGGTGCGCATGCTCAGCCGGCGGTAGTCGTCGGCGGCCCGCTCCACCTCCCGTGTTGCCGCTTCGGTGCGGTGGAAGAGCTGAAGCGTGCCGATTCCCCGCACCCGGTCGAGAAAGTGGCCGGCCAATCGGCTTACCGCGGCAAACTGCGCCTGGTTGAGTCGCTCCGCCCCGATCCCCACCAACGCCATGAACAGGGGTATCAGGGGAGCCGCCAGCAGCAGGAAGAGTGCGGCCAGCCAGTCAAGCCACAGCACGACGGCCAGGATCATCAGGGGAAGCGCAACGGCCAGCCGTAGCTGTGGCAGGAAGCGGGCGAAATAGCCGTCAAGCGCCTCCACCTGCTCCACCATCTGGCTGGCCAGCCCTGCCGTATGGCGAGCGCCGGCACGCACCGGCCCCAGCGCCGCGAGGTGATCGAGCAACTCGCCACGCACCGCCCGGCGAATGCGCAGGCTGGCTTCCTGCCCCGCCAGTTCCTGGCCCCATTGGGCCAAGGCACGGGCCGGCAGAACCATAGCCAGGGCCAGAAAGGTGCCACCGAGAGACGCGACGCTGGCACCGTCCACGAGCAGGCGACTGACGATCAAGGCCAGCAGCAGCATCTGCACGATAGTCAGGGCGCCGACGACGAAGCCGGCCAGTGCCGCAAGCGTCAGCCAGCCCCGCTGGCCGGCGGCATGGGCCGCCAGCCAGCGGCGAGGCGTCAGGTCAGGGTCCAGGCGCTCCCCCATCGACTCAGTGATACCCTTCGCCGACCCTGACCTTGCCGCGGAAGACCCAGTAGGACCAGAACGTATAGCCCAGCACGAAGGGCAGCACGAAGAGTACCCCGATCAGCAGGAACAGCTGCGACTCGGGCGCCGAAGCGGCGTCCCAGATGGTGTAGTCCGGCGGCACGATCATCGGCCACTTGCTGACGACCAGCCCCAGGTAGGTAAACAGGAACATGCCCAGCGTGGCCATGAAGGGCATCAGTTCCCGGCGACGCTTCACCGACCAATACACGGCGAACATGCATAACAGGGTCAGTGCGGGCAGCACCCAGATGATGCCGATGATGCCGAACCAGCGATCCCAGACCAGTGGGTTCACCAGCGGCGTCCAGATGCTGATGATGGCGAAGATCACCAGCACCGCCACCAGCAGCGGTGGCGTCAGCTTGTAGGCCCAGGCCTGGATGTAGCCCTCCGACTTGAGGATCAACCAGGTGGTACCCAGCAGCGCATAGCCGATCATGATGCCGATGCCGGTCAGTATCGAAAAAGGGGTGAGCCAGTCGAAGGCGCCCCCCACGAAGACGCCGTTCTGGGTCTCGAATCCCTGGATATACTTGCCGACCACAGCGCCCTGGGCAAAGGCGGCGATGGCCGACCCCCAGCTGAACGCCCGATTCCACATCCGCCGGTTGCGACGATCGCGACGGGACTTGAAGCGCAGCTCGAAGGCCACGCCGCGAAACACCAGCCCCGCCAGCATCAGGAACACGCCGATGTAGAGCGCCGGCAGGAACACGGAATAGACCAGTGGAAAAGCAGCGAGCAGTCCAGCCCCGCCGAGGACCAGCCAGGTTTCGTTGCCATCCCACACAGGGGCAACCGAATTCATCATCACGTCGCGAGCATCCTCGTCCGGCGCAAAGGGGAAAAGGATGCCAAGCCCCAGGTCGAAGCCGTCCATGAGCACGTACATCATGATGCCGAAGCCGATGATGAGCGCCCAGATCAATGACAAGTCGAACATTTCCATGTCTCAGCCCTCCGCCTTGGTGGGGTCGTCGTCGAAGGGGGTGCTGGTAGCCGACCAGGGTCGCTTGGGCGTCTCGAAGTCGTCGACCAGCTTTTCTTCCTCCTTTTGCTGCATGCCGTAGCGGATGACCCGCGTGAGGTAGTAGGTGCCGGCATAAAAGATCACACCATAGACCGCGACATAGCCAAGCAGCGTGAACAGCGCCATGCCCCCGGTCAGCGAGGGCGTGACCCCTTCCGCATGGGTCATCATCCCGTAGACCAGCCAGGGGGCTCGGCCGGATTCAGTGGTAACCCAGCCGGCAAGCACCGCGATGAAGGGCGTCACCGACATCAGCCGGAGCGTCTGCAGGAAGCGGCGAGAGTGGTAGATACGCCCGCCTCGACGCAGATAGAGACCGACCAGGGAAACCGCGATCATCAGGAAACCGAGGCCGACCATCAGCCTGAACGTCCAGAACACCAGTGCAACCGGCGGCTGCTCCTCGGGCGGTGCCTCGAGGATTCCCGGCACTTCACCATGCAGCTCGTGGGTCAGTATCAGGCTTGCTGCATAGGGAATGCCGATCTCGAAGCGGTTCTGCTGGGCCGCCTGATCCGGCCAGGCAAACAGCAGGAACGGCGCGCCCTCCCTGGTTTCCCAGTTACCCTCCATGGCCGCCAGCTTGGTGGGCTGATACTCGAGGGTATTGAGACCGTGGAGGTCGCCCACCAACGCCTGGGTCGGGGTCAGCACCAGCAGCATCCACAGGCACATGGAGAGCGCCTTGCGGTTGGCTTCCACGTCGCGGCCGATCAGCAGGTACCAGGCGCTGACCCCGGCCACTACGAAGCCACCGGTAATGAACGATGCCATGGCCATATGGGCGAGACGATACGGAAACGAAGGGTTGAATATCGCCTCGGTCCAGGAGGTGACGCGAAAGACACCGTTGATGACCTCGACCCCGGCCGGCGTATGCATCCAGCTGTTGGCGGAGAGGATCCAGAAGGTGGAGATGAAGGTACCGATCGCCACCATGATGGCAGCAAACAGATGCACTCCCTGGGGCACTCGTCCGCGTCCGAACAGCAGCACACCGAGGAATGCCGCCTCAAGAAAGAAAGCGGTCACTACCTCATAGCTCAGCAAAGGACCCATGAAGTTGGCGGTGGACTGGGAAAAGTTGCTCCAGTTGGTGCCGAACTGGAAGGACATGACGATGCCCGACACCACCCCCATGCCGAACGCCACGGCAAAGACCTTGGTCCAGAGCTGGGCCAGGCGGTCCCAGGCCGGGTTGGCTGTCTTGTAGAACAGCGCATGAAGCACGGCAATGTAGGATGCCAGGCCAATGGTGAAGACCGGGAAGATGGCGTGAAAGGAGACCACGAAAGCGAACTGCAATCGCGACAGCAACAGGGGATCTAGTTCCATGACGTAATGCCTCTTGGCTGCGAAGAGTTCACGTCTCAAGGGATGCGGATGCACTCCGTGTGCTTTTGTGCCTCCGGCAAGGCCATCCTGGCCTGCCGTGACGCATTCCACCTCGACACTCTGATGAGACTAGCAGCCTTGCTGGAGTGGTGCCGACCTCAAGCGCAGTCCCCACCAGCGGCTGCCCGGCCTCTCGAAAGGTCTGACAACGAAGCTGAACAGTAACTGTTATGACTCCGCTTTTCCTGTGTCTCGTTGTCGCAGCACTTCCCGGCTCCATATCGCGCGCTCAAGCAACGCCAAGCACTACCAGCCGTATCATGAAGAGCATGTAGCCGAGGAACAGGATCAGCAGCACCGCGCCTTCGAGACGATTGATGCGCCCCGGCCGCCCTCTCCAGCCCATGGCGAAGATCACCAGCAGCGCCGTCATGACTGCCATCAGGCTCCAGTCTCGCAGCAGCACCTCGCTGCCGACCTCGATGGGTCGGATCACCGCGGCGAGCCCGACGACGCCCAGCGTATTGAAGAGGTTCGAGCCGACCACGTTGCCCAGCACCAGGTCGTGCTCACCCCGGCGCAATGCGCTGACCGAGGCGGCCAGCTCGGGCAGCGATGTACCCACCGCCACCACGGTGAGCCCGATGATCAGGTCGCTGACGCCAAAGCCCTGGGCGATGGCAACCGCCCCCCACACCAGGATGCGTGAGCTCAGGATCAGTAGCAGCAGGCCCACCAGGGTCCAGACCAGCCCCGCCTTGAGCGACATGGGCTTGACCGCCAGGCTCTCCTCGGTCTCTGCCGCCAGGGCGTCCGGCCCCGCTTGCCGGGCCTGCAGGATGCTGAACAGGATGAACGCGGCCAGCAGTGCCAGTAGCAGACTGCCCTCCATGCGCCCGATCACCCCGCCCCACATCAAGAGGGCCGACAGCAGCGTCACCCCACCCAGCAGCGGAAGCTCCCGGCGAATCACCCCGGAATGCACCGACAGCGGCGACGCCAGTGCCACCAGCCCGAGAATCAGGCCGATGTTGGCGATGTTGGAGCCGTAGGCATTGCCCAGCGCCAGCCCGGGATTGCCTTGCCCCGCCGCCAGTGCCGATACCATCAGCTCCGGTGCCGATGTCCCGAAGCCAAGCACCAGCATGCCGATCAGCAGTGGTGAGACACCCAGGCGACGGGATGTGGCTGCTGCCCCTTCGACGAAGCGCTCGGCGCTCCAGACCAGCAGAACGAGACCGCCAATGACGGCGAGAACAGGTAACAACATTCCATTTCCTCGGGAACATTCAGTGCCGAATGTTTGTATATGGTATGCATGGCGTCAACATGTCACACTTTCGTTTGATGCCCATGGTCATGTTGCCATAAGGCGCATTGCCGAACGGCAGTGGCGCCCGATTTCTTCCCGTCTCAGGTAAACAGTTCAGGTAAACAACGCCGGTGCCCAGGCAACCCCTACGAACGTTCCGAACTCCTGGTTTCCCACGGGGCGAGCCCCTGGTGGACCAGTACCCGCCGGAGGCGCGCACCTCGCGGCGGCGCCTGCGCGCCTGCCACGAGTGCGACTGGCTGGTCGCACTACCGCCCCTGCGTGGCGGACAGAAGGCCGACTGCCCTCGATGTGGGCATACGCTAGCCAAGCGCCACCATCGACCGGCACAACGCAGCATGGCCCTGGCCATATCGGCGCTTGTCGCGCTGATGCTGGCGGCCTCCTTTCCGTTCGTCAGCTTCAGCGTAGGCGGCATCGGCAACAACATTGAACTATCCCAGACCGCCACGACGCTTATCGGCTTCCATCAGCCGCTCGTTGCCATCGCCGTGATCCTGACCATCCTGGTCCTGCCCGCCGTCTACCTGCTGGGGGTGATCTGGCTGCAGTTCGGCCTGCTGCGTGGCGAGCCGTTGCCGTCAAGCCGTACTATCGCCCGCTCGCTCTCCCACCTCCATCCATGGATGATGGCGGACGTCTTCATCATCGGCGCGCTGGTCAGCCTGATCAAGGTCGCCGGCATGGCGCAAATCGAGCTCGGCGTCTCCTTCTGGGCCTTCTGCGCCTTCGCCATTCTGCTGCTGTCGACCACGCAATCCCTCGATTCGGACTGGATGTGGTTCTCGCTCAGCGGTGAACCCCTGGCGCCGGAAGGGGCTCGCTCGGGACAGACCGCGGCCCCCCAGGGCTTGACCGGCTGCCCCACCTGCGGCCTGGTCAACCGACTCTCGCCGCAAGGAAAAACGCATTGTCGACGCTGCGATGAACGGCTGCACACCCGCATGCCGCATAGCCTGCAACGAACCTGGGCCCTGCTGGCCGCCGCCACGGTAATGTACGTGCCGGCCAACCTCTATCCGATCATGACCACCACCAGCCTGGGGCATACTACGCCGTCGACCATCATTGGCGGTGTCGTGGAGTTGATCCAGATGGGTTCATGGCCGGTGGCAGCGGTCATCTTCACCGCCAGCGTGATTGTCCCGGTGGGCAAGCTGGTGGCGCTGGCCTGGCTCTGTCTGGTCGTCAAGCGCAGCGACGAACTCAACGCCGGCACGCGAACGCGGCTCTATCGCCTCACCGAGTTCATCGGCCGGTGGTCCATGGTCGACGTCTTCGTGGTGGCCATCCTCGTCGCCCTGATCCGCGCCGGGTCGCTGATGTCCATCACTCCGGGTCCCGCCGCCCTGGCCTTCGGCAGTGTCGTGGTACTCACCATGCTGGCCGCCATGACCTTCGACCCACGCCTGATCTGGGACACGCCACCGCCGCGTGATACCCGCGACCCGCAAGGAATCTCTGAATGAGCGAGACACCCCGCGAACATGATGCCCGGGATATGAACCGGGCAAAGCCCTCGCCCCAGGCTCGCCTGTCGCCGATCTGGATCGTACCCATCGTTGCCATCGTCATCGGCCTGTGGCTGGTGTACGACAACTATCGCAGTCGTGGCCCGTTGATCACCTTGACCATGTCCAACGCCGAAGGCATCGAGGCCGGCAGCACCCTGATCAAGACCCGCAACGTCGAGGTGGGGCGCGTCGAACGGGTACAGCTTTCCGACGACCTTACCCATACCGTGATCTCCGCACGCATGGCCCCGGACTCCGACGCCATGCTGACCGAGGGCAGTCGTTTCTGGGTGGTCAAGCCGCGTATCGGCCGCGAAGGCATCAGCGGCCTGGGCACCGTACTCTCCGGGGCATTCATCCAGCTGCAGCCCGGCAGGGGCGAGCCGGGCGTCAGGGAGTTTGCGGTGAGCGACCAGCCTCCGGTGGCCCCGGCGGATGCCGCCGGCGTTCGCGTCAACCTGATCAGCCAGCTGGGCAACTCGCTTCGATCCGGCGACCCAGTGACTTTCCAGGGTTATACGGTGGGACGCGTGGAGGAGGTCAACTTCGATGCCGAGGCCCGCCGCATGGATCAGCGTATCTTCATCGAGAGCCCTTACGACCGGCTGGTCACCGACACGACCCGATTCTGGTCCGCCAGCGGGGTCGACCTGCGCCTGGACGCCGACGGCATCCGCGTCAACGTCGAGTCTCTGGAAGCGCTGCTGGGCGGTGGGGTGACCTTCGGCGTCCCGGAGGACCTGCCGCGTGGCAATCCGGTGGCGGACGATACCACCTTCAACCTCTACCCCGATGAGGACAGCGCTCGCCAGGGCACCTTCAACCGCTATCTGGAGTATGTGCTGCTGGTGGAGGACACCGTTCGCGGCCTGTCCCGGGGGGCGCCGGTGGAGTTTCGCGGGGTGCGCATCGGCACGGTGGCTGCGGTGCCGTGGCAGTTTACCGCCTCCCAGCCGGCGAACCGCGATGGCTTCTCGATTCCGGTCCTGATTCGCATCGAGCCCCAGCGCCTGGGCGTGGACAACCAGGCAGTGGATCTCGAGGAGTGGGAGCAGCGCTTCCGGCGTCTCTTCGATAACGGCCTGCGCGCCTCGCTCAAGTCAGGCAACCTGCTCACCGGAGCGATGTTCGTGGATATCAACTTCCATCGTGACGAGGCCGGAAACTATGTGGCGGAAACCTTCAGCGACCGGGCTGTCTTCCCGATCACCTCGGCGGGCTTTGCCCACATCGAGTCCCAGGTGACCAGCCTGCTGACCAAGCTGAATAACCTGGAAGTTGAGCCGCTGCTCGCCGGCCTGGACCGCAACCTGGCCACATCGGAGGCCATGCTCACCGAAGTGCGCGAACTTAGCACCTCATTACAGGCCCTGCTCGACGACCCCGGCACCCGAAGTCTACCGAGCAACCTCAACGCCACGCTGGTGGCGCTGCAGGAGACGCTGGAGGGCATATCCCCGGACTCCAATGCCTATCGCGAGCTGACCGGCGCCGCCGAACGCCTCGAGCGGATGATGCGCGACCTACAGCCCGTCACCCGCACGCTCAATGAGAATCCGCGGGCGCTGCTGTTTGACAGCCTGGATACCGACGACCCGCAACCCCGCGCCCCGCGACGCAACTGAAATGATCAGGGAGCCTGGAATGAGTTTCATGACATCGAGACCTTCGCAACGAGGCCGTACATGAGGAGATTGCCTGTCCTTTTTACCCTGGCCGTGCTGCTCGGCCTGACCGGCTGTGCCACTACCAGCGTGCCCGCCAATCGCTTCATGCTGCCCGACAGCCAAGCCGTTCCGTCGGGCGGACCCGGTGCCGACCATGTGCTGCTGGTGCGCGCACCTCGTCTGGCGCACTACCTGGACGTGGATGGCATCGTGCTGCAGCTCGACGACATCAGCCTGAATGCGGCTCGCCAGCACCTTTGGGCCGAACCGCTGGGGCGTCAGCTCGAACGGGGCATGCGAGCCCGCCTTGCCGAGCGCCTGGGCGACACCCGTGTCCTGCGCGATGAAGGCAGTCAGAGGGGCCCCGATGCGTTGTTCCTGCGGCTGGAGGTCGACAGTTTCCAGGGCCGCTACGACGGCCTCGCGGTAGCCAGCGGCCAGTGGCAGCTGCTGGCAGCGGATGGAACCCTGGTGGCCATGGAGAACTTCCACGCAGAGACGGAGCTCGATGATGACGGCTACCCCGCCCTGGTGAGGGCCCTGGGTAGAAGCTGGGATCAGGTGGCCGACCAGGTGGCCGCAACCGTACGTCGCCACCGATGAGGCGATCAGTACGCTACGCTAGTAGCGTACGACAACCACAGGTTCGAACAGGGACAGTGTCATGAACGATATGGTGCAACAGGAAACCACCCTTACACGGGACGATGCGCTGTCGCTGCAGGCGCAGGCGCGCGAGTTCGAGTCGAGCCTGCTCGCAGCAATGGATGCCGAACCGGCAACGGCGATACCCTCGCTGCAGACGGCCAGTCAGGCATTGACGGAGCTGCGGGAGCGCCTGCGGCAACATCCGGACATCGAGCTGCCGATGCTGGAGCGCCTCGAGCGAAGCATGAACCGGCTGGCCGGCGAGCTCTATGGTCGCGGCGCCTGTGATCACCTGGACCAGCAGGCAGAGCAGGCCTTCATCGATCGCTTCGCCCAGCGGCTTACCCTAGTCGACGGGATCGGCCCCGTCAGTGCCAGGGTGCTATTCGCTCATGGGATCTGCGACCTGGAACAGTTGAAGGCACTCAAGCCGGAAGCGCTCGACAACATCAAGAGCCTCAATGCCGCCACTCGGGCACGGCTCAAGCAGAAGCTCACATAATCTTGGGCCTGGAAGGCAGTGCCGGATACCATCTGTCGAGAAAACAACGCAGTGGCATCGGAACAAGCTGCGCTACCGCCAACGCTGTGGCATAATACGCCTTCGCGGCAACCTGTAGTCCCTCCTGCCGCGCCCTGAACCGAATTTTTCACGCCTTGGCCCGGGACTGGTCATGTGCAAGACGCACATGGCATGGCGGAGGCGTATCTGCGGAGACCGCATGACCTTTTCCGAACTCGGCCTGCGTGCCGAACTGCTCCGTGCCGTCGAGGCACAGGGCTATACCATTCCGACCCCCATTCAGCGCCAGGCGATACCTGCCGTTCTCAATGGTGGCGACCTGCTGGCCAGCGCCCAGACCGGCACCGGCAAGACGGCCGGCTTCACCCTGCCGATGCTG
The DNA here is from genome assembly GCF_019915905.1 of Halomonas sp. ANAO-440. Lineage (NCBI taxonomy): Bacteria > Pseudomonadati > Pseudomonadota > Gammaproteobacteria > Oceanospirillales > Halomonadaceae > Halomonas > Halomonas sp. ANAO-440. Next base: position 3,207 of record NZ_JAHXBV010000018.1, on the reverse strand, counting down.
CAACGCCTGGCGGAAGGGCCGCGACCCGGCAAGCGCCAGATTCGCGCCCTGATCCTGACCCCGACCCGTGAGCTGGCTGCCCAGGTGGGTGAAAGCGTGGCCGACTACGGTCGCCACCTCACCATGAAGAGCCATGTGATCTTCGGCGGCGTAGGTCAGCAGCCCCAGGTGGATGCCATCCGCCCCGGCCTCGACGTCCTGATCGCCACGCCCGGCCGTCTGCTCGACCTGCACCAGCAGAAGCACGTGGACCTCTCCCACGTCGAGATCCTGGTGCTGGACGAAGCCGATCGCATGCTGGATATGGGCTTCATCCACGACATCAAGAAGATCCTGCGCGTGCTGCCCGAGAAGCGCCAGAACCTGCTGTTCTCGGCCACCTTCTCCAACGAGATCCAGGCACTTGCCGGCAAGCTGCTCGACAACCCGGCCATGATCGAGGTCGCGCGTCGCAACACCACCGCCGAGACCGTCGACCAGTCGATCTATCGCGTCGACAGGGAGAAGAAGCGTGAGCTGCTGGCCCACCTGATCACCCGTCACAGCTGGAACCAGGTGCTGGTGTTCACCCGCACCAAGCATGGCGCCAACCGACTGGCCGAGCAGCTCTCCAAGCAGGACATCCCTGCCATGGCGATTCACGGCAACAAGAGCCAGTCGGCGCGTACCAAGGCCCTGGCCGCCTTCAAGACCGGCGACCTGCAGGTATTGGTGGCAACCGACATCGCGGCTCGCGGCCTCGATATCAACGAACTGCCCCACGTGGTCAATTTCGAACTGCCCAACGTTGCTGAAGACTACGTTCACCGTATCGGCCGCACCGGCCGAGCCGGCAGCGACGGCCAGGCCGTTTCACTGGTCTGCGTCGACGAACATGGTCTGCTCAAGGGCATCGAGCGGTTGATCAAGCGTGACCTGGCCAAGCATATCGAGCCCGGCTTCGAGCCCGACCCCAATGCCAAGCCCGAGCCAATCGAGAATGGACGCGGCGGACGCGGTGGCCGCTCCGGTGGACAGGGGCAGCGTGGCAACGGCAATCGCGGCAGCACCAACGGCAACCGCGGTGCCGCGTCGCGTGGCAGTGAAGGCAACCGAAGCGGTGACGACAACCGGGCACCACGCCGGCGTCGCAGCCGTGGTCAGGGCGCTCGCCAAGCCTGATCCGGCACATGGTAGACTGCTGCAAACTGTGCCAATGTAGGCAGCCCAATCTACTGTGCCGATAGATGAGGAAACAGGGATGAGCGCGTATCGGCGTGCCGCTGCGGAATTGCCCGACCAATGCTGAAGTGGCTGACCGGCAAGCAGCCCATTCCGGTCTGGGTCATCAAGCAGATCGACGACGGCCTGCTGCACCTTTGCGGGCAGGCCATTGTCGAGCCGCAAAAAAAACGCAGCGTCGTTCTCATGGAGCTACATGAGCGGCGTTACCAGGGCGCGGTCAACATGGCTAGCGGCGGACTTGTCCTCAACTCTCGTCTCTTTGCCGCCCTGGTACCCCTGGATGCGCTGGAGCTCGATGTCCAGGCCCAAGCACACTGGCAGGGGCGCACCTGGCTTGTCTCACAGGTCCCCCAGCGCTGCTGGACCTTCGAGGGCCCCTTGATCACACAGCGTCAACGACAGGACGACCGGGAGCTGCTGGTGAGCTGCGAGGATATTTCTGACATTCGTCGCCAGGTCAAGGCCAGCCTGGATCCCAGCGTGGTGACCTTCGGCTCCCCATCCAACGAGCATCCATTGATTGCACCCCGCGACGGGAAGCATACCGATGGATCGTACGACTCAAGGAAGCCACCCAAGGGCCGGGGATGGCGAGGCGATGACAACTGATACCAGGCGTCACACCTACCGCATACTTCTTTTCCTGATCCTGATGGTCCTGGTAGGACTCAACCTCAGGCCGGCACTCTCATCTCTCGCCCCCCTGCTGGTCAGGCTGCAGCTGGACACCGGCCTCTCTCCTCTGGCCATCGGCGCGCTCACCACCCTGCCCGTCCTCTGCCTGGGCATCTTCGCCCCCCTGGCCCCCTGGCTCGCCAAGCGGCTCGGACCCGAGAACACCCTGACACTGGCGCTCGCCGTTCTGATCGCCGGCCTGTTGCTACGCGGCCTCCCCGCCACACCGATGCTGTTCGCCGGCACCCTGCTGGTGGGGGCCGCCATCGGCGTGGCCGGCACACTGCTACCGGCCCTGGTCAAGCGCGAGATTCCCGTCGGCGCCGACCTGATGACCGGTGTCTACACCATGGCCCTGTGCCTGGGGGGTGCCCTCGGTGCCGGGTTGAGCATTCCACTGGCCGACCTGCTGGGTAGCTGGCGGCTCAGCCTGATCAGCTGGTCGCTGCTGGGCGTGACGGCCATGCTGGCCTGGATCACGCTCATGCCGCGTACCCCGACGGGCACACCGCTGCCCGGAGGCGGCGGCTCCCTGCGCCAGCTTCTCTCACAGCCGCTCGCCTGGCAGGTCATGCTCTACATGGGCACCCAGTCGTCGCTGGCGTACATCGTCTTTGGCTGGCTACCCACCCTGCTGCAGGCCCGTGGCTACGGGGAGTCAGAAGCGGGCTGGATGATGGGCGCCTCGGTCATGGTGCAGCTCATCTCGGCCCTGGGGGCGCCATGGCTGGCGCGCTTCAGCCGTGACCAGCGCCCCGCCCTGATGCTGGTGCTGGGCTGTGTCGGCGCCGGCCTCTGGCTGCTGCTGCTCGGTCCCACGAGCTGGCGCTGGGCCGGTGTCGTGCTGCTTGGCCTAGGCCAGGGCGGCTGCTTCAGCCTGGCATTGACGCTGATCGTGCTGCGCTCCGCCAACGCGCGCCTGGCTGGCAAGCTCTCCGGCCTGGCCCAGGGCGGCGGCTACACCCTGGCCGCCATGGGGCCACTAGCGGTCGGCGTCCTGCTGCAGTTCGACGTCAGCCTGACTATCGTCACCACCGCCCTGCTGCTGATCGTGGCCGTATCCGCCATCTTCGCCCTGCTGGCCGGGCGCAACCGCCGCCTGGACGTGGATGAAGCGGGCCAACTGGTGACACGTTAATCTTTCGCGCCTTGGCGGAGACCGCTACCACTGGCGGTAATTGCCAACCTCGGCAACTCCGCCGGGAGGCCTGCGGCCTCCAGTCGTGATCTGAAGATACTCCTACATTAGTAAATATCGACTGATAGGGGTCGGGAAGGCTTAGCCTCCCCGCCCTCCGAACCGTGCAT
>NZ_JAHXBV010000017.1:0-103537 GCF_019915905.1 Halomonas sp. ANAO-440 | reverse complement strand
TTGGCGACCTGTTCGAGATCCTGCCGGAGCTCGAGAGCAAGCTGTAAGGGCACTGTTGTCGTGCATTTTATGAAGCCGATCCTCAGGCGAGGGTCGGCTTCTGTCGTTGCAAGTCCTTACCGCTGGTTTCATGAAGCGTGGCTATACAAAACAGTAACAATAGCTATTAGCGTTAGGCGCCAGGGTTTGCCATGCTGGATGGAAGTACCAAGAGGGGGTTGATCCCCGTTATGCTTCATTCAAGGAGGAGTTACCATGCCGCATACACTACCTGAACTTCCCTACGCCTATGATGCGCTGGAACCCTACATTGATGCGATGACCATGGAAATACACCACTCGCGTCACCACAAGACCTATGTGGACAAGCTCAACGCGGCACTGGAAGGCACTGGGCTGGAAGACATGCCAGTGGATGAGCTGATGGTTAGCATCGACCGCGTACCTGAAGCGAAGCGCCAGGAGGTCATCAACAACGGTGGTGGCCACTCCAATCATTCCAAGTTTTGGCAGATGATGTCGCCCAGCGGGGGCGGTCAGCCCCAGGGCAAGGTGGCCCAGGCCATCGACAGCGAACTTGGCGGTTTCGATGCCTTCAAGGAGGCCTTCACCAAGGCGGCCCTTGGGCGCTTCGGCAGCGGCTGGGCCTGGCTAAGCGTGACCCCGGAGAAGAAGCTGGTGGTCGAGAACACCCTGAACCAGGACAGCCCGCACATGCATGGCAACACGCCGGTGTTGGGTCTGGACGTATGGGAGCACGCCTACTACCTGAAGTACCAGAACAAGCGTCCGGATTATGTCGAGGCATTCTTCAACGTGGTCAACTGGGAGGACGTGGAGCGCCGCTACCAGCAAGCCACCTCCTGACCAGCGCACAGGCGCGCTTACAGACAATCGCCGCAGCCTCTGGCTGCGGCGATTGCGTTGTGCCTATCCCCGCACGATTCTACCAACCTGGCCGATGGCGCAGGCGCTGTCCGGTCTAGGTCGTGAAGCTGGCCGTGCCCCGGTTGCTATTGCCAGATAGCTGATCCTTGTGAGATGCAATTATCATTCCGGTCGCAGGCGGTCACTGGGTCAAACGCCTATTGATTGATGTTCGTTCGGTATAGTCTCCGGCAGCGTACCTTCGCCGAGTGTTATTGATAATGCTTATCATTTGTGGCATTGTCATGCGCTGTTGCCGCCTTGGCGGTATGCTTGTTTCGGTCGTCATTTTTGGGAGTCCGCACGTGAGCACGTTTCGCCAACCATGCCTCTGGTGGGCATTTGTCTGGCTGGGTCTGGCCGTGCCGGCTTTTGCCGGCCCGACGCTGCACAGTGAGGCTGGAGAGGCCCAGCGCAGCCAGGCCGAGCTGCAGTCGCACATCGACGACGCCGATGATGAGGCGAGGGCCATGCTCGAGGAGCTGCGTGAGCTGGAGCGCGCCGAGCTTCGCCTGGTGCGCGAGAATGCCGAGCTCGCCCCGCGGCTCGTGCGCCAGGCCGAGACTCTCGACCGCCGCGAGAGGGCGCTGGATACGTTGGAGGAAACCCGGGAGGTCTTGCCGGTACTGCAAGAGCGTCTCGTCGAGCGGCTCGATCAATGGGTCGACAACGACATGCCCTTCCTGCGCGAGGAGCGTCAGGCTCGGGTCTCCAGCCTGCGCTCCAATGCCAGCGAGCGTTCCACCGCCGAGCGCTGGGAGCGGGTGGTCGAGGCTTGGCGCACCGAGCTGGAATACGGGCGCGAAATCGATGCCTGGCGCGGCTATCTCGGTGAAGGAGAGTCCCGCCGCGAGGTTGACTACCTGCGCCTGGGGCGCCTGGGTTTCTACTATCTCAGCCCGGACGGTCGCGCCGGTGGGGTGTGGCAGGTCGATGCGGGCAGTTGGGCAGCACTCGACGAGGCACAGCGACGCGAAGTCCGCAATGGCCTGCGCATGGCGCGTGATCGCCGGGCTCCCGAACTCCTCATGCTGCCGATATCGCAGCTGCTGGAGCGGACCGGGGAGGAGGACGCATGAGTCTGTCACGTTTCACGGTCGGGCTGCTGCTGGCGGTGTTGATGAGTGTTTCTCCTGGCCTCCAGGCCCAGACCGAGTCGTTGAGTTCTCTACGTGCCGAGCGCGAGGCCGCCGAGGCTCGTGACCGGGCACGGCTGGCCGAGCTCCTCGAGGATCGCGGCGCCCTGGAAGCCGCCCTCGAGGAGGCTCGCGCCGCCCATGAACTGGCCGAAACCCGCAACGCCGAACTGCAGGCCGAGGCGCAGGCATTGAGCGAGCGGCAGGACGAACTCGAGGCCCGGCAGGAGGAGCAGGGCGACGATCTCGAGGCGATACTGGCCTCGCTCGTCCGGCACAGCGGCGAACTGCGTGACGACCTGGCAGAAAGCTGGCTGACGCTGGGAGGTGCCGGTCTCCCCCCGCGGCTGGAAGATGCCGAGGTGCTCGAACTCGAACATCTCGAGGCCTTTGCCGAGAGCCTGGTGGCATTGACGGTTGATACGGCTCGCGTGGTGCGCTTCGAGTCGCCGGTGGCGGCGGCCAGCGGCGAGATCACCCCGCGGCAGGTCATCCGGCTGGGCGATTTTGCCGCCTTCACCGACGGACATCTGCTGCGCCGTGGCGCCGACGATGGTGTGTTGTCGGTAGTCGAGCGCACGCCGCGGGAAGTGGCTGCCAGCCTGGCGGACTTCCATGCCGGTGAATCGCGCTCGCTGGCGCTGGATCCGACACGCGGCCAGGTGATGGCGGCGTTGGCCCAGCGACCGAGCCTGGTTGAGCGCTTCCATCAGGGAGGCGCGGTGGGCTACGTCGTGGTGGGGCTGGGTGCCATTGGCCTGCTGGTGGCGCTGCTGCAATATGCCTACCTGCTGAAGGTGAGCCTGGCCATGCGCCGCCAGCTGCGCGACTTGACCGCCCTGCGTGGCGACAATCCGCTTGGGCGCGTGCTGCAGCGTTTCCGCAAGCTGCAGGATGAGCCCGTTCCGGAGGCGCTGGAAGCGCGGCTCGACGAGGCGGTGCTGGCCGAGCTGCCGAAGCTGGAACGCGGACAGCCATTGGTCAAGCTGCTGGCGGCGGTGGCGCCGCTGCTGGGCCTGCTGGGCACCGTGACCGGGATGATCGTGACCTTCCAGGCAATCACCGTGTTCGGGACCGGCGATCCGCAGCTGATGGCGGGAGGCATCAGTCAGGCGCTGGTAACCACGGTATTGGGATTGATCACCGCCGTGCCGCTGCTGTTCGCTCATACGGCGCTTGCCGGACGCAGCCGACACCTGGCCGGGCTGGTGGAAGGGCAGGCGAGTGCCGCCCTGGCCGAGCAGCTCGAGCACCGCCCGCATGGGCCCGATGGCGTCTCCGGGAGCGCGCGTCGCGATGCCGCTTTGGCTTGAGCCGCTGGAGAGGCTGGTTGAGGCGGGCGGCTCGGTCCTGGTCGTCATCGCCATGGTGGCTATGCTGCTGTTCAGCCTGGCGTTGGAGCGGGTGTGGTATTTCCGTATCACCTATCGCCGGGCGCGGCGGGCTCTGATCTCGCGCTGGACGGCGCGCCGGGATCACCTTAGCTGGAGTGCTCTGACCCTGCGTGACGTCTGGGCACGGGAGCTGATCGGGCGGCTGCGGCGCACGCTGCCGTGGCTCAAGCTGCTGGTGGCGCTGTGCCCCTTGCTGGGGCTGCTGGGTACCGTGACCGGCATGATTGCCGTTTTCGACAGCCTGGCGATGACCGATACCAGCCAGGCCCGGGCCATGGCCGACGGCGTGGCGCGGGCCACCCTGCCGACCCTGGCCGGCATGGCGGTGGCGGTGGTGGGCTTGATGTTCACCAGCCGCCTTGAGCAGATCATTCGTCGCGAGGATCAGCGGTTGCATGACCGCCTGGCCCGCGCCGTGGAGGATACCGATGCGTAGACGCCGCCTTGGCGCCGACGATGGCGAAGCCAGCGAGGTCAACCTGACGCCGATGCTGGATGTCGTCTTCATCATGCTGATTTTCTTCATTGTCACCACCAGCTTCATCAAGGAGAGCGGGGTGGAGATCGAGCGCCCCGAGTCCAGTGCCGCCACGCCCCGGCACGACGCCCAGGTGATGGTCGCGATCACCCCTGAAGGGGCGGTGTGGGTCGATGGCCGCGCGGTGGACCTGCACCGCGTCGGCAGCGAGGTTGCCGGGTTGGTCAGCGACGATGGCTCGGTGGTGATTCAGGCCGATCGCGAGTCGACCACCGGTCTGCTGATCGAGGTGATGGACCGCATCCGTGAGGCCGGCGTGGAGCAGATGGCGGTGGCCGCCAGCCGGAGTCGGTCATGATCCGGATATCCTTTTCCTTGCTGGGCGGGGTGGCCCTGGCGCTGCTGCTCTTCTGGCTGCTGGCGCTGCTCGTTACGCCGCCGGAGGAGGAGTTCGAGGTACTTGACGCAGCCATGACCATGAACATGGTCGAGGCGCCCGATACGGTGCAGGAGGAACCGGTGGAACCGGTGGAGCCCAGTGTCGAGCCGCCGCCTCCACAGGTCGAAGTCAGCCCACCGCCCCAGCCGGAATCACTGCCGCCGCGGGAGAGTGCAATTGCTATGCCCGAACCGGAACTGCCGCCCGAGCCGATGGAGCCGCTCGAGGTCGACAGTAGCCTGCCGGAGCTTGCCGAGATACAGCCCGAGCCGTCTCCTGAGCGAGCCGCGGAGCCGCCTCCCGAGCCAGCCCCGGAGCCGCCCCCCGAGCCAGCCCCGGAGTCGCCGCCTCAGCCTGAGTCGATCGCTGAACCGGTACCGGAGCCGTCGCCGAGGGCCGAGTCGAGCCCGTCACCGCCGCAGCCGAGCGCAGCGCCCACCCCGGGACCGACGCCCGAACAGGCCGCACCCGCCGAACAGGGGCCGGTGGATGTTGGCCAGATCGCGCCCACCAGTCGCGTGCCGCCTGAGTATCCTTCTCGTGCCCAGCGCCGCGGTCTCGAGGGGCACGTGGAATTAGAGTTTCTGATTCGCCCCGACGGCAGCATCGATCGCGCTTCCATTCGCGTGATCGAGTCGCAGCCGCGCAATGTCTTCGATTCGGCCGCCGAGCAGGCCGTGGGGCGCTGGCAGTTCGAACCGGCCAGCGGCGTGCGCCGAGCTCGCCAGCGCCTCGAGTTCCAACTGAGGTGATGTCATGACACTCCGTGCCATGAATCCTCTGATCGCCTGTGTGGGTTTCAGAGGTCGAGTTCGGTCCAGACCGGTGCGTGATCCGAGGGTCGCTCTATGCCGCGCAGGTCGTAGTCGATGCCAGCATCGCGCACGCGCTCGGCCAACGATGGGGTGACCAGGATATGGTCGATGCGCAGGCCGCGCTTCGGCTCACGTTCAAAGCCGCGTGAGCGGTAGTCGAACCAGCTGAAGCGGTCGTCCACTTCCGGGTAGTGCAGGCGGTAGCTGTCGGTCAGCCCCCATGCCTTGATGCCGTCGAGCCACTCCCGCTCTACCGGCTGGAAGCTGGTCTTGCCTTCCCGCAGCCAGCGCTTGCGGTTGGGCTCGCCAATGCCGATATCGATATCGGCGGGGGAGATGTTGAAGTCGCCCATGACCACGAGCCGCTCGTCGGGTCGATGGGCCTCCTTCAGCAATCGGGCCAGGCGTGCATAGAACTGCCGCTTGATGGGAAACTTGGTGGGGTGGTCGACATTCTCTCCCTGGGGAAAGTAGCCGTTCCATACCGTCAGCGTCTCGCCATCGGCGGTGCGAAGCTTCACCCCGATCATGCGCCGCTGGGCCTGCTCGTCATCATCGTCAAAGCCGTAGTAAACGGCTTCGGGTTCGCCGGGGCACTGCTCCCTGTGGCACATAAGGGCCACGCCGTAGTGTCCCTTCTGGCCATGAAAGTAGACGCGGTAGCCCATGGCCTCGACTGCCTCGCGGGGAAACTCGTCGTCGTGGACCTTGGTTTCCTGCAGGCCGATCACGGCCGGGGCATGAGACTCGATCAGCGCCTCGAGCTGGTGTAACCTGGCGCGCAATCCATTGATGTTGAAGGATACCAGGCGCATTACTCCGGCGCCTCCCCGCGGTTTTCCGGGTGGATGGCAATGGACTGCCCCGTTTCCTGGCGGGCCTGCTTGCGTGCCGCCTGCAGCTTGCGTTGCTGGCGCTTCTTCTGGGTGAAGCGGCGCGACGAGGTCACCTGATCGGGATTCTCATGGCGCCACTGCTTGAAATCCTTGCGCTTGCCGGTGCGGATTGTCACCTTGTCGGCCAGCGAGCGGGTCTTCTTGCGGCGTGTCATCGGGCCGGACTCCATTGGGTGTCGAAGGGTGGCATAGACCGTTATTCTATCAGTCCATTGCACCAGGCGCGCCCTCATCGCGATAGGCTGGTACAATATGCGGCTGTACGAAGTTCAGGAAACGCTGAACGAATCGACGAGTGAGTTGAGCGATTCGCTTGCGCTGGCATTCGTGCAGCGTTTCCATCACCCATTGCAACGGACAAGACACAGAGCCTATGAGCGAGTCGGAACAGACCACAGCACCGGCCGAGAACCGCAAGCCCAAACGTCGTCGTCGCAAGCCGCGCCGCCGCCAGTCGAACTGGGATCTTCGCCAGTTCCAGGTGCCTGTCGAGGCGGGCAAGTGGCGCTTTCACGACTTCGATCTGCCGCTACCGCTGATGCGAGCCATTCATGCCCTGGGATTTGAATACTGCACCCCGATCCAGGCAGAAGCGCTCAGCCAGACCCTGTTGGGTGGTGACATCGTGGGCAAGGCTCAGACAGGCACCGGCAAGACCGCTGCCTTCCTGATCTCGATCATGGCCTACTTCCTCGAGGAGGAAGAGCCGAACGCCCAGAAGGTTGGTGCGCCGCGTGCCCTGATCGTGGCGCCGACCCGCGAGCTGGCGCTGCAGATCGAGAAGGACGCCAAGGCCCTGGCACGCTTCACGTCGCTCAACGTGGCCAGTGTTGTCGGCGGGATGGACTACCAGAAGCAGCGTGATGCCCTGGGGCGCAAGGTCGACATCCTGGTGGCGACCCCCGGCCGGCTGCTGGACTTCCACGAGAAGCGCGACGTCGACCTGACTCAGGTCGAGGTGCTGGTGCTCGACGAGGCGGACCGCATGCTGTCGATGGGCTTCATTCCCGACGTCAAGCGAATCATCCGGCATACGCCGAAGAAAGAGGAGCGCCAGACCTTCCTGTTCTCGGCGACGTTCTCCCAGGACATCCTCAATCTGGCCAGCCAATGGACCCATGAGCCCGCACACGTCGAGATCGAGGTCACGGTGGAGAACGCCGCCAACATCGATCAGCGGGTCTACATGGTCAGCGACGATGACAAGCAGCGCCTGCTGGTCAACCTGTTGCGTCAGGAGAGCTTCGACCGGGTGATGGTGTTCGGCAATCGTCGTGATCTGGTGCGCAAGCTCGACGAACTGCTCAGGAAGGCGGGCATCAATGCGGCGATGCTCTCCGGTGACGTGCCCCAGAATCAGCGCATCAAGACGCTGGAGAGCTTCCGCGAAGGGGAGATCCAGGTGCTGGTGGCCACCGATGTGGCGGGCCGCGGGATCCATATCGAGGATGTCAGTCACGTGATCAACTACACCCTGCCGGAAGACCCGGAAGACTATGTGCATCGCATCGGCCGTACCGGCCGCGCTGGCGCCAACGGGGTGTCTATCAGTTTCGTCGGCGAAGAGGATGCCTTCTCGCTGCCCGAGATCGAGCGCTACATCAACGGCAAATTGCCCTGCGTGCATCCGCCCGAGGGGCTGCTGTAACGCCTGCTACCCTCGCCGCGAGGGAGCCGGGGACAGGTTGAAGAGGAGGTCTTTTGCCAGGGATGGCAAAAGTAGCGCCCAGGGAAGGGTTCACAGCGCCTCCTCGTAAACCTGTCGACGGCGCCGAAGCCGCCGCCACCGCTTGGCGTTTCCCAGGCAGTCGCTGAAGGGCCGATGGGCTCAAGCCATTCCCCTTAAAGTTCTCTAGAGAGTGAGGCCATGCTGGACGAGGCCCTCAAGGGCGAGATACAGGCCGCCTATCGACGCGTGCTGGAGGCCCAGGGGCTAACCCCACGCTACGGCCAGCGGCTGATGATTGCCGAGATCGCTCGTACGCTGAGCGGCATCGTGGCCGACGACTCGGGCAAGCGCATCTCCGATGAGCATGTCTGCGTGCTCGAGGCCGGCACCGGCACTGGCAAGACCCTGGCCTACCTGCTGGCAGCTTTACCGGTGGCCAAGGCTCGCGGCAAGCGACTGGTCATCGCCACCGCCACGGTGGCCCTGCAGGAGCAGGTGCTGCATCAGGACCTGCCCGCCCTCAAGGCCCACAGCGGCCTGGACTTCCACTACGCCCTGGCCAAGGGGCGCGGTCGCTATCTGTGCGTGGCGCGCCTCGAGCAGGAGCTGGACGGCGTGACAGGCAACCCCACCCTGTCGATGTTCGAGCAGAGCCTGGTTCAGGAGTCCGGCGACAATTTCCAGGCCCTGGTTCGCGAGATGGCCGATGCCTACGGCAGCGGCAACTGGGAGGGCGACCGCGAGAGCTGGTCCGAATCGATCGATGACACCGACTGGCGGCGCCTGACCATCGATCACCGGCAGTGTACCAACCGGCGCTGCGGTCACTTCGCCGCCTGCGCCTTCTTCCGCGCGCGCCGCGACCTTGAGACTGCCGATGTGGTCGTGGCCAATCACGACCTGGTGCTGGCCGACCTGTCCCTGGGTGGCGGTGTCGTGCTGCCGCCACCCGGCGACTGCATCTATGTCTTCGACGAAGGCCATCACCTGCCGGACAAGGCGCTCAATCACTTCGCCCACCGGGTCGGTGTGAGCGGTTCGCTGCGCTGGCTCGGTAGCCTGAAGAAGTCTCTCACCGAGCTCAACCAGGCGCTGGCCATCCAGCCCACCGTGGCCAGGCTGCTGGGCACGCTCCCCGAAGCCATTGCGGCGCTGGAGCCTCGCCTCGGGGAGGCATTCTCCCTGGGGCACCAGCTTGCCGGCCGCCCACATGGGTTGGCTGATGGCGAGGAGGCTCTTCAGCACCGCTTCGAAATGGGACGGGTGCCGGATGGGTTGCGGGAACATGCCGGCACCTTGTTGACTGCCTTCGCCGAGCTGGCACGGACCCTGGAGACCTTGAGCGATATCCTGCGCGAGAGCCTCGACCCGGACAAGCACACGGGGCTCGCTCGGGAGCAGGCGGAAGCCTGGCTCCCGCTGATGGCACTGTTGCACGGCCGTGCGCTGGAGGCCCATGGGCTATGGCAGGCCTATGCCGAAGTCGATACCGGCGGCGAACCGCCACAGGCCCGTTGGATGACCCTGGAGCGCTTCGGCGGAGACCCCGAACTCACTTTCTCGGCGAGCCCCGTCTCCGCCGCTCCTACCCTGGCCAGAACGCTGTGGGGGAGCTGCTACGGCGCCGTGGTGACCTCGGCGACCCTCACCGCATTGGGCCGTTTCGAGCGACTCCAGGAGCGCGCTGGCCTGGCCAACCGCTATCGCTACCAGCGATTGCCGAGCCCGTTCGACTATTCCCGAGCGGTGCTCAGCGTGCCTCGGGAGGCGGTGGACCCTGCCGACCGTGAGGGGCACGAGCGGGCCATCATCGACTTTATCGGTGGCCTTGGCGCTGACGAAGCGGTGTTGATGCTGTTCTCGTCGCGGGCGCAGCTGCGCGCCGTCGAGAAGGCCTTGCCGTCTGCGCAGCGTGAACGGGTGCTGGCCCAGGACCGGCTGCCCAAGCGTGAATTGATCGAGAGGCACCGGGCCCGGGTGGACGACGGTAAGGGCAGCATCATCTTCGGTCTGGCGAGCTTTGCCGAAGGGATCGACCTGCCCGGTGACTACCTGACCCACGTGGTGATCACCCGGCTGCCGTTCGCCGTGCCCGACGACCCCGTCGGCGCGACCCTGGCGGAGTGGATCGAGAGCCAGGGCGGCAATCCGTTCATGCGCATCAGCGTTCCCGATGCATCGATCAAGCTGGTACAGGCCTGTGGCCGACTGATTCGCAAGGAGGCCGACCGGGGGCGCATCACGCTGCTCGACCGCCGGGTGCTGACGCGTCGCTACGGACGGGCACTGCTCGATGCGCTACCGCCTTTCGTGCGTGAGATCGATGGTGTAACGGAAGGGGTTTGACAGGGCAGATAAGACAGAAGACGACAGAGGGCAAGTGAGGTCTCTCATGCAGCAGGCCCGCCGTGGGAGGCGGGCCTGCTGGCATTGGTGCGTCACGACTGGGGTCAGGTGTCGCCACGGGATCCAAGGACCGGCAACAGTTTGGTGGCCATGCGGGTCATGGCCTCCTCGGTGGTGTCCCAGTCGATGCAGGCGTCGGTCACCGAGACGCCGTACTGCATCTGGCTGTGATCGTCGAGAATCTTCTGGCTGCCCCAGCCGATATGGGACTCCACCATCAGGCCCATGATCGAACGGTTGCCCTCGAGGATCTGGTTGGTGACGTTCTCCATGACCAGGGGCTGCAGCGCCGGGTCCTTGTTGGAGTTGGCGTGGGAGCAGTCGATCATGATGTTGGGCTTGATGCCGGCCTTGCGCAGCTCCTGCTCGGCCAGCGCGACGCTGACGCTGTCGTAGTTGGGCTTTCCGTTGCCGCCGCGCAGCACCACATGGGCATAGGCGTTGCCACGGGTGCGGATGATTGAAACCTGGCCGCTCTGGTTGATGCCGAGGAAATTATGCGGGTGCGCCACCGACTGCAGGGCGTTGACGGCAACGTCAAGGCTGCCGTCGGTACCGTTCTTGAACCCGACGGGACTGGAAAGCCCGGAGGACATCTCCCGGTGGGTCTGGGATTCGGTGGTGCGTGCGCCGATTGCCGACCAGCTGATACAGTCCTGCAGGTATTGGGGCGAAATCGGGTCGAGGGCCTCGGTGGCCAGGGGCAGCCCGATCTCGGAGAGTTCGACGAGCAGCCGACGGGCGATGTGCAACCCTTCCTCGATCTCGAATGAGCCATTGAGGTGCGGGTCGTTGATCAAGCCCTTCCAGCCGACAGTGGTTCGGGGCTTTTCGAAGTAGACCCTCATCACCACATAGAGGCTGTCCTTCACCTCGTCGGCCAGGCGACGCAGGCGACGTGCGTAATCAAGGGCTGCATCAATGTCATGGATGGAGCAGGGACCGATTACCACCAGTAGCCTGGGGTCGCTGCCATCAAGGATATTCTGAATGGTCCGACGCCCCTCGATGACCGTCTTTTCGGCGATTTCACCAAGCGGTATTTCGTTCTTGAGCGCTTCGGGGGTGATCAGAACGTCCTGGGAAAGAACGTTGAGGTTGCTGACCTGCTGATCTGACATTTCGCTACCTGTATCGAATGCGTTGAAGGCGGGGGGATGATCTACTATACACCCGCGGAGCGATAAAATATCAATTGTGGCCGGAACCCTGAACCGGGTCGCCTGTCTGATTGCCGGCGCATGGCGGCCGGCTTGAAGCGCGGCCAATAAACAGGAACACTTGCCGTCTAGATGGGGCAATGCTCCAGGAACACTCAGCTGCCAACAGGCACCAGGTTTACACCATGCATGTAGAATCCAGCACGATGTTTCGTTTATCCGCCAGTTATCAGGCACTCTCCCGGTCGGGGGGGGCGTGAATGGGCAGCCGAGAGACCGACCAACAGCTCGTGGAACGTGCCCAGCAGGGCGACACTCGTGCGTTCGACCTGCTGGTCAGGAAGTATCAGCACAAGATCATCGGGCTGATCGGGCGCTATGTACAGGATCACAGTGAAGTACAGGATGTGGCACAGGAGGCCTTCATCAAGGCGTACCGGGCGTTGGGCAAGTTTCGCGCCGAGAGCGCCTTTTATACCTGGATGTATCGGATTGCCATCAATACTGCCAAGAATCACCTGGTATCAAAGGGGCGGCGTCCGCCTGGCAGTGACCTGGATATCGTCGATGCCGAGATCCTCGATCATAGCGGGCGGCTTGCCGATATCGAGACGCCGGAGGCCTCGCTGGCGCGGGACCAGCTCGAGTCAGCGGTATTCGAAGCCATCGAGAACCTACCCGACGACCTGCGCACGGCGATTACCC
The DNA here is from genome assembly GCF_019915905.1 of Halomonas sp. ANAO-440. Classification (NCBI taxonomy): domain Bacteria; kingdom Pseudomonadati; phylum Pseudomonadota; class Gammaproteobacteria; order Oceanospirillales; family Halomonadaceae; genus Halomonas; species Halomonas sp. ANAO-440. The sequence goes on along the minus strand of NZ_JAHXBV010000017.1, from coordinate 91,512 downwards.
TGCGCGAGCTGGACGGGCTCTCTTACGAAGACATTGCCCATATCATGCAGTGTCCGGTAGGGACGGTGCGTTCGCGCATCTTTCGTGCCCGTGAGGCAGTGGACCAGCATATTCAGCCCTTCGTGACGACGGCTCGAACCCGGGAGTCGGTAACGGAGTAGCAGCTGAGTGAGAAAATTCGAAGGATTTTGCATTGGCGCTGAACTGTATGGCGCTGGCGGCGTCAGAAGCAGTGATTGTTACGTTACAACGCTTTCACGGGTACGTGAGCGGGTCGGTATTTCCGGTATTGTGTGACAGCAGCTGTGATAGGAAATACCGGATTTCATTGGATGCAAGGCAGGGTGCCTTGACAGTGTGGGGGTGTGAGAATGAGTCAGAACGCACGGGAATCGCTTTCTGTCCTTATGGACAACGAAGGTGATGATCTCGAGCTGCGTCGGGTGCTGAAGTCCCTGGAGGACGACCCCGATGCGGCTGATGCCTGGCGACGCTATCACTTGATGCGTAGCCTGATGCGTCGGGATCATGACATCGATGTCAGCATGGACCTTTCGGCCGGCATCATGTCCCGCCTTGAGGAGGAGCCGGCACCGGCTCTGGAAACGGTGCCCTCGGCCCCGCGTCGTGCTCCCTCCCTGGCTCGCGGTGCCGGTATTGCGGCTGCCGTGTCGCTAATGGTGATCACCGGGGTGCAGTTCTACAGCGGCAGTGACTTTGCCAGCACCGGCGATGCGCCGGTCGCCGGGAACGAATCTCGTACCGCTACTACGGAGCAGCCGCAGCGAAGCCTGGCCAGCCAGGGGGCACCCCTCTTTTCGCCGGCAGCCTCAGGTGGCCAGGCGGGCATCATGCCTGTGGGAGCCAGTTTCGACAGTCCGCTTTTCCTGTCCCCGCAATCCCGCCAGCCCGCGAGCTCTGATCAGGAGCAGGCGAGGTTGCTGCAGTCCTACCTTGATCGACATTCAGAGGGTGCTGCCTATCGCAGCGGTGATGTCTGGATGCCGCTATTGCGCGCTTCCGGTAGCGAGGCGCTGGGGCAGCAATGATGAAGGCCGGGCGTACCCTGTGTCGCCTGGCAGTACTCAGCGGCATTGGTGGCTTGCTCGTTTCGCTGCCCCTGGCCGCCGACACGCCACGCGACACCGAGTCAGCAAACGAGCAATTCGACTGTCGCCAGCTATCTGACTGGGATGCGCCGGAGTCGCCGATCGACTGGTTCGAGCGCAGCCTTTGGGCCAATCATTGCTACATCTTCCAGGCGCGGGCAGTGCGTATCGGCATCGACGGCGTCAGGACACTGGCGCTTTCCCACGATATCCAGGATGGCGTAGAGCGCGAAGTGGCACGCTTTCTCGACGGACCCCAAGTTTTCTTAGAGCGCCGTGGGCGCATCGGCCGGCTGGGCTGGGCCGATGGCCAGGAAGAAGCACCCGCCTCACCGGCCGGGGTTGCCAGGCATCTCGACCAGTTTTATCGACTTGGCCTGGGAAGCGGCGAACGCATCGCCAATCGTTCGGCCGTGCGCCTGGACATCGAACCACTCGACGGGCTGCGTTTCGGCCAGCGAGTCTGGCTCGATGCATCCACAGCACTCCCCTTGAAGCGCGAGCTACTCGATGACCGTGGCCGTGTGGTCGAAACCTTCCAGATTACCGAACTCCAGTCGCCTCAGCTCCATGAGGGTGGCGTCTTTCTCGATGATCTTCGCGTCCCCCCTCAGCAGCCCTGGTATCCCGAATGGCTGCCGGAAGGGTTTGTCGACCAGCCGGTCGATACTCGCAGCGACCGTCATGGCACGGAAGTGGGGCACCGCATCTACAGCGACGGACTTTCTACGTTGAGCCTGTTCGTCGAGCCTATCGAGGAGGGGCGGGAACGTCTCATTCCCGGTCTTCATCGGCTGGGTATCTCGCTTGCCGTGGTGCGCCATGTGAGTGTAGATGACAAGCCCATGCAGGTCGTGGTGATGGGAGAGCTGCCGCCCCGCGTGCTTGCTCAGGTCGCGGATAGTCTGGCCTGGGAGGCGGCGTCCGATGATGGCGAATGAGAGGTCAGCAGGTGGAACCTGGTGTGACTGCCGGCAGGTGAACCGTACACAACGACGCAGGAGTTTTTTAATGAAACCAATAACTCGATCCCTTCCGCTGTGGGCGCTTCTATTGGCTCTGTTGCTCCCTTGGCAGGCGGCCCAGGCTCGTGACCTTCCCGATTTCGCCGACCTGGTCGAGCAGGCCGCCCCGGGGGTAGTCAATATATCCACCACGCGTACTTTGGAGCGTGGCCAGGCGTTCGAGGGGTTCGGTGGGCAGGACATACCCGATATCTTCCGTCACTTCTTCGGTGATCGTTTTCCGGGTGGCCCGGGTGGCCCGGGTGGTCCTGGCGGTCCGGGGCCCGGTCAGGGCCAGGAGCGTCAGTCGCTGGGCTCGGGTTTCATCATCAGCGCTGATGGTTACATTCTGACCAATGCCCATGTGGTCGAGGGGGCCGATGAGATACTGGTACGACTCAACGATCGCCGCGAAATGGAGGCCGAACTGATCGGCGCCGACCCGCAGACCGATGTCGCCGTGCTCAAGGTGGATGCCGAGGACCTGCCGACTCTGCCGACCGGCGATTCCGATACGCTCAGGGTCGGCGAATGGGTGGCCGCTATCGGTTCGCCCTTCGGCTTCGACTACTCGGTGACAGCCGGCATCATCAGCGCCATAAACCGCACCTTGCCGCGGGATGCCTATGTACCCTTCATCCAGACCGATGTTGCCATCAATCCGGGCAACTCGGGCGGTCCATTGTTCAACCTTGATGGCGAAGTCATTGGTATCAATGCCCAGATATTCACCCGGAGCGGTGGCTTCATGGGCCTCTCCTTTGCGATACCCATTAACGTGGCCATGGATGTGGCCAACCAGTTGCGTGATGACGGGCGTGTGCGTCGTGGTTGGCTCGGCGTGATGATCCAGCCGGTCTCGCGGGACCTGGCCGAATCGTTCGGCATGGACACTGCCAGCGGCGCGCTGATCGCCGATCTGGACCCGGAAGGGCCGGCGGCCGAAGGGGGCGTTCGCGCCGGTGACATCATTCTCGAGGTGGACGGCGAGGAAGTGGAACGTTCGCGCAATCTGCCGCGTCTGATCGGTCGCGTCTCGCCAGGCAGCGATGCGGAGCTGACCATCATGCGCGATGGCCAGCGTGAGCAGGTCACCGTGACCATTGGCGATTGGCCGGACACCGACGAACCACGTGCCGAGGCCCGTGATGAGCGGAGTGCCCAGGCGCGCCTGGGGATCGCGGTTAGTGAACTCGATGAGGCCGAGCGTGAGCGGCTTGGTGTCGAGGCCGGCGTGATGGTGCGTGAGGTCGAGCCTCAGGGAGCGGCTGCCCTGGCCGGTATTCGCCGTGGGGATGTCATCGTCAGTATCGATCATCACACTGTGGAGAGCGGCTCGCAGCTGCTGGAACTGGTCGAGGAGCTACCGACGGACCGGGCGGTTCCGGTGCGACTCTATCGCGAAGGGCGCTCTCTGTTCGTCGCCCTGAGACTGGGCCAGAACTGACTCGCGACGCGATTTCGTTTTCGCCGTTCCCCTCGAAGCGCCCCTCATCTCCCGGTGAGGGGCGCCTTCATTCCGGGCAGTAGCCCACGGCTGCGCTGTCCAACCCCCCGCCATGCCGGTACAATACTCGCCATTGCATTCATTTGACGTGAGCGGGTCGCGGGCGAACCGGCCACCTCCGCGCACGTGACGAAAACCGGACTGGGCTAGATGAGCAACGACGCAAGCAACGAAAAGCTGAAGTACATTCGGAATTTCTCGATCATTGCCCATATCGACCATGGCAAATCGACCCTGGCAGATCGCCTTATCCAGAGCTGCGGCGGGCTCTCCGAGCGCGAGCTAAAGGAGCAGGTGCTCGACTCGATGGATCTCGAGCGTGAGCGGGGGATCACCATCAAGGCCCAGTCGGTAACGCTGGATTACCAGGCCGATGACGGTCATACCTACCAGCTCAACTTTATCGACACCCCTGGGCACGTGGATTTTTCCTACGAGGTCTCACGCTCACTCTACGCCTGCGAGGGAGCGCTGCTGGTGGTGGATGCGGCCCAGGGCGTCGAGGCCCAGTCGGTTGCCAACTGCTATACCGCCATCGAGCAGGGCCTCGAAGTGTTGCCGGTGCTCAACAAGATGGACCTTCCCCAGGCCGACCCCGACAAGGTGGCCCATGAGATCGAGGAGATCATTGGCCTCGATGCCACCGATGCCTGCCAGGTCTCGGCCAAGAGCGGGCTGGGCATCGACGGGCTGCTCGAGCGCCTGGTACGCGATATTCCGCCGCCCAAGGGCGATCGGGAAGCACCGCTCCAGGCGCTGATCATCGATTCCTGGTTCGACAACTACCTGGGTGTCGTCTCGCTGGTTCGTGTCTTCGACGGCACCCTCAAGAAGGGCCAGAAGATCCGCATCAAGTCCACCGGTCGTGACTGGCAGGCCAACGAGGTGGGGATCTTCACCCCGTTGCGCAAGGAGACCGGCATCCTGCGTGCCGGTGAGGTCGGCTTCGTGGTGGCCGGGATCAAGGAGATTCAGGGTGCGCCGGTGGGGGATACCATCACCCATGCCAAGACGCCTGACGTGGAGCGCCTTCCGGGCTTCCAGAAGGTCAAGCCACAGGTCTATGCCGGCATGTTCCCGGTCGGCGCCGACGACTACGAGGACTTCCGCGACGCGCTGGAGAAGCTCGCGCTCAACGATGCCTCGCTGGAGTACGAGCCCGAGAACTCCGATGCCCTGGGCTTCGGTTTCCGTGTCGGCTTCCTCGGCACTCTGCACATGGAGATTGTCCAGGAGCGCCTGGAGCGCGAATACAACCTGGACCTGCTCACCACGGCGCCCACCGTGGTCTACGAGCTGGCGATGAAGAATGGCGACGTCAAGTACGTTTCCAACCCCTCCAAGCTGCCGGACATGGCCGATGTCGAGGAGATGCGCGAGCCCATTGTTCGTGCCAGTATCCTGGTGCCCCAGGAGTTCGTCGGCAACGTGATCATGGAGTGCGAGAACCGCCGCGGCACCCAGCGCGACATGCAGTTCCTGGGCAGTCAGATCCAGCTGGTCTATGAGCTGCCCATGAGCGAAGTGGTGATGGACTTCTTCGATCGATTAAAATCCATCTCCAAGGGCTATGCCTCGCTGGATTACGGTTTCGAACGCTTCCAGGCGGCCAAGCTGGTGCGCCTGGACGTACTGATCAATGGCGACAAGGTCGATGCGCTGGCGGTCATCATCCACCGCGATCATGCCCATGGCCGCGGGCGCCTGCTGGTGGAAAAGATGAAGGAGCTGATTCCCCGCCAGATGTTCGACGTGGCGATTCAGGCCGCCATCGGTGGCCAGGTCGTGGCTCGCTCCACCGTCAAGGCTCTGCGCAAGAATGTGACGGCCAAGTGCTATGGTGGCGATGTCTCCCGCAAGAAGAAGCTGCTGGAAAAGCAGAAGGCGGGCAAGAAACGCATGAAACAGGTCGGTCGGGTGGAAATTCCCCAGGATGCTTTCCTGGCCGTACTCAAGGTGAATGACTAGGGACCGACGATACTATGGATTTCTCACTTCTGCTGGTGATTGCTGTGGCAGTCACTGGTCTGATATGGCTGCTCGATCTGATCTTGCTGCGCCCGGCCCGACGGCGGAGCCTGGCCACTGCCGAAGCTGAAACGACCGAAGGGCTTGATGAAGAGACGCGGGCCAAGGTGCTCAAGGAGCCCTGGCCGGTCGATTACGCGCGCTCCTTCTTCCCGGTCCTTCTGGTGGTGTTGCTGCTGCGCAGCTTCCTGGTGGAACCCTTCCAGATTCCATCCGGCTCCATGCGCCCCACCCTGGAGGTCGGTGACTTCATCCTGGTGAACAAGTACGCCTATGGCCTGCGCCTGCCGGTGACCCATACCCGCTTCGTCGAAATGAACGACCCCCAGCGCGGTGACGTCATGGTCTTTCGCTTCCCCAACGAGCCTTCGGTGAACTTCATCAAGCGTGTGGTGGGGCTGCCGGGCGATACCGTGCGCTATGAGGACAAGCAGCTCTACGTCAACGGCGAGCCGGTACCCAAGCGCCTGATCGAAGAGGGGCCGGCCGAAGCACCGCAAGAGTGGCTGCTGGAGGAGCAATTGGGCGAAATCAGCCACCGGATCTACAATAATCCTCGTGATCCGGGGCCGCGCGTGCGTGAACTGGTGGTGCCGGACGGGCACTACTTCACCATGGGTGACAACCGCGACCACTCCAACGACAGCCGTTACTGGGGTTTCGTACCCGAAGAGAACATCGTCGGGCGTGCCTTTGCTGTCTGGATGCAGTGGGATGGTGGTCTGCCCAGTTTCTCCAGCGTTCGTCGTATTCATTGACCTTCGGGGTCTCTCGGCGACGGTTCTTATTCTTGCCGCTAGGCAGTCCGTTTTTTCGTAGATAGCAGGAGCTTCGTGAGCAACTCCCTCAACGCCTTCAGCCGACGCATCGGTCACACCTTCAGGGATGACGCCCTGTTGGAGCTGGCCATGACCCATCGCAGCTTCGGCGGCCAGAATAACGAACGACTCGAGTTTCTCGGTGACTCCATCGTCAATTTCGTGATCGCAGAAGCGCTCTACCAGCGTTTTCCCCAAGCGCGGGAAGGCCAGCTATCACGGCTGCGTGCCAGGCTGGTACGTGGTCAGACGCTGGCTGAACTGGCCCGGGAGATGTCCTTCGGCGAGTGCCTGCGACTCGGCTCCGGTGAAATGAAGAGCGGCGGTCATCGCCGTGACTCCATCCTCGCCGATGCCGTCGAGGCCGTGCTTGGCGCCATCTACCTGGATGCCGGAATGGATGTGGCACGGACCCGGGTGCTGGCCTGGTACGCCGAACGCCTGGAGGCCATCGACCTGCAGGACACCCAGAAGGACCCCAAGACACGGCTCCAGGAGTTTCTGCAGTCGCGCCAGGTACCCTTGCCTCGCTATGAAGTGGTATCGGTGGAAGGGGAGGCGCATGACCAGACTTTTACCGTGGAGTGTCACATCGAACTGCTAAACGAACACACCCTGGGAATTGGAGCCAGCCGGCGTCATGCTGAACAGCAGGCGGCGGAGATGGCGTTGTCTCAGATCGAGACCCTGGGAGGGCGTGGTAAATGAGCCAAACGTGCGGGTTTGTCGCCATCGTGGGGCGCCCCAATGTGGGCAAGTCCACCTTGATGAACCGAATTCTCGGCCAGAAGATCTCGATCACTTCGCGGCGTCCACAGACCACACGCCACCAGGTCATGGGCATCAAGACCGAAGGTGAGGCGCAGTTTATCTACGTCGATACTCCCGGCATCCACATCATGGCGAAGGATCGCAACAAGGCGATCAATCGCTTCATGAACCAGGCGGCGACCCAGGCCCTGCGTGACGTGGACTGTGTGGTCTTCATCATCGACCGCACCCGCTGGAGCGACGAGGATCAGGTCGTGCTTCAGCGGCTCGAGCACGTTCAGGCACCGGTCATCCTGGCCGTCAACAAGGTCGACCGGCTCGAGGACAAGAGCACGCTGCTGCCATGGCTGGGCGAGGTGGGGGCGCGGCGCGACTTCGCCGCTATCATTCCCATCTCGGCCAAGCACGGCACCAACGTGCCGGAGCTCGAGGCCGAGGTGGCCAAGCACCTTTCCGAAGGTGTTCACCACTTCCCTGAGGACCAGGTTACCAACAAGAGCCAGCGCTTCCTGGCTGCCGAACTGGTGCGGGAAAAGATCATGCGCCAGCTGGGCGACGAGCTGCCCTACCAGGTCACGGTGGAGATCGAGGAGTTTCGCGACGAAGGGCGCGTGGTGCATATCAGCGCCCTGATCCTGGTGGAGCGCTCGGGCCAGAAGAAGATCCTGATCGGCGAGAACGGTGAGCGTATCAAGAGCATCGGTCGCGAGGCGCGCCTGGACATGGAGCGTGCCCTGGATGCCAAGGTAATGCTCAATCTCTGGGTCAAGGTGAAGCGGGGCTGGTCCGATGATGAGCGAGCCTTGAAGAGCCTTGGCTACAACCTCGACTGATGACGATCCATGGTTATGCACGATGAGGCCGGTGTAGCCGCCGGGTGATTGACATGCAGCCGCAGCCGGCCTTCCTGCTTCACAAGCGTCCTTATCGCGAAACCAGCGCCCTGGTCGAACTGCTGACCCTGGAGCACGGACGCGTGCGGGCGGTGGCCCAGGGGGTGCAGCGCCCGGGGTCGCGTTCGCGTGGACGACTTCAACCCTTCGCCGCGCTGCACGTGACCTGGGTGGGAGAGGGCGAACTCAAGCGGCTGAGATTGATGGAAAGCCGTGGCTCCGCAGCGCTATTGGTAGGCGAGGGCTTGCTCTGCGGGCTCTATGCCAACGAGCTGCTGACTCGGACCCTACCGGTGGAACTTCCGGTAGGCGAGGTATTTGCTTTCTATGGTTCGCTGCTTGAGGCTCTGCCTCGACCCGAGGGGCGTGCCGGGTCGCTGCGCCGGCTGGAGATGGCGCTGCTAGACGCTCTGGATGCGGCGCCGCGTTTCACCGAACCTGATGGGCGCGAACTCGATCCTCACTGTCACTACCGTTTCGATCTCACAACGCGTGCCTTTGTCCCCGGCGAACCCGGAATCGATGGTCGTACCCTTCGGCTGCTTGCCGGCGGCGACTGGACCAAGCCCGGCCTTGCCGGTCCCGCCAAGGCGATTACCCGGGCGGCACTGGCGCCCCTGCTGGGAACTCGGCCACTGCGCTCACGCGAGTTGATGCGCCAGCTTGCCCAGCGGCGCCGTGCCGGCCCACACTGATCCCGTTTTTATCGGCTTAGGAGAGAGACCATGCATCCCCCGCGGATCCTGCTCGGCGTCAATATCGATCATATCGCTACCCTGCGTCAGGCACGGGGCACCCGCTATCCCGATCCGGTTCAGGCGGCGCTGCTGGCCGAGGAAGCCGGTGCCGACGGCATCACCGTGCATCTGCGCGAGGATCGGCGGCATATTCAGCCTCGCGATGTGCGCCTGCTGGCCGAGGTCCTTAACACGCGCATGAATCTGGAGATGGCGGTCACCGAGGAGATGCTCGCCCTGGCCGAAGAGATCCGACCCGCCCATGTGTGTCTGGTGCCGGAGAAGCGCGAAGAGCTGACCACGGAGGGTGGACTCGACGTGGTCGGCGCGCTTCCGGCTATCTCCACGGCCTGCCGACGGCTGGCGGCGGCAGGTTGCGAGGTCTCGCTGTTCATCGATCCCGAGCCCAGCCAGATCGAGGCCGCGGTGAAGGCGGGGGCGCCGGTCATCGAACTGCATACGGGGGCCTATGCCGAGCTGGCCGGTGACGCGGCTCGCCGTGAACATGCCCGGCTGGCGGCGGCGGTGGAAATGGCCCTGGAGCTTGGGCTTACGGTCAATGCCGGTCACGGGCTGAACTACCACAATGTCGAGCCCATTGCCGCGATTCCCGGCCTGCATGAGCTCAATATCGGCCATGCCGTTATTGCGCGAGCCCTCTTCGTGGGTCTGAAGGAAGCCGTGGCCGACATGAAGCGCCTGATCATCGCCGGCCAGGAGGCGGGTTTCCTCGCTTCGCTGGAAGAGCACGATCACCACGATCATGGGGAGGGCGATGAAACCGGCTGATCATCCGGGCGTAACCTCGTTTGACGTGTCCTTGGCTTTATTTGTCCTTTGACGAAAAAGCCTCGCTGGCATTGGCCGTACGGGAAGGCTGGTTCTGCTGTTGGGCATGCCAGGCCCGCAGCCGGTCCATCGCCCGGAAGAGATCGTCGATCAACGGCTCGACATCGGTCATGCCCTTCGAGCGCAGCCGGGTTTCCAGGGTCTCCGCCACCAACGCCAACTCCGGCGCCCCGCAGTAGCGGCAGGCGCCGTTCAATGCATGTACCGTATCCAGCAGGGCCTCAGGATCTTCTGTTGACAGGGCCGCCTGCAGCTCCCTGGCACTGGCTGGAAGTGAAACGGCGAGCTCCTGCAGCAGCTCGAGGGCAAGGGATTCACTACCATTGGCCAGGCGAGTGCCAAGGGCCAGGTCAACTACAGCCAGCTCCTCGCTCTGCTCTTCCCGCTCCGCTTTCACCGGCTCTACTTGCCTGAAAGGCGCTGTAATGCGCAAGTGTCGTTGCAGAAGGACTTCAAGGGCATGGCTATCCACCGGCTTGATCAAGACTTCCTGAAGGCCGCTGTTCAGCAACTGCTGCCGGTCATCCTCCAGGGCGTGGGCGGTAACGGCAACCACCGGACAGTGCGTCCAGGAGCCGCCCAGCCGGCGTAGTGCTCGGGTGGTCTCTACTCCATCCATACCCGGCATGCGAATATCCATCAGAACCAGGTCGAAAGGTTCGCTTTCGGCTAGGGCCAGTGCCTCTTCACCGCTACCCGCCTCCTCGATCCAAAGCCCCGGTCGTTGCAGCATATCCTTCAGCAGACGCCGGTTGCTGGCATTATCGTCCACTACCATAAGTCGATTCAGGTTAGGTGCCACAACTACCTCACCACGCAGCGAACCACAGCGTCGCAGGCCTTCGGCCAGCGCCTGGCGAGAGATGGGCTTGCACAACAGCTCGCCACCGGCGGGAAGGGTGAGCTTTGGTAGTTCCAATGGCGTGGCATTCACCAGCAGCAGAACCGGACAGGGGCAGTTGTCCAGCCAGGTTTGCCACTCCTCCAGCACTTTATCGGTCAGTAGGGTGGGGAGTCCGGCCACCATCAGTGCGGGTGCCGGCGATTGAACCGAGGGCTGGGGCACTTCGACCACCTGTGCTCCCCAGCGGGTTAGAAGATGGCTGAGCGCATGGCGGGTAGGGGCGTGTGGCTCGTACAGGGCAATACGTTCGCTGTCGAGTATGCGCTCGGGCAACGACTCCATGCCCCCGATGACATCCAGCGGCAGGCTGAAGGCGAAGATCGAGCCCTTCGTCGGCTCGCTTTCGACCGTGATTCGCCCCCCCATCTGCTCCACCAACTGCCGGCTGATGGCGAGTCCCAGCCCCGAGCCTCCATACTGCCGGGAGTGGCCTGCCGTCGCCTGGCGAAACGCCTGGAACAGGTCCTGCTGCTCCTGAGGAGTCAGCCCGATACCGGTATCGCTGATGCTGACGCGTAGAAGGACCTGATTCTGATGGGAGTGATCCTCCACCATGACCCGTACGATGACTTCTCCCTGCTCGGTGAATTTCAGGGCGTTGTGTACCAGGTTGATCAGAACCTGGCGGATGCGTAGCGGGTCGCCGCGAAGCGGTGAGGGGACGTCGTCATAGACCAGGCCCAGCAGGTGGAGCCCCTTCTGGTGGGCCAGCGGCGCCTGAAGCCCCAGGGCCTCGTCCACCAGAGACACCATATCCACCTCTGCGCGGTCGAGCTCGAGGCGTCCTGCCTCGATGCGCGAGAAATCCAGCACGTCATTGACCAGGGCCAGCAGGTTGTCGCAAGCCACCTGGACCTGATCGAGCCATTCTCGTTGTCGCGCCTCGAGGCGCGAGCGCCCCAGCAGGCGACAGAAGCCGACGATACCGTTGAGCGGGGTGCGAATCTCGTGACTCATGCTGGCCAGGAATTCCGACTTGACTCGGTTGGCCTCCAGGGCGCGCCGATGGGCCAGGTCGAGCTCGATGTTCTTGATCTCGATGGTTTCCATCGACTCCTGCAGGTCGGCGGTGGTCTGCTCGATCTGGCGCTGCATATTGTCCCGAGAGTGTTCGAGACTGTCCCCGAGAGCATTGACCTGATGGGCCAGTTGGCGCAGTTCCGGGGGGCCCTCCTCAGCCAGCCGAGTGTGCAGATCGCCATTGCGCAGGCGTCGCAGTGCGTCGGTGGCACGGTTCAGGTTGCTATCCAGACGCCGTCCCAGCGAGGAGGCGAGCAGGAACAGCAGCAGCCCGAGTAAGAGTAGCCCAAGGCCGGCACTGGCCAGGCGGCGGTAGTGGTCCAGGGCCAGTGCCCGTGAATCGATGTCGATTTCTAACCAGGCGAGCCCTTGAACGATGCCATTCTGCTCGGGCAAGTCGAGGGGCACCATGAGTCGCCACATGTCACCCCGGGTGTCGAGCCGGGTTTCCTGAGGCGTTGCACTGGCAACCTGGGCACGGCTGCGTCCCAGCTCCAGTATCGTCATGCCGGCTTCGGTATAGACACCGACGCCACGGGCTTCTTCGATATCGAGCAGGCGATGAGCCAGTTTGTCCAGATGCGCCTCATCATTGGCTATCAAGGCCTGGGCGAGCGTCGGCGCCTGTAGCTCTGCGGCGGTAGTCAGGCGATCACGCAGTGCCGACTTGCGCCACTCGGATTCCTGATGCAGGCCCAGCGTCACGACGATCATCAATACCAGTAGCGGAAGGCAGAGCAACCATAGCGTCAAGCGGTTTCCGAGCGACATCGGTAATCCTTTATCACGGCACTTCTCAAGTCAGTATGCCACAGCTGCCCGGGATGCCTGTCCAGTGAGAGGCGTCACGGATATAATGCTGAAAAGACCTTTCCATAAGGACGGTTACATGCATTTTCCTACCATTGCGGACGTGGTTGGCAATACGCCCCTGGTGCGGCTCAAGCGTATCACGGCTGGCCGTAATAACACGCTGCTTGCCAAGCTCGAAGGTAACAATCCAGCCGGCTCGGTTAAGGACCGCCCTGCGTTGTCGATGCTCGAACAGGCCGAGCAGCGTGGTGAGATCCAGCCGGGGGACACCTTCGTGGAGGCCACTTCGGGCAACACAGGTATCGCACTGGCCATGGCGGCGGCGATCAAGGGCTACAAGATGGTTCTGATCATGCCGGAAAGCGCCTCCAGCGAGCGCAAGCAGGCCATGGCGGCCTTCGGTGCCAAGCTGATCACCGTCAGCAAGGAAGGCGGCATGGAAGAGGCGCGCGACCTGGCCGAGGCGATGATCGCCCGGGGCGAGGGCAAGCCGCTCAACCAGTTCGCCAACGCCGACAATCCGCTGGCACACTATCTCGGCACCGGTCCTGAACTGTGGGACCAGACCGACGGCACGATTACTCATTTTGTCAGCTCCATGGGGACGACGGGAACCATCATGGGGGTGTCGCGCTACCTCAAGGAGCGCAATCCCGCTATTCAGATCATAGGCCTGCAGCCGGAGGACGGTGCCAGTATCGCCGGTATTCGGCGCTGGCCAAAGGAGTACTTGCCGAGCATCTTTGACGCCTCCCGTGTGGATCGGGTGCTCGACATCGGTCAGCATGAGGCCGAGGAACACATGCGCCGGCTGGCCAGGGAGGAGGGCATCCTGGCAGGCGTCTCTTCCGGGGGGGCTCTGGCAGGGGCGCTGCGTATCGCCGCGGAGGTCGAGAATGCGGTGATCGCCTTCATCGTCTGTGATCGTGGCGATCGCTACCTCTCCACCGGCCTGTTTGCCCCGGAAGCCTGACGTGGCGATGCTTGGCAAGCGACGGCCGTCGCGTCAACGCTCGGGTGTCTCCGGCCTCCAGGGGCGGAGCGAGCCCCCCGTACGGACGACCGACCCCGAGGTGACGGCGGTCACGGTTCAGCGCCTGGCCCATGATGGCCGCGGCGTGGCGCGTTCTGCCAGCGGCAAGACACTGTTCATCGATGGTGCCTTGCCCGGAGAGCGTCTCGAGGTAGCGGTTCACCGTTCGCGCAAGCGGTTCGATGAAGCCCATGTTCGCGAACTCCTCGAAACCTCTCCGGAGCGGGTCGATCCTCCCTGTCCCCACTATGCTCAGTGTGGCGGCTGCGATCTCCAGCATCTGGCCGTGTCAGCCCAACGGCAGCACAAGCAGGCCGTGCTGGCCGACCTTCTGGCTCGAGAGGGCGTCACCCTGCCGACTTCACCCGCCCTGCTGGCAGGCACTGCGTCCGGCTATCGACGCCGTGCCCGGCTGGGCGTGAAGGTCGATGCACAGGAGCGGGTCCACCTGGGTTTTCGCGTCCACCATGCCAGTCGCCTCGTGGATGTGGAGCACTGCCTGGTGCTGGTGAGCGTTCTGGAGGCGCTATTGGTACCGTTGCGCGTACTGCTTGCCCAACTGGAGGCGCCGCGTCAGGTTGGACATCTGGAACTGATCGCCGCCGATGGCGTGACCGCAGTGGTGGTGCGTCAGCTGCGAGACAATCATGCCGACCGCCAGCGCTGGCAGGTGTTCGCCCGTGACCATGGGGTGGCAGTGGGGCGCCTGGTGGGGCGCGACGCGCCCGTGTTCGAGTGGTTGGGCAGTGCGCCCGATCTCGCCTATCGCCTGCCCGGCAGCGGTGGTGATCTCAAGCTGTGCTTCGGCCCCGGCGACTTTCTCCAGGTCAACGAGGCGGTCAATGCGCAGCTGGTCGCAACGATACGGGAATGGCTGGCTCCCACGGCTGGCGAGCGGGTGCTCGACCTCTATGCTGGTGTCGGCAACTTCAGCCTGCCGCTGGCGGCCGACGGCGCCAACGTCACGGCGGTGGAGGGCAATCCCGCCATGGTCGAGCGTCTGGCGGACAACGCCAGGTTTAACGGGTTGCCGGTTGATTCCCGCCAGGCAGACCTGAACCGCGAGGCGGCGGTCGTTGCACTGTTGAAGGGCATAGAGCCCGATGTCGTCGTGCTCGATCCGCCCCGTGATGGTGCGGCAGCGGCCTGCCGTGCCCTGGTGGAACGTCCGGTGGCCCGGCTGGTCTATGTGGCCTGCGACCCCGCCACCCTGGCCCGGGATACGGCACGACTCGTGCATGGGGGTTATCGCATCATCCGTGCGGCGGTAGCCGACATGTTCGTGCATACCTCGCATCTGGAAACCATCCTGCTGTTCGAGCACTGCGAACGGCAGCCACCATCGCAAGGAGCCTAGAGATGGTGAAAGTGCGCGATGACCAGCCATTGACCGATTCGGGTGACGTCGACATCGGCCACTGGCTTGCGCGGTTGCAGGAAGACACCAAGCTGCGTGACCCGGCCGAGATGCAGGAGGCCTGCGAACTTGCCCAGCGTCTGGCCCTTCAGGCAGAGCGCCCCCACAAGTCATGGCTGCCGGAGGCTTCCAGTTTCCGTATGGGGCTCGAGATGGCCGATATTCTAGGTCTGCTCAAGCTTGACCAGCCGGCACTGGAGGCGGCCGTGCTCTATCGGGCTGTACGTGAGGGCCAGATAGGCATCGAGGGTGTGACCAAGCGTTTTGGTAGCGAGGTGTCGGGCTTGATCGAGGGTGTGTTGCAGATGGCCGCCATCAGCAATGCCCAGACTCCGAGCCAGGGCATGGTGCAGCACGACCAGCAGGACAACCTGCGCAAGATGCTGGTCAACATGATCGACGATGTGCGCGTGGCGCTGATCAAGATCGCCGAGCGTACCTGCGCCCTGCGCCAGGCCAAGGATGCCCCTCGGGAAAAGCGCCTGCAGGTAGCCCGCGAGGTATTCGATATCTATGCGCCATTGGCCCATCGCCTGGGCATCGGCCAGGTCAAGTGGGAGCTTGAGGACCTCTCCTTTCGTTACCTGCATGAAGATGACTACAAGACCATCGCACGGCAGCTGGCCGAAAAGCGGCTGGATCGCGATCGCTATATTCATGAGGTTGTCGACACGTTGCAGAGTGTTCTGGAAGCCCAGGGCATCTCTCCCTGCGAAGTTAGCGGCCGTGCCAAGCATATCTATTCGATCTGGCGGAAGATGAAGCGCAAGCGCATCGATTTCTCCCAGGTCAACGATGTACGTGCAGTACGTATCCTGGTGCCGGAGGTAGCCGACTGCTACACCGTGCTGGGCCTGGTACATTCCCGCTGGCGGCACGTGCCCAACGAGTTCGACGACTATATCGCCAATCCCAAGAAGAACGGCTACCAGTCGCTGCATACCGCGGTGTTCGGCCCCGAGAGCAAGGTGCTCGAGATCCAGATCCGTACCTTCGCCATGCACGACGAAGCCGAGCTGGGGGTCTGCGCCCACTGGCGCTACAAGGGGCACGACACCGGCGGCAAGAGCTCCAGCTACGAGGAGAAGATCGCCTGGCTGCGCCAGGTGCTCGAATGGCAGGAGGAGGTCGGCGACTTCAGCGACCTGCGCGAAGGCCTCTCCAGCGACGTGGCTCCGGATCGCATCTACGTCTTCACCCCCGACGGCCACGTCATCGACCTGCCGCGAATCGCCACCCCCATCGACTTTGCCTACCGGGTACATACCGAGGTGGGCCACCGCTGCCGTGGGGCCAAGGTCGATGGACGTATCGTGCCGCTCACCTACAAGCTCAAGACCGGCCAGCAGGTGGAAATCCTCACTGCCAGCAAGGGCGGGCCGAGCCGCGACTGGCTCAACCCCAGCCTGGGGTACGTCCGGACGTCCCGGGCCCGGGCCAAGATCCAGGCCTGGTTCAAGCATCAGGCCCGCGATCAGAACCTCGAGGAGGGCAAGGCGCTGTTCGAGCGGGAAATGAAGCGCCTGGATGTCGAGGACATGGATCTCGACACCCTGGCGCGCAAGGTCAACTACACCACCCCCGACGACATGTACGCCGCGCTGGGGGCCGGCGACCTGCGGGTCGGCCAGGTGCTGCACCAGGCGCAGCAACTGTTCGGCGAGACCGACGACCAGGAGCAGCTCGATCGTCTGCTGGCCAAGCCGCGGCGCGATGCTGGCAGGGGGGGCAGCAGCGATATTACGGTACTGGGGGTGGGCAACCTCAAGACCAGCATGGCCAACTGCTGCCACCCGGTGCCCGGCGAGCCCATTGTCGGCTTCATCACCCAGGGCCGCGGCGTCACGGTGCATCGGCAGGACTGCCCTAATATCCTGCAGCTGCGCGTCGACGAGCCCCAGCGGGTCATCGAAGTGGAGTGGGGCGAGCGGGCGCGTACCCAGTACCCGGTGGATATCGAGATCCAGGCCTGGGATCGCTCCGGCCTGCTGCGCGATGTCACCGGCATACTCAGCCATGACAAGGTCAATGTGCTCTCGGTCAATACGCTCACTGATACCCGTGACGGCATCGCCCGGATGCGAATCACCGTGGAAGTCGACGGCCTGGAAACCCTTGGCCGGCTCTTTTCCCGTATTCAGCAACTCTCCAACGTCATCGAGGTGCAGCGTTTGCGTAGCGGTGCCAAGGGGGCCAAGAGCCAGAGGCCAAAGAACAAGGGGAAGAAGGAATGAGCGAGAGCCGTTACGGCATCGACGATCTGCTCACGCTGATGGCCGTGCTGCGCGATCCGGTAGAGGGCTGCCCCTGGGACATCAAGCAGGACTGGGATTCCATCGTGCCTCATACCCTGGAAGAGGCCTATGAGGTCGCCGATGCCATCGAACGGCGTGCCTTCGGCGAGTTGCCCGGTGAGCTTGGCGATCTGCTGTTCCAGGTGGTCTATTACAGTCGCTTCGGCAAGGAGGAGGAGCGCTTCGATTTTCATGACGTGGTCCACATCCTCACCGACAAGATGCTGCGCCGCCACCCCCATGTCTTTCCCGAGGGCACCTTGGCTTCGCGCCGACCGCCCGGCGTCAGCGCCGAGCAGGTTGAGACGCATTTAGTCAACAGCCGCTGGGAAAGCCTCAAGGCCGAAGAGCGCGACCAGCGTGCCTCCGACGGTTCGGCGAATTCGGTATTAGACGACGTGCCGCGAACCCTGCCGGCGCTGTCACGGGCCGTCAAGCTCTCCAAGCGCGCCGCCCGGGTGGGTTTCGACTGGCCCGACGCCCGTGGTGTGATCGCCAAGATCCGCGAGGAGCTCGAGGAAGTCGAGGAGGCGCTGGCCGAGAATGACACCGTCCATGCGGCCGAGGAGGTGGGCGACCTGCTGTTCGCGGTGTCCAACCTGGCGCGCACCCTCAAGGCAGACCCCGAGCGCTGCCTGCGTGAGACCAATGCCAAGTTCGAGCGCCGCTTCCGCTACGTGGAAGCGGCGCTGAACGCACGGGGCTTGACCACGCGAGATGTCGACCTGGCCACCATGGAGCACTACTGGCAGGAGGCCAAACTGCACGACACCCCCATTTCCGAACTGTCTTCAGGAGACCGGCCATGAGTGACGATCTGCACGAATCGCTGCGTGACAACGTACGCATACTGGGCGATAGCCTGGGCCGGACCATCGCGGACGATCTCGGCGAGGGTTTCGTCGATCGGATCGAGGCCATCCGTGGCTATGCCAAGAGCGGCCGGCAGGGCGATGTCCAGAGCAGCCGTGAACTCATCGAGTACCTCCGCAAGCTGCCCGACCGCGACCTGCTGCCGGTGACCCGGGCCTTCAACCAGTTCCTCAACCTGGCCAATATCGCCGAGCAGCACTATCGCGCCCGCTACCGCCGGGTGGAGGACTACCGACCGGGCAGCCAACCGATGCTGGGGGAGCTGCTGACGCGGGCGAGGCAGGCCGGACATGCCCCGCGCAAGCTGGTGGAGAGCCTCGCCAACATGCGCGTCGAACTGGTGCTTACCGCGCACCCCACCGAGGTCATACGTCGCACCCTGATTCAGAAATACGACGCCATCGACGAGTGCCTGTCGACCATCGAATCCTCCAGCGACTATCCCGAGCGGGCGAGCCGTGCCCGGGGACGGCTCGAGGAGCTGATCAGCCAGGCCTGGCACACCGACGAGATCCGCCATGAGCGGCCGACGCCGGTAGACGAGGCCAAGTGGGGCTTTGCCGTCATCGAGAACTCGCTGTGGCAGGCGGTGCCCGCCTTTCATCGTGACCTGGATACCCTACTGCTGGAGACTGCCGGCGAGCGCCTGCCCCTGGATGCCGCCCCCATCGTCTTTGCCTCCTGGATGGGCGGGGATCGTGATGGCAACCCTAACGTCACCTCTCGGGTCACCCGCGAGGTATTGCTGCTGGGCCGCTGGATGGCGGCGGACCTCTACCTGCGGGACCTGGAGCAGCTCAAGGCCGAGCTCTCCATGTGGAAATCCAACAGTGCGCTGCGCGCCGAAGTGGGTGGCGTCGCCGAGCCCTATCGCGAACTGCTCAAGCGACTGGTGCAACGGGTGGAGGCGACCCGCGACTGGGCCAAGGCGGAACTCGATGGCCGCAGCTTCGAGGGAGGCCCCATCATCGAGAACAGCGATCAGCTCTATGCGCCGCTGCTGACCTGTTATCGCTCGCTGTGCGATGTCGGCCTGGATACCATCGCCAACGGCGCGCTGCTGGATACGCTGCGCCGTGTCGCCATATTCGGCGTCACCCTGACCAAGCTGGACATTCGTCAGGAGGCGAGTCGCCACGCTCTGGTGATGGAGGAGCTGACCGGAGCTCTGGAGCTGGGCCACTACCGCGACTGGAGCGAAGAGCAGCGTCAGGCTTTCCTGCTGGCGGAGCTGGAGTCTCGCCGCCCCCTGATTCCGCGGCGCTGGGAGTGTTCGGCCGAGACACGAGAAGTGCTCGACACCTTTCGCGTCATCGCCAGTGAGCAGTCCGAAGCGCTGGGTACCTACATCATTTCCATGGCGGCGCAGCCCTCTGATGTCTTGACCGTGGCGTTGTTGATGAAGGAGGTAGGGGGCCAGGTGTCGCTGCCCATCGCGCCGCTGTTCGAGACGCTCGATGATCTCAACCGCGCCGGCGATGTGATCGACCGCCTGCTGGCGCTGCCAGGCTACCGGGCGCTAGCCGGTATGACTCAAGAGGTGATGATCGGCTACTCCGATTCGGCCAAGGACGCCGGGCAGCTGGCGGCGGCCTGGGCCCAGTATCGGGCGCAGGAGCGGCTGGTCGAGGTATGCCGCGCCCACGGCGTCTCGCTGACGCTCTTCCACGGTCGTGGCGGTGCCGTCGGCCGCGGCGGTGGTCCGGCGCATGCTGCCATCCTCTCCCAGCCGCCGGGTTCGGTGAACGGCAGTCTTCGCGTTACCGAGCAGGGCGAGATGATTCGCTTCAAGTTCGGCCAGCCCGACATCGCACTGCGCTCCATGGAGATCTATGCTTGTGCGGTGCTCGAGGCCACCCTGCTGCCGCCGCCGTCCCCCGAGCCTCACTGGCGCGAGGAGATGGACAGGTTGGCAGCTATCGCCCACCGGGGCTATGTCAGCGTAGTGCGTGAGAACCCCGACTTTGTGCCCTATTTCCGAGCTGTGACGCCGGAAGGCGCGCTGGGCCGGCTGCCTCTAGGCTCGCGTCCCACCAAGCGACGCCAGGATGGGGGCGTGGAAACCCTGCGCGCAATCCCCTGGATCTTCGCCTGGACCCAGATTCGCCTGATGCTACCGGCATGGCTGGGGAGCGGTGAAGCGTTTTGCACCCGCCTCGAGGAAGAGGGTGGCCTGGAGACGTTGCGCGAGATGCGTGACCAGTGGCCCTTCTTTGGCACCTACCTGGACATGCTCGAGATGCTGCTGGCCAAGGCCGATGTGGCTATCGCCAGCTACTACGAGAGGCGCCTGGTGGATGAGCCGGCGCTGAAGGCGCTGGGCGAGGACCTGCGGGAACGCTTCACC
The DNA here is from genome assembly GCF_019915905.1 of Halomonas sp. ANAO-440. NCBI lineage: Bacteria > Pseudomonadati > Pseudomonadota > Gammaproteobacteria > Oceanospirillales > Halomonadaceae > Halomonas > Halomonas sp. ANAO-440. Next base: position 71,095 of record NZ_JAHXBV010000017.1, on the reverse strand, counting down.
CGCCTGAACGAAGTGTTACTGACGATCCTCGACCAGGAAGAGTTGCTGGAGCAGACGCCGCTGATTCGCCAGGCCATTGCCGTGCGCAACCCCTATATCGACCCCCTACATGGCCTGCAGGCAGAGCTGCTGCAGCGAAACCGCGATGCCGATGGCGCCATCAGCGGTGAGCTCACCCGCGCCTTGATGGTGACCATGGCGGGTATCGCTGCGGGTCTGCGCAATACCGGCTGAGTTTCCGCCGGCAAGGCAGAAACGACATCGCCCGGCCAATAGGTCGGGCGTGTCGAGACGAGAAAGTCAGCCATCGGGCAAATCTTGAGCCACACTAAAGTGTTTCGATGGTCAAGAAGTCACCTGATTACGCATAAGACTCAGCGGGCGCCTGGTGGAGGCCGCCGCGTTGGCGTCGGCAACACCGCCGGGAGTCCTTCGGCCTCCAGTCGTGATCTGAAGATACTCCTACAGGGTGGCAATCGCCTGCCATGGCAGGATGAAGCCGCTGTCGGAGCGCCGCTCCGCGTCGCGACTGGCGCCGATAGGCGCCTCGGCGGAGGTTGAAAGGTTGGTTGTTGTCGTGCATACCGACATGCCCGCCATCAGGGAAAGCCAAAGGGGCAAGGTCGAAGGAAAAGCGTCAGGATAAAGCTAAACGGAAATGCTAGAAGGGATAGTGAATCGAGGCCGTGATCAGATTCATATGGGCCATGCTGGGGGCATCGAACTCCTCGAATTCCAGGCGGCTGATGAGGCGGTTGTGCTGCAGGCGGGCACCGAAGCCATGGACTCGAGCGGTGCCGGCGGTAGCGAACAGCATGTCGTCGCTGCGCGTTACCGGGTCACCCTCCCATTCGGTGAAGCCGGACTTGGCATACAGCCCCAACTGTCCGAGGCGAACGCCGGCCACCAGACTGCCCCCCAAGCTGGTTGTATTGAGGATCATTGGCTGATCGCCGAGGTGTGTCGGTACTTCATCGCTCTCGCGGTAGCTGAATTCGGCACCTAGGTCGAGACGCGGCATGTTCAGCGGTGAGAAACCGGCGGTAAGGCGGAAACCGGAGGTGTAGCCATCCGGCGTTTCCAGGCCCCGCCCTTCCAGTACCACTCCATTGTCGAGATACATGAGCTCGCTGGATTTACCGGCATAGGAAGGCGCTCCGTCAGCCGATACGAGCGGTGACGCAAGGAAAAGCAGTTTGGCTAACAGCGCGACGGCTAGTGTTAAACCCGATTTCATGATCCCTGGCCTTGGCAGGCGGCCTCTACTCTTGCTTTGCTAGGACCCTGCTCAAATAGTGATATCCCTAACAGGCTAGCAGGCCTTGCTTCGTTGTGCCACGCAGGCGATCAACGATCGCTATCAGGGCTTGGCTAGAGCGGCTTCGAGCGCTATGAGGCAGGGCGCCGCTATATCGTGGCGGTTGGCCGCAGCCAGTAGCGGCCCGAGAATGGCCTCTCGTTCTGTGGGACGCCCGGCGAGGACGTCCTGCAGCATGGAAGCGCGGTTATTGGCGGTGCCCGCCACCACCTGCCAGACCAGCTCATTCCAACCCGCCTCCGGGGCCGGGATCTCCTCGGCTGCCATGATGGCGGCGACCTCTTCGATCACCTGATTCACCATCGACCGAAATGGGCGGTCCCGCAGCTGGCCGTTACGAATGCGATAGCGGGCGGTCAGCGGGTTGATGGCGGCATTGATTGCCAGCTTGTGCCAGAGCCGAACGCGGATGTCGTCGACCGCGCTGGCCTGAAGGCCCGTGTCGGTGAGGGTCGCGGCTAGCGCCCGGCAAAGCTCGGGGTAACGGTTATCGAGATCGCCGATATAGGTAAGGCCATGCCCCGCATGTACCACCCGGGTATCGCTTGCGAGCCAGGCGCCCTCGGTGGTGGAGGCACAGAGTACCGGCCCGGTGTGACGCAGGCTCAGGCTGGGTTGAACCTGATAGCCGTTCTGCCACAGCACCAGCGGGGTCGCCGGTGGCAGCTGGGCGGCCACGCTGGCATAGGCGGCCTCGGTGGCGTAGGCCTTGGTCGTCAGGTGCAGGAAGGCGGGCGCCAGTGGCGGTAGCCGGCGGCTGTCGGCCATGGTCAGGCGGTGTATTCGGTGCCCGCCCTCCGGGGTGAGCAGGGCCTGCTCCGGGGGGAGTGGCCTGCGTCCGGCCAGCACCACCGGTTGGCTGCCGGCGAGGTGGAGTGCGAGCAGCCGGCCCAGCGCCCCGGGTCCCACGATCAGGTGTGAAGCGGTCGACATAAGTTGCCATTTCCTCCACGCGTTCGACTCAGGAGATTACCATGGTCCTGGCATAGGAAACGCCCTCGAGACCTGGCATTCAACGGGTGTGTCGCTTGCGAGGTGACGCGGTGCCGTTCCTGCTGCGGCGGGGCTTGCCGCTGCCCTTGCCCCGGCGCGATGCTGCTGCCGGCCCTGTCTCGCCCTTGGCCTCGGCCATGGCGCTGCGCAGCCGTCCGGCATCGGCGCTGGCCAGCAGCGCTTGCAGGTCGGCGATCAGCGAGGCCATGAAGGGGGCGGGGTCGGCGTCCTGCTCGGCGATGGCGCCCAGCCGCTGTTCCCACAGCGCGGTGCGCTCGGGGCGGGAGGCTGCCTCGGGTAGCGAAGCGATCAGGCCGCTGCCCAGCCGCGTGGCGCGCAGTGCCTTGTTGCAACGGACCAGATAGCCCCGTTCCAGCAGCGTCTCGATGATGCCGGCACGTGTCGCCTCGGTGCCGAGGCCGTCGTGCTCGCGCAGCGTGCGGCGAACGGCCGGGTCGTCGACGTAGCGGGCGATATTCATCATCGCCTTGATCAGGCTGGCATCGGTGAAGGGCTCCGGGGGGCGGGTCTCGCGATCCTCGACGGCACAGTCCGTTACCCGACAGGCTTCTCCTTCGCTGAGCGGCGGCAGCGGCGGCGCCTCATCGCGGGTAGTAAACAGCGGCTTCCAGCCGGGCTGCAGCAGCACCTGCCCGCTGGCCCGAAAGCGCTCGTCGAGAATCACGAACTCGGCCTTTACCTCGCGGGTCTCCAGGGCAGGGTAGAACTGTGCGAGGACATTGCGGGCTATCAACCGGAAGACATCGGCCTCGGCCTTCTCCAGCCGCCCCAGGTCCGCCGGCTTGCCGGTGGGTGACAGGGCGTGGTGGGCACCCACCTTCTTGTCGTTCCAGGCCTTGGAGCGCAGCGTGAAGTCTGCTCCGGCAAACCACTGCTGCAGCGTGGCGTCACTGTGACAGGCGCTCTCCAGGGTGCGGCGTGCCTGCGCAAGATGATCCTCGGGCAGATAGCGACAGTCGGAGCGCGGGTAGGTGATCAGCTTGTGGCGCTCATAGAGTCGCTGGCAGATATCCAGCACCCCCTTGGCCGAGAGCCCGAAGCGGCGGGCGGCGTCCACCTGCAGCGCCGAGAGCGAATAGGGCAGCGGGGCGGCCTGGCGCTTCTGGCGAGCGTCGAGGGAGGCCAGGTGGCCCTCGGCACCGGGCAGGCGAGCGGCCAGGGCCTCGGCGGGGGGGCGTTCGAGCAGCCGCCCCTGCTCGTCCAGTCGATGCGTCTCGGCAGGCTGCCACCAGGCGCGTAGCTGCCCACCGGAGACGGCGATATCGACCCACAGCACATGGAAGGGGTAGGGGACGAAGTCGCGGATTTCCGCGTCGCGGCGGACCACCAGCCCCAGTACAGGCGTCTGAACGCGGCCGACGGAGAGCACCCCATCGTGGCCGGCCTGTCGTCCGGTCAAGGTCCAGGCCCGCGTGAGGTTGATACCGTAGAGCCAGTCGGCCCGGGCCCGGGACTCGGCGGCTCGATACAGCGCGTGATAGCGGCTGTTGTCCTCCAGGCGGGTCAGGGCGCGCGCTACCGCCGGACGGTTGAGGTCGCTGACCAGCAGGCGCGATACCGGGCCCTTCCAGCCCAGGTGCTCGATGACTTCCTGTACCAGCAACTGCCCCTCCCGGTCGGGATCGCCCGCATGCACCACCTCGCGCGCGCTCTTCAGTAGTCGACGGATCGCCGCCAGCTGTCCCCGGGCCTTGGGGCGGGGGGCGAGCTTCCAGCGCTCGGGAAGGATCGGCAGGTGGTCGAGCCGCCATTGCTTGTAGGCGGGGTCGTAGGCGTCGGGCGGCGCCTGCTCCAGCAGGTGCCCAAGACACCAGGTGACTACGGTGTCGCCGGCGTGCAGGGCGCCCTCTTCACGACGTGTGCTGCCCGGCAGGGCGTCGGCGATGGCCCGGGCGAGGCTGGGTTTTTCGGCAATGATCAGTCGCATGTCGGCGCCACAGGAATTCAAGGTATGGATATTCTTACAGTAATGGAGGTTGTCCGCCAGATCTCGACCCGATTTATCGTTGTACAATTCCTGTATCATTGATCCGGCGCTTCGAGCTTAACGTTTCGAGGCAACCTTTTCGAGACAGCAAAAGGAGAGTGGCGATATGCGCGAACGCGGAAGAACACGACGTCTGCTGGGGCTTGGTGCCCGCACGGGTGGCGCCGTGATTCGCACGCGTCTCGGCGGCCAGGCCGACTGGCGCGCGCTGGGCGAAGCGCTGTTCGAGGGACTCTCCGAGCTGAAGGGGCCGGCGATGAAGCTGGCGCAGATCATGGCACAGTGGGACGATCTGCTGCCGCCGGATCTTGTCGACGAACTGGCGCGTTTGCAGCGTCAAGCCGAGCCCATGCCCTGGGAGGGCATCCGGCGCACCCTGGTCGAGCAGTACGGCGATCCGGATACGCTCTTTCGCGAGATCGAGCAGCGCCCCTTCGCCAGCGCGTCCATGGGTCAGGTACACCGGGCAGTCACCCATGACGGTGAAACGTTGGTGCTCAAGGTGCAGTACCCGGGGCTGCCCGAGATCCTTGAGGGCGATCTGGCGCAGGTGCGGCGCATGATGCGGCTAGGACGCTGGCTCAAGGTCCCCCAGGCACGGCTCGATGCGCTGTTCGAAGAGCTGGCCGCCGGCCTGCGCAATGAGCTGGACTATCAGGCCGAGGCACGTGCCCTGGCGCGCTACCGGGAACGCTATGCGCATCTCGACGGCCTGGTGATTCCCGAGCCGCTCCCCGAGCTTTCCGGTCCCCGGGTGTTGGCCATGCGCCACGTGGCAGGCACGCCCCTGCGTGAACTGGAGGCGGGAGACGATGCCACTCGCCAGCGAATCGCCACGACGCTGGCTGACTGGGTCACCGAAGAGCTGTTCACCCACCGCGAGCTGCATGCCGACCCCCATGCCGGCAACTTCGCTGCCGATGAGCAGGGGCGACTGGTGATCTATGACCTGGGGGCGGTGATACCGGTCTCCGATGCTCATCTCAAGGCGATGATGGCGCTGCTCGATGCTGCCCTGGCCAACGACCCCATGGCCATGGACGATGCCCTGCGACAGCTTGGCGGACGTCAGGGGCAGGGAGCGCCCCTGGCGCTGTATCGCGAGGCTGCCGAGGCGGTGGCGCCGCTGTTCGAGCCGGGCGAGCAGGATTTCGCCGACGTGCGGATGCATCGCCAGTTACGGGATCTCAGCCCCAAGGTGTGGGCGGCCATGGACAGGCTTCAGCCCCCGGCAGACATCCTGCTCCTGTCACGCACCCTGAACGGCCACTACTGGAATCTCGTGCGTCTCGGTGCAAGGCTGGACATGGATGCTCGTACCCGGCCATTACTGGAGTGGGCGCGGGGCTGAAGAGAATGGCCCAATGGCTTCCTGCCAGGGCCTGGGTTCGCAACCCACATGAAGCGGCGCTTCCCTGTTAGAATATGCGGCTTTCGGGATTGGCGGAGACGGCGATGCTGGCAGTATGGGTGGAACAGCTTCTGGGCTTTGCCTCGGGGGCGCTGGCGGCGATCCGTGATGACGAGCAGTATCCTGCGTTCATGGCCTGGGCGAGAGAAGAGGGCGCCGTCCTGATGGGTGGCGACCTGGCCATGGCCCAGGCATTGGCTCCCGAGCTGTGGTGCCAGACCCCGCTCGAACGTGCCGGCTTTGCCTGCGAGCCCCTGGCGCGCCCGGGGCGCAATGAGCCCTGCTGGTGTGATTCAGGGCGCAAGACCAAGCACTGCTGCGGTGCGGTGGCGATGCCTGCCGACGTCCCCGATCATCTGATGTGGATGCTGTCGCTGCGAGACTGGAAGGGGCCGACCCTGAAGGCAGCCCTGGCAAGCGGGCGCGCACCGGCCCAGGCACTGCTCGAAGCCGGCCTTATCGCCGCAGAGACCGGTCAGCGGGGGCGTGCCCAGCAGATCCTGGAGTCACTGTTTCATCGCGGCGACTGGTCGCGGCTACCGGTACAGGCCGAGCCGGCCTTCGAGCTTCTGATTGACCTCTACCAGGAGCGCGGATTCAACCGCAAGCGCGCCGAGCTGCTCGATGAGGTGCTGGACCGCGGTCCGCTGTTTCTGCGCGGCGTGGCGTTGGAGCGTCTCTGCCTGATGCACCTGGACAGCGATGACCTGGACAGCGCCCGGGAGGCCTTCGTGCGCGCCCAGCAGGCGCTTCCCGACTCGCCTACCCTGGCTTATATCGAAGCCATGCTGCTGCTCCACGAAGGCCATGAGCAGGAGGCCGCGGAGCGTGCGCGCTTCTGGTTCCGTCGACTGGAGCGCCAGGGCGAGCTTGAGCCCGACCAGATGCAGTTCCTGGCCGACCTGGCCGAAAACCCCGGCGCCACCCTGGCCGATCAGTTGCTCAACGCCGAGGAGGACCTGGCGGAGCCGCTGGCCGCGCTGCAGGCCCTGCTGGCCGAGCTGCCGCCGGCCCCGGGGCTGGATATCCGTCATGGCGATGAAGGCGGGCTGGAATACCACAGCAGCGCCCGGGAAGACACGCTCTTTGCCGCCTGGCAGGTGCATTTCGAGGTGGCAGTCGATGAGGAGAGTGCCTTGGGCTTCGAGGGGGAGCCCTGGGTTGAAGCCGGTACCTGGCTGCGCCAGCTCTGCGCCCATCCAGAATGGCTTGATTCACCCCGCGTCGTCCAGGCGCTGGCACTGGCGTTGACCAGCCGTTTCGGCAGCTTGCCGTGGATGTCACCGAGTCTGTTCGAACCGCTTGCCGACCGCCTGGAGCGTTGGCTCGAACGCATCCGCGGCGAGGGTGACGGCCCCTTCCTGTGGGACAATGCCGACAACGCGGTGCTGCTGCGTACCGGCCTGGCGCTGGTAGTGGGTATGGAGCGCGGTGCCAGGGAGCGTTCTCGCCGACTGGCCGAGCGGCTGTTGACGCTGGATGACCAGGACAGCCTGGGGCTGCAGGAACTGGTCCTCGACCAGTTGCTGCGAGAAGGACGCGACCAGGAGGCGCTGGCGTTGACCGAAACGCGGCGTGAGGAGGAGCCGGTACTGGGCATGCTGATGGGGCGGGCGCTGGCTCTCTATCGCCTATCGCATGAGGAGGAAGCCGAGGCGATGCTGCAAGAGGTGACCAGTCACAACGCGCATGCCCTGGCCATGCTCTGCGCCGACAACCCTCGCCCCGTGCGTACCGGTCAGGATAGCGTGGCCGAACCGGGAACCCGAGCCGAAGCCTGGCAGTACCGCACCCTGATGCGCGACCAGTGGCGCGCTACCCCCGGCGCCCTGGCCTGGCTGCAGGCCAACCTGTCACGCTGATTTACGTGGCCTGCTTGAGCAGGCCGCTCTTCCACTCTTCGCTCCTGCCCCCCTCGCCTCAAGACTGGCATTGTCTCAAAGACTATCGTTGCCCAAGCGGGCCAGGCTGTGTTGCCTGGTCGCTCGATGTCAGGTTGCCGGGGCCGAGGGGCGCGGTACCAGCTCCGGGTCGCGGCTGATCCAGATCGCCAGTGCGATGGCCGGCAAGCCCAGGGCCGTGGCGATGACGAAGAAGGTGGCGTATCCCTCCGCCGCTACTACGAGACCGCCAAAACCGCTCAGGAACTTGCCTGGCAGTGTCATCAGCGAAGAGAACAGTGCGTACTGGGTCGCCGTGTAGGCCCGGGATGTCAGGCTTGAAAGGAAGGCGATGAAGACCGCACTGGCCAGGCCGTTGGCGAGGTTGTCACCGACGATGGCCATGACCAGCATTGGCAGGCTCTGGCCGGCCAGAGCCAGGGCGGCGAAAAGCAGATTGGTCAGCGTGGCCGCTGCCGCGCCCAGCACCAGTATCGGCCCGATGCCGTAGCGGGCTACCAGCAGGCCGCCCAGGATACCGCCGCTGATGCTCATGGCGATGCCGAAGACGTTGGTCACATTGGCTATGGTGGCCAGCGAGAAGCCCAGGTCGATATAGAGCGGATTGGCCATGGAGGCCATGGCCAGGTCGCTGATTCGGAATACCGCGATGAACACCAGTAGCCAGAGCGCCTTGAGCCGGTGACGCGAGAGAAAGTCGGTGAAGGGGCAGACCACGGCGCCGATCAACCAGGCTCCCAGGCGACGCAGATGGCGCGGCTGGCCGCGGCTGGCGCGAATGAAGGCACGTACCCGAGGTTCATGGATCAGTTGCGTCGTCAGTGAAAGGCGCTCCGGCTCCGGGCGCACCAGTACCGTGATCACACCGATACCCACCAGAGCAGCCATGGTCAGGTAGGCGGCCTCCCAGGAGATCCAAGACGCCACGTAGAGGGCGCCGGCGCCGGCGGCCAGCAGGCCGCCGCGATAGCCGATGATATAGGTCGACGCCATGGCCGCCTGGATATCGTCCGGGGCGGACTCGATGCGAAAGGCATCGATGGCGATATCCTGGGTGGCCGAGCCGAAGGCCACCAGCAGGGCGAAGGCGGCCACCAGCATCAGGTTCTGGTTGGGGTCAAGGCTGGCGAGTCCGATGAGGCCGGCGGCGATCATGGCCTGGGCCAGAAGCATCCAGCCACGTCGTTGGCCGAATCGGCGGGTCAGCACGGGCAGGGCCAGGCGGTCGACAATGGGCGCCCAGAAGAACTTGATGGAGTAGAGAATTCCGATCCAGGAGAAGAAGCCGATGGCGGCGACTTCCACCCCGTCGCTGCGCAGCCAAGCGGAAAGCGTCGAGAAAACCAGCAGGAAAGGGAGTCCGGCGGAGAAACCCAGGAAGAGCATGGTGATGACCGGCGCACGCAGATAGATGGCCAGGGCGGAACGCCAGCTGCGACGGGCGATAGGGATGGACATGCGGTATGCCGCTCCTTGTGGCTCGGCAGCCCCGGGGGCCGCCCGAAAACGCTTAACAATGTTAGAATGACCACCGCTCGGCGGGGTGAGCGGCATGCAGTGGCTGTCCGATTGTTGCAGAGCCCCGACAGCGTTACCAGCAGGATATCTCGATCAGGAGCCCTTCATGAGTGATTCCACATGCCCACCGGCCGACGCCGAGGATGACCTGCCGCGCTGGTATGTCATCCAGTGCAAGGGAGGGGAGTCCTTTCGTGCCGCCGAGCATCTGGGGAACCAGGGCTATGACCTCTTTCACCCAGTGCTGGAGGTGCAGAAGAAGCGGGGGGGGAAGCTGGTCTGGTTGAATGAACCACTGTTTCCCCACTATCTATTCATTCGCCTTGATCGCGTTGCCAGCAACTGGCGTCCGATTCGTTCCACCCGCGGCGTACTTAAGATCGTTACATTCGGCGATAAGCCATTGCCGGTAGAAGATGCCCTGGTCGACACGCTGCGCGAGAAGGGGATCGGGGATCTGAATGCCACCGCCAACGTCTATTTTCGCGCCGGCGAGATCGTCGAGATCACCGAGGGCCCCTTCAAGGACCTCCAGGCGGTCTTTTCCAGCCACAAAGGCGAGGAGCGTGCCATCGTCCTGCTCAATCTGCTGAACCGCCAGCAGCGACTGGTACTGCCCGTGGCTCAGCTGCGCCCCCAGGACTGAGTCAGGAAACGCCCAGATAAATGAAGGAGAAAGCCATGACAATCGCCCCGCAACGTGTCGTTACGCTGCACTATGTGCTGAGTGACGAGCAGGGCGCTGTGCTCGATGACTCGCGGGCCAGAGCGGTACCGCTCGAGTACCTGCATGGCCATGACAACATCATGGCCGGGCTGGAGCGTGCTCTTGAAGGGCAGCAGGAGGGCGCACAACTCACGGTGACCCTGATGCCTGCCGAGGCATACGGGCTACGTAACGAGGCGCTGGTTCAGGAAGTGAGCCGCGCCGCCTTTCCCATGGATGACCTGACTCCCGGAATGCGGTTCCAGACGCCGGGTGATGACGGCCCTCAGATCGTTACCATCCTGGAGGTCGCCAGCGACACGGTGAAGATCGATACCAACCATCCGCTGGCCGGTCGCACCCTGCACTACCGGCTCGAGGTTCTTTCGGTGCGCGAGGCCAATCGTGCCGAACTGGCCAAGGGTCATCCCCTCCCGCCGGATGTCGACCCCTCTCTAGTAGAGGATCGCAAGGTACCCTGAGCCCAAAGGCAGCCAAAAACTGACCTGCATCAAATTTGGCGCCATGCTCGAGGGCGGCCAGATACAAAATTGATACAGGTCAGTTTTCCCCCGGCGTTGACGCGCTACAGTTCACTCATCGCATTGGAGACGGGGGAGAGAACACCATGTACTGGGATGACGCAGTTATTTTCGGCTTGGTCACCGTCGCAATGATGATCGCATTCATGGCAGGTTGGGTCGGTTTCGTGATTCGCGACCATCGTCGCAAGAAGAAGCACTGAGCCAAGCTGCACAGCAAGTCGTCAGGGGAGGGGGGATTTTATCCCCCCAGTAGCCGGCCCGTCAGGGCCGGCATTTTTATGTCGGCATGATACACTCTGGCAAAATCCGGTAACAACGATTCGTAACAACTGTCGGTAACAACAAGAAACAAGCGTTCCCCACCCGAAGGACGGAGACCACCCATGACATCTTCGCGACCTTTCATCTGTCTGGCGGCATGGCTGGCAGCAACCCTGCTGTTGTCTACCCCCGTTGCCGCGGCCAGTCCCGACCAGATTACGTTGCAGCACAACGATGAGGAGATCCATCTCTCCGTCGATGACCTGCGTGAGCAGGCCGATGTCGAGTTCACCTTTTTCGACCCCTACCTGGCGGACGAGGTCGCGATACGCGGCCTGATATTTCGCGATCTGCTGGTAGCGCATCTCGGTGGCGTGCCGGAGACCCTGCATTTTTACGCCTGGGATGACTATGACGTCGCTCTAGGTGGCTGGGACGATGACAACTGGATCCTCGTCACGCACCAGAACGGAGAGCCCCTGACGTTGCGTGACCGGGGGCCGATACGACTGGTCGAGCGAGACTACGGTGACCGGGATCCTGCGAATCTGCGCAATTTCAACGACTGGGTCTGGATGATCAAGCGTATCGAGACGGTGCCGTGATACCAGCCCCTCGCTGGAGACGGCATCTGGGGTGGCTTTGGCTAAGCCTGATGAGCTTTACGCTCTTGATGCTGCTGATCGCCTACCAGACCCGCTGGGTCTATCCCGAAATACACGCCTACTTCAGTCAGGCCGGTAACCTGACCGGTCAGCAGCTTGCCACTCGCTCCCGCGACTACCTTCAGGAGAGCCTGGATATCCTGCTTGCAAGTCCGGTAGACGATGACGGCAGGGATCGCGCGCATTTTCATCTGGAACTGGCCTATAGCCTGTTTGACATAGGCCTCTATCGCAACGAGTACAGCTGTACGCGACCGAGCCTGGCGGCGCTCGATGAGCTGAAGGTGAAGCTCCGCTCGGGAGAGAGCTTGCTGCCCGGAGACCTACGCCACAGCCTGCTGAGCCCGATTCGCTGTCTCACCGAAATCGAAATGCACCAACTGGATCGGCGTAGCAGCGTCACGGCAGCCTTCGTTGAAGACACTCGCCGACATCAGGGGCAGGTCCTGATCGGCAGCGTGGTCATCTTCGTGCTAGGCCTGGCTTTCTGGTGGATGCATGAGCGTCATCGGCGCAGCGCCGAACGTGCCACCCGGGAAAGCCTGGAATGGATGGCTCGTGCGCTCAGCGATCCGCTGACAGGCGTTGGCAATCGTAGCGCACTTCATCAGGATGTGCTGGCCAGCAAGGGTCAACCCATGGGGCTGATTCTGATCGATATCGACTTCTTCAAGCAGTATAACGACCACCTCGGGCACCCTGACGGGGACAAGCTATTGCGACACCTGGCTCATCTCATCGATGAGACGTTGGGTAGACAGGCACGACTCTATCGCATGGGCGGTGATGAATTCGCCGCCCTTATCGACTGTGTCGACGATGATGTACTGGCAGGGCACTGCGAGAGATTGGTGAAGGAGCTGCGTGAGGCGGCGCTGGAGCACCCTGCACATCCCGGTTCACCCACCGTCACCTTCAGCGTGGGGGCGGCATGCTTTATTGCAGGCCAGGCGGGTTTCGATGCCGGCTATGCCGCCGCGGACCAGGCCCTCTACCGGGTCAAGGCCGGCGGACGCGACGGGTGGCAGGTGGCAGAAGCGAAAGTGGTTGCTGACAGCGGCGACCTGAAGCTCGAACGCAGCTGATGCTGAAGGAATCAGCCAGGCACCAGCCAACGCGCGTCGTGAGCAACATTCGCCCCGCCGGCTGTGTGCCGGTACGTCAGGTGGTCGGCGGCGGGGTTTGATAACGCATGATCTCACCATGTAATGGCGCCAGGCGCCTCAGCAGCCTGTTACGCGCCCCCAGAGCAATTCCCTCGTCGATCATGGCCTGCTCCATATGGCCCACCAGGCGGTTGAAGTCGGCGTTGTCGATGCCCATGTGCTGATGCGCGCGATCCATGGGCGGGCCCTGGTAGTGGCAGGGGCCATCGGCCAGGTCGCATAGCTGCTCTTCCAGCGAAGCGACGAAGTGGTCGATATTGGTGTGGGTGAAAAAGCCGATGAGCTGTGGGTCGTCGGCGATGCGATACATGAGGCTTTCGACCACCATGGCCACCCCCGGCTTGCCACCGAGCTGCTGGTAAAGTGTGGGCTCGGCTGGGCGCTGAGCGCAGCCGCCCAGCAATAGCATCATTGCAAGGGCTGTCGTCCACAGGGCTTTCATGCGCTTTTCTCCAGGAACACTCTTCACCAATATGATTCAGCACCCATAGGGCTCAGAAGGCGAACTGTATCGATAGATAGCCGCCGCGCTGATGATCGAGCCCGGCGATCGACCCAAGGTCCAGTGCGGCAGCTGTCAGCGACAGGTGGGGGCTGAAGAAGTAGGCCGAGTAGAGGCTGCGCCAATCGTCTTCACGGGCAAAGGAGAGGTTGTCGGGCATCTGTCGATATTCCGCCCCGACGACCCAGCGCCGGGTCAGGAAAATCCCGGCCGCGCCTTCCGCTACCAGTGAGCGTCCCCCCTCCCTATCGCCCCCAAACCCCAGCAGGCCACCCTGGTTGGCAGACGTCGAGCGCAGGGTGAGGTTGAGCAGCAGGTTTCGCTCGGCGACGGCGGCAAGCAACAGCTTGCTGCCGCTCAGGTAGATGTCGCTTCCCCGCGTGCTAGTGGCGCCCACTGCCAATGGCAGGGTGCCGTCGTCCAGTTGCTTATGTTGCACGCCCAGGCTCCATATCCCCCAGGGGTGGTAGATCAGGTCGCCGACCAGCCGCAACTTGGCGCCCGCGACCTGCTGCTCGAGGCGACCGCCCAGCGTGTCCAGGTCAAGGCGCTGGCGAGCAAGACTGAGTTCCAGGCGGTCATGCAGATTGAGGGCAACACCGCCCACCGTCAGTCGATAGTCCCTCAGCGGAGCGACGCTGGCGAAGGCGGTCGCGGCCAGTTCGCCCTCGCTGGCGTTGCCCGCCAGGACACCCCATGGCGACAGGCCGCCACCGGCGGCTCCTTCGATCTGGCTGACGCCGCCGGTGGCGAGCAGGCGGCTACCGGCGAGGGCGGGGCCGGTGATCAGGTACAGGGCGAGCAGTACGCTGGCCAGCATCCATGCCGGCAGGACGGAGCGGCAAGTCGTCATTTGGCATGCCTTATCGCGGAGAGGGGGAATGGGTTATTGCCACCCAGCCATTCGATCACGCTGTCGGCGGGCAGGGGGCGAGCGATCCAATACCCCTGCAGGAAGTCACAACCGTACTCCTTCAGAAGCCCCGCGCTGGCGGCATTCTCGACCCCTTCGGCCACGATGCGTAGCCCCAGGCTATGGCCCATTTCGATGGTGGAGCGCACGATCGTGGCGTCATCATCTTCACTGTCGAGCTGGAGGATGAAGGACTTGTCGATCTTGAGTTCGCCAACCGGCAGCCGTTTGAGCTGTGCCAGCGAAGAGTAGCCAGTGCCGAAGTCGTCTACGGATATTGTCAGGCCCGCCTGCCGCAGGCGGTTGAGTGAGTGGCTGGCCAGGGTCGCGTCCTCCATGACGGCGCTCTCGGTGATCTCGAGTGCCAGCTGGTCGGCTTGCAGGCCATGGTGGCGCAGGTGGTTGAGCAGCAGGTCGACCAGGTCGGCATCGCCGAGGTCCGCGGCGGAGAGGTTGATCGCCACGGAGAGACGCTGTCCCTGGCGCTGCCAGGCGGCAAGCTGGCTGCATACGGCGTTGAACATCCAGCGGCTCAATGGCCGTATGTTGCCGGAGCGCTCGGCCAGGGTGATGAACTCATCGGGAGGAATAAAACCGAGGGAGGGGTGCTGCCAGCGCATCAAGGCCTCGAATTCCACCACCTCACCGCTACGGGCATCGATCTTGGGCTGGTAGACCATGTGCAGCTGATCGCAGGTCACGGCGCTCTGCAGGTCGCGGATCAGAGTCAGCTGGCGCAGGTGCTCCTCGTCCTGGCCCTCGAGGTAGCGTTGATGGCTTTGGTGTCGAGCACTCGCCGCATGCAGGGCGATATCGGCCCGGCGCAGCAGCAGGTTGACGTCGTTGCCATGGTCAGGGTAATTCGCTTCGCCAACGAGCAGGTCCGGATGGATTGGCGATCCATTGAGGTCGATGGGTTGCGAGAGCCCTGCCAGGAGTGACTCGACCCAGCGGTCATCGCATGCCGAGACATCGACCACCAGCAGGAACTCGTCCGTACCGAGGCGGTAGGCGTTGCGCACGGGGGAAGGAAGGTCTCTGAGCCGCTGGGCCAGGGTGATCAGCACGCGATCGCCAAGGGCGTAGCCAAAGGTGTCATTGATGCGCCGAAAATCGAGTATCTCCATGCGTAGCAGGCTGAACCGGGTCTGCTGGCGGATCAGAACCTCGATATCATCCTGGGCCGAGCTGCGATTGGGCAGGCCGGTAAGCCGGTCATGGCGGGACTGATGCAACAGGCTCTGCTCGCGCTGGCGGATGTCTTCCTGCATGGAGAGCAGCGTACCCGCCAGAAGGCCTATCTCGCCATGCGGGGTTACATCCACGCTTTTCAGATTCTGTCCCCGACCGATATTCCTGGCGGCATCGGCCAGTACGCTCAAGGGGCGGCTCATGCTTCTTGCGCTCCAGGCCGCCAGGGCCGCCGTTAAGAGCAGGATCACGGCGATAACGCCACCCAACTGCCACTGCAGATCGCGATAGGCGCCGAGGAGGCTGGAGCGGGATGCCTGGACGACCGCATAGGTTTGGTTGCCGGCATCACTTTGCAGGAGCTGTGCGCGAGTCAGGTAGCGATCGTCCTCGGTGAAGGCGCTTGTCTGAAGGAAGCGCCCGGAATCGAGCTCGGCGGTGAGTCGTTGGAGGGCTGCGGCGTCGAGGTCCTCCCGCGACGAAACCCGGTGCCCCGGCCCATCGCTGCTATTCCGATGGGTGATGAAGCTGATGTCCAATCGGGTCAGGGCGTGGATCTCGCTGGCCAGTGCCTGGTCGATCTTGAAACCCATGCCGACCCAACCGATCAGGTTGGGAGCACGTACTGGCAACAACACGAACTCGTAGGGCTTACCCTCCTGAATGACGACCTCGACGGCTGCACCCGTCTCCCGCGCCTGCTCCCAAAGCGTGGGGAAGGGCATTGCCGTTCCCTGGGGGTGGTGGCTGCTTGCCAGCAGTGTGCCGTCGAGGTCGCCGAGCAATACCATGTCGGCACCGGCGCGATCGCCGTGATTGGCGAGCACCGACTGCAGCGTGCCGGTGTCCCGGGTGGCGACAGCACTCTTGAAGCCGAAGTCATTGGCGAGGATCTCGACGTTGCCTTGCAGGAATCGGCCGCGCTCGTCGAGTACCTGCTCGAGGACGCGGAGCCCGACGCCCAGGTCGCGATTCCCTTTTTCCAGCGCATCCTGGGAGATCGCGCGCAGGAGTGCACCGCCGGTGACCAGCTGTGACACCACCACAACCAGCAGCATGACCACCAATAGGCGCAAGCGGAATGTCATATCGCCATCTCAGTTCTGCTCGGCATGCTGTTGGGCGGCATCGCGGAAGCGCTGCTGCAGGGGGGAAAGCGTCTCTGGCGGTGGCGGCGTTCCCTCGAGCGACAGCGACACCGTCAGTGACTGACCGACCTCCACGCTGCCTTCCCACCATTGCTGGTGGGTATCCGATAGCTGAGGATGCCAGACGCGCACATCGTGGCTGCCTGTGGGCAAACCATCGAACTCGGCCACGCCATCGTCGGCGGTGACGGCGACATGCAGGGCATCGCTGACGACGATGAAGGCCTGCATCTGATCATGAATGTTGCAGCCCAACACCACGACACCGGTACGATCGAAATGCACCGGAGGCGGTGTCTCCTGCAGATAGAGCTCAAGGTCGAAGACCTTTGCCGGGGAAAATGAGTAGACGTGATGCCGGGTGGTGTCGCGGTTGGGAAAGCTCACTGCGCTGTCGGTAGGAATGACCGAAACGTGGGGGTGGAAGGCCGCGTCACGCTGCATGACCTCGGCAGACTGCGTCGGCTCCGCAGTACCGGTCTGGATCTCGACCACGGCATTCTCAAGCGGGTCACCGCTGTTCGCATCGATGATGACGATGCGGGTGGCCTGTGCGGCCGGGGCCAGCAGTCCCAGGCAAAGAAACAGCCAGGCGGCCCTGGCGAGTATGCCGCACGGGTGGGTCATGGAGGGCTCCAATGGCTGAGAATCGTCGGGGCATGTTGCCTATCCCATATCGGCTGATACGTCTGGAAGCTTGAACAGGGGCTCAGGTTCAGGGAGCAATCCACCAATGGCTGCGCCATGCGGCCATCACTCGCTCAGGATACCAGGTCTGGCCCAGGCTGCCGTTGTAGCGGGCAAGCGCCCTGGTGAGATCGCCGCGCTCCACGGCCAGGTAGTGGGCGAGGATGGTGCTGCCGTAGCGCAGGTTGAGCCAGGGGTCCTTGAGCTCATCCGCCGGTCGGCCGAGTTCGCGAATCCAGAAGGGCATGATCTGCATCAGCCCCACGGCACCGGCCGAGGAGACGGCGTCGGCGCGAAAGGCGCTTTCCACCTGGATCACCGCCAGCACGATTTCCGGCGACAGGCCGGCCAGGCGAGACTCGTGATAGATGCGCCCGAGCATCTCCTTACGCAGATCGGCGTCCGAGACGTAGCGGGCCAGGCGCGGCTCCATCGTGTTCATCCACTGGCGTGCCGCCCATACCGACTCCGCCGGCAGCTCCGCTGTGGTGACTGCGTCGAGGGTCGCCCGCAGCGAGGGGGGAATGTCCGGCAGCACCTGGACGCGGGGCTCCGTCGGCTGGTTAGTTGATGGTGGGCTGTTCGTGGAGAGGGCGCCGATGAACCCTGGCTCATTGGCGTCGGCACCCTCATTTGCCTGGGCGCCGCCTGACAGCGGCAGGGCGATCAACCCGAGCATCAGCCAGGCGGCGAATGGCGGCATGTCCTAGCCTTCAATCCGCTCGCGGAGAAACGAGAGGATGCTGTCTGCCGGCACCATGGTCGCTTCGCTGTCGCGACGGCCCTTGTACTCCAGCTCGCCCTTGTCCAGGCCCCGGTCGCCCACCACCAGGCGGTGGGGGATGCCGGTCAGCTCCTGGTCGGCGAACTTCACGCCCGGGCGCAGGTCGCGATCGTCCAGCAGCACGTCGAAGCCGGCGGCGGTGAGTTCGGCATAGAGACGCTCGGACTCATCGCGAACCCGCTGCGACTTATGTGCGTTCATCGGCACCAGGGCAATGTGGAAGGGAGCGATGGCATCGGGCCAGATGATGCCGCCGTCGTCATGATTCTGTTCGATGGCAGCGGCCACCACGCGGGTCACGCCGATGCCGTAGCAGCCCATCCAGGGGTGGGCGGCGCGGCCAGAGTCGTCGAGCACCGTGGCGTTCATGGCTTCGGAGTACTTCTTCCCCAGCTGGAAGACGTGACCCACCTCGATGCCGCGCTTGATGGAGAGCGTGCCCTTGCCATCCGGTGAGGGGTCGCCCTCGACCACGTTGCGCAGATCGGCAACCTGGGGCAAGGGCGCATCACGCTCCCAGTTGATGCCGAAGTAGTGCTTGCCATCGACGTTGGCGCCGGCGCCGAAGTCGCTCATCAGCGCCACGCTGCGGTCGATGATGATCGGCATGTCGAGATTCACCGGGCCGAGCGAGCCAGGACCGGCACCTACCACGGCACGGATCTCCTCCTCCGTGGCCATGGTCAGCGGCTCGGCCACCTCGGGCAGGTTCTCCGCCTTGATCTCGTTGAGCTCATGGTCGCCACGCACCAGCAGGGCGATCAGGCCGCCCTCGGCGGCACGCACCATCAGCGTCTTGATGGTCTTCTCGATGGGCAGGTCGTGCTGCTCCACCAGCGTGGCGATGGTTCTGGCATTCGGTGTATCAACCAGCCGTAGCTCTTCCTGCGGTGCCTGACGCTCCGGTGTCATCCCCAGCGGCGCCGGCAGGGCTTCGGCCTTCTCGATATTGGCGGCGTAGTCGGACTCGTTGGAGAAGACGATGGCGTCCTCCCCGGAGTCGGCCAGCACATGGAACTCGTGGGAGTCGGTGCCGCCGATGGCGCCGGTATCGGCCAGTACGGGACGGAAGTCCAGGCCCAGGCGGGTGAAGATGCGCACATAGGCATCGTACATCGCCTGGTAGGTCTCCTTCAGGGAGGCCTGGTCGATATGGAAGGAGTAGGCGTCCTTCATGATGAACTCGCGGGAGCGCATCACCCCGAAACGCGGGCGGATCTCGTCGCGAAACTTGGTCTGGATCTGGTAGAAGTTGGCCGGCAGCTGCTTGTAGCTTGCCAGCTCGCGGCGCATCAGATCGGTGATCACCTCTTCATGGGTGGGGCCGACGCAGTAGTCGCGCTCATGGCGGTCCTTCAGGCGCAGCAGCTCGGGGCCGTACTGTTCCCAGCGGCCGGACTCCTGCCACAGCTCAGCGGGCTGCACCGCCGGCATCAGCACCTCCTGGGCACCGGCGCGGTCCATCTCCTCGCGCACGATCCGCTCCACCTTACGCAGCGTGCGCAGACCGACCGGCAGCCACGTATAGAGGCCGGAAGTGAGGCGGCGGATCATGCCGGCGCGCAGCATCAGCTGGTGGCTGATCACTTCGGCGTCGGCGGGTGTTTCCTTCAGGGTGGCGATCAACAGTTGGGTGGCGCGCATGGGTCCGGTGTTTCCTTCCAGCATGGGCTTGACATGAGTCGGCGTGCCGCGACGAGCGGCGTTCGGGGCATTGTACGGGCAACGGGTAGCGGCGGCAAAAGAGTGAGCTGGTGAACAGGCGAGGAGCGCCGAGGACAGGCCCTCACCCCAACGACTTCAGCCAGAACACCATCGGCTTGTCGGTCTCCTCGGGCTCGCCGACCTCCTTCCAGTGGAAGGTGGTGGCGAGCTCGGGGTGGCGCTCGTAGCCCCGCGAGCGCCAGAAGCCGTGCAGCGGCACGTAGCCTTCGGGTTTCAGCGGGTGGTCGTCGGGGCGCTCCACGGCACAGAAGGCCACGGTCGAGAAGCCACGCTCGGCGGCATGCCGTTCCCGGGCCTCCATGAAGGCCTTGCCGATGCCGCGGCCACGGTAGTTCGACAATAGCACCGACTCGCCATAGTAGAACACGCTGCCGATATCGAAGCCGGCCCGCTCGAAGGGCGCGCGGAATTCCGCCATGTCGGCGGCCAGCGGCATGCCGGTGGACGCGCCCACCAGGGCGTTGGCCTCGAAGGCCAGCACGAACAGGCTCTCGGGGCACTCCGCATAGCGGCGCAGGTAGTCGGCCTCATAGGCGAGGTCGCCGTCGTAGAGGTAGGGAAAATCGCGGAAGACGCGAATCCTCAACCGGGCCAGGTCGTCGAGGTGGGGCGTGATGGCGCTCCCCTGGCAGGTACTGATGGTGATCTCGGCCATGGGTGCCTCCGTGAAAATGCTAAACGCTTGTATGAAGAACGGCTATGGTAGACTCGCTTCGATTCTGACTCTCGGTGCCTTGTCCAGCAATGCCACAGCATCGATGACATCCCTTTCCGGAGACCCTGTCATGAGCCCAGCCATTAAGCCCAGGCTTCGTCGTACCCTGAACGGCCTGGTGGTCGGTATTACCATCACGGCGCTGTCAGGCTGCGGCACCCTTTTCCATCCCGAACGAAAGGGGCAGTTGGACGGGCGCATCGACCCCGTGGTGGCCATCGCCAATGGCGTGGGCCTTTTGTTCTTTATCCTGCCCGGGGTAATTGCCTACGCGGTGGACTTCTCCAACGGCACCATCTATCTGCCAGGTACCCAGACCGCCGGTGTGGATGCGATGCCGCTCGACGAGAACATGGATGTCGCCGCCCTGGAGCAGCTGCTTTCCGAGAAGACCGGCAAGAGGGTCAGCCTGGATAGCGAGCTGCTCCTGGTCGAGGAGGTCGATTCACTCGACGAGGCCCTGGCCCTGGTGCGCATGTCCGGCATCAACGACAGTGAGCGCCTGGCTACCATGTAACGGGCGGCCTCGTGCCAACAGCGTCATGCCTGAAACGCCACCCCAATGGGTGGCGTTTTGCTATCGGGGCTCCAGCGCTGTGAGTTCATCGGGTCGATAGCGTGCCAGAAGTGCCCAGAGGATCGCGGCGCTCTCGGCGTCGGGCTGGCCACGATAGTCGGTGGGGCGAAAGCGCATCTGAAAGGCGCGAAGTACCGCGCGAGTCTGTGAATCCAGTTCGTCGCTTACCACCAGCGGATAGCCCCAGGCCTGGAGCGCCGCCTGCAGCGTGGAGAGCTCGGGCAGCGCCTGGTCGAAGCGGTCGCGATAGCGTGCCACGGTGGCCTCTTCGGGCCATACGCCGACACCCGCTTCGTATAGTGCATGCCAGGGAAACGCCGGGCCCGGGTCGATCTTGCGCGTCGGCGAGATATCTGAGTGGGCCACCACGTCGGTGGGATGGATATTGTGTCGCTCGATGATATCCCGCGACAGGGCGATCAGCGCCTGGATCTGTGCCTCGGGGTAGGGTGCCCAACCGATCTCCCCCGCCGCCTCGGGATGCTGCTCCAGCAGCCGCTCCACCTCGGCGTAGGGGCGATCGGGGCCGGTGTTGACGATCTCGATGCCGACGGACGTATCGTTGATATTGGTGCGGCGCTTCCAGGCGCTGGCCCCGGCGTGCCAGGCGCGGCGCTCCTCGTCGACGAGCTGGTAGACCAGCGGCTGGCCGCGATGCTCCCGTGCCGGTAGCGGCAGCACGTAGTGGCTGCTGACCCGGGGGCCGGTGAGCACGGCGAGCGACTCCGCTTCGTCCACATCGGTGTAGTGCATCACCAGGTGCCGTACCCGGCTGTTGTGGGAAGGTGCCACATGGGTGTGGTCCACCACATAGCCGGGGCGTGGCTCCAGGGATCCTGTGCCCGGCCCTGTTTCCGGCCCTAACCCCGATCCCGCACAGGCGGCGAGCAGCAGGGACAGGGAGGCAATGGCAACGCGCTTGCGCCACATGGTTCAGCTCTCCAGCAGCAGTCTTAGCGTCAGTCCCAGCACCAGGGTCGAGGCCACGCTTACCAGAGTACCCAGCAGCACATACTCGGTCAGCTTGCGATCCTTCGATTCGCGCAGGTCGCCGTAGCGTAGCACCGACTTGGCGGCGAGCAGGAAGCCCACCGCGGTAAGCTGGTCGAGCAGCACCAGGGAAAGCACCAGCAGGCGTTCCAGCATGCCGATGCGGGCACCGGCCCGGGCCAGGGTGCCGGTATCCTCGAGCTGGCTGCTCCAGCGCTTCATCAGCATGGCGATGGCGAACGAGAAGGGCCGCGTCACGAGCAGGTAGGCGGTGGCGACGCCCAGCACCGTCGGCGTGAGCAGCCAGGCACCGAGCGCTTCGAGTGGGGCCAGGCTGCCGAGCCAGACCAGCCACACCGCGCACAGCACCAGCAGGTGCAGCAGTTGGTCGAGCAGGAACCAGCGCAGCCGGCCGGCTGGCAGCTTCGCCTTGCCCAGATCGATCAGCCAGTGGCTGGTGGCCACCGCCGCGGCACCGGCGAACACGCCCAGCGAGCCCGGGGAGCCCGGCAGCAGCCAGGATGCGATCATCAGCACCAGGGCGGTCAGTCCGGCGTGAACCAGCACGTGGTAGAGCAGGTGGTGCGAGCGGTGCAGGCGACGCATCCGCTCGTCGACCCAGTGGCGCGGTTGCAGCAGGAAGTCGCCGACGAGGTGGGCCAGCACCAGCCCCATCAGCAGGGACAGATCGTTGGGGTTCATCGGCGTTTATCCTTTTCCGCCAGTCGCTCGCTCAGGTAGGCCAGGGTATCGGCCAGCAGCGGCCAGCGGGCGGCGCGCAGCCGCTTGTGTACGCTGGGCTGGCGTATGCCCAGGTGATCGGCCATGGCCTGCTG
This sequence comes from Halomonas sp. ANAO-440, assembly GCF_019915905.1. Taxonomy (NCBI): domain Bacteria; kingdom Pseudomonadati; phylum Pseudomonadota; class Gammaproteobacteria; order Oceanospirillales; family Halomonadaceae; genus Halomonas; species Halomonas sp. ANAO-440. The sequence continues at coordinate 48,535 of NZ_JAHXBV010000017.1, read as the reverse complement.
GGAGGACTCACTCTCCAGGCTGAGCCTGACCACCTCCGCCGAGTAGCGCGACCAGCTTGCCACCATGTCATCCAGATAGCGCGTCAACAGGGCCAGGCTACCGTCGTCCGTTTCGTCGAGCAGTGCCAGCGACAGGTGCGAGCTGCCCTCGCTCAAGGCATCCAGATCGTGGCCGGAGCGCACGAAGGGCTCGCTATCCGCCGTGGCAAGCCGGCCGTTTCCCGGCCAGCTTGCCGGCCCTACCGCCACCGCAATGCGGGCGTCCCAGCGCTGGTCGGTCTCGGACTGCTCGATCAGCGCCGCGCGCATGGCAATAGCCACCTCCATGGCGGCTGCGGCCCCGGGCAGGGCCAACTGGAAGCCATCGCCGCGGAAGCGTTCGCTGCGTCCGCCATGCCGGGCGGCCAGTCCGGCCAGGTTTTTGTCCAGCTGTGTATAGAGCCGCTGACGATCTTGGATCTTGCGTGAGTCGATCACATCGCCGGTCAGCACGGCGATTCGCTGGGTCATGGCAAGCGCTCCAGGGAGGGTCGACTTCATCATAGCCGAAAAAGGCTATTTGGCAATTAAATAACCCTTAAGGGCTATATTTGTGCGTTATCGCCCTGTGGGGCTATTGCTGCTCAGCGAGCCAGCTCGCGCATGGCGTTTTCCAGTCCTTCCAGCGTCATCGGGTACATGCGGTCGTCGAGCAACTGGCGGATCAACTGGGTGGATTGAGTGTACTCCCAGGCCCGGGGCGGCATGGGGTTGAGCCAGGCCAGCCGAGGGAACTTGGCGGCCAGCCGCTTGAGCCACACGCCGCCGGCCTCGTCGTTGAAGTGCTCCACGCTGCCGCCAGGGTGAGTCACTTCATAGGGTGACATGGCGGCATCGCCGACGATCACCACCTGATAGTCACTGCCGTAGGTGTGCAACACGTCCATGGTGGGAATGCGCTCGCTGGTGCGGCGATGGTTGTTGCGCCAGACACCTTCGTACACGCAGTTATGGAAGTAGTAGTGCTCCAGGTGCTTGAACTCGGAGCGGGCGGCGGAGAACAGCTCCTCGCAGACGCGGATGTGGTCGTCCATGGAGCCGCCCACGTCGAGGAACAGCAGCACCTTCACCGCGTTGTGGCGCTCCGGGCGCATGCGCACGTTGAGCAGGCCGGCGTCTCGTGCGGTGTCGCGGATGGTGGCGTCGACGTCGAACTCCTCCGCCGCACCCTGGCGGGCGAACTTGCGCAGCCGGCGCAGTGCCATCTTGATGTTGCGGGTGCCCAGCTCGAGCGAATCGTCGTAGTCGCGGAAGCGGCGTTCGTCCCATACCTTGATCGCCCGGCGATGGCGCGAACCCTCCTGGCCGATGCGGATGCCCTCGGGGTTGTAGCCGTAGGCGCCGAAGGGGCTGGTGCCGCCGGTGCCGATCCACTTGTTACCCCCGGCGTGGCGCTCCTTCTGCTCCTCCAGGCGCTTCTTGAAGGTCTCGATCAGCGCCTCGAGCCCGCCCAGTGACTCGATCTGCGCCTTCTCCTCCTCGGAGAGCTGCTTCTCGAATTCGCGACGCAGCCAGTCCTCGGGAATCAGCGCCTCGATGGCGGCGTCGAGGTTCTCGAGTCCCTCGAACCAGGCGGAAAAAGCGCGATCGAAGCGGTCGAAGTGCCGCTCGTCCTTGACCATCACGGTGCGCGCCACCTGGTAGAACGCCTCCATGTCGGCGAACACCACGCCATGTTCGACCACGGCGTGAAGGTCGAGCAGCTCGCGCAGCGACACCGGCACGCCGGCACGCTTCAGGGTCTCGAACAGGCCGATGAACATGCTCAGCGCCTCTGGTTGCCTTGGCGACGCAGCATGAACGCCAGCCGCTCCAGCAACTGGGTATCCTGCTCGTTCTTGACCAGGGCACCGGCGAGCGGCGGAATCGCCTTCACCGGGTCGCGGTTGTAGAGCGCTTCCCGGGCCAGGTCGTCGCTCATCAACAGCTTCAACCAGTCCACCAGCTCCGAGGTGGAGGGCTTCTTCTTCAGCCCCGGGGCCTGGCGCAGGTCGAAGAACACCTCCAGCGCCTCGCCGACCAGCTTCGGCGCGATATCGGGGAAGTGCACGTCGACGATCTGCTGCATGGTCTCGCGGTCGGGGAACTCGATGTAGTGGAAGAAGCAGCGGCGCAGGAAGGCGTCGGGCAACTCCTTCTCGTTGTTGGAGGTGATGACGATGATCGGCCGGTGGCGAGCGGCGATGGTCTCGCCGGTCTCGTAGACATGGAATTCCATGCGATCCAGCTCCTGGAGCAGGTCGTTGGGGAATTCGATGTCGGCCTTGTCGATCTCGTCGATCAGCAGCACCACCCGCTCGTCGGCGGTGAAGGCCTCCCACAGCTTGCCGGGCTTGATGTAGTTGGCGACATTCTCCACGCCTTCGACGCCGAGCTGGGAATCGCGCAGGCGGCTCACCGCATCATACTCATACAGGCCTTGGGCAGCCTTGGTGCTGGACTTGATGTGCCAGGTGATCAGGCGGGTGCCCAACGAGGCCGCCAGCTCTTCGGCCAGCAGGGTCTTGCCGGTGCCCGGCTCGCCCTTGATCAGCAGCGGGCGCTGAAGGGTCACGGCGGCATTCACTGCCTGCTTGAGGGCATCGGTGGCCACATAGGTGGAAGTCGAATCGAAAGCCATGGGGTGCCTCGGCGATAGCATCGTGTAGGGGAGAGTCAAACAAGTGTACGGAAGGGTGGGGCAGGGAACAAATCGTCGTGAGTGGCTGGCTGATTGTCATTCCCTGCGGCGGTAAGCCTCCACCAGCGTCGCCGGGTCGTGCTCGGCGTTGCCATGGCTGGCATGGGTGCGCATCAACTGGGCGGCCAGGCCGCTCATGGGCGTGGCGCTGCCGGCGCGCTGGCTCTGGGCCACCGCCATGTCGAGATCCTTGAGCAGGGTGCGCAAGTGCCAGGTCGGCTTGTCGAACTCGCTGGCCGCCATGCGCGGAGTCAGGATCTGGAACGGCCTGGAATCGGCGAAGCCGCCGGCCAGTGCCTCGGTCAGTCGCGAGGCATCCACGCCGCTGGCCTCCGCCAGCGCCACCATCTCGGCGATCACTGCCGCCTGACAGCCGACGATCATCTGGTTGCACACCTTGGTGACCTGACCTGCGCCCACCGGACCCATGTGGGTGACCCGCGCCGCCAGCGGGGCGAGCAGGGGGCGCACGGCATCGACATCGTCCTCCGCTCCGCCGCACATGATCGCCAGGCTACCGGCCTCGGCTCCGGCAACGCCGCCGGAGACCGGGGAATCGATCCAGCGCATGCCGCATTCGTCCTCTAGCCGCTCGGCATAGTCCCGTGTGGCGGCCGGGTCGCTGCTGGAAAGATCCAACAGCCGCTGGCCGGCGCGACCATGGGCCGCCACGCCGCCTTCGCCGAATACCACGCCCTCCACCACGGCCGTATTGGCCAGGCACAGCATCACCACATCGACTCCCTCCACCAACTCACCGATGGAGTCCGCCACCGTGGCACCGGCAACACGCAGCGCATCGCATTTCTCCGCGGTACGGTTCCACACAGTGACGGCAAAGCCGGCGTCCAGCAGGCGGCGGGTCATGGGGTCGCCCATCAGGCCGATGCCGATGAAACCGAGGCGAGGGTGTGACATGTGTCTGTCTCCAGTGAGGGCGCAGGAAAGTGAGAGCCTCCAGCATGCGCGATGGAAGGGTTTTCCATCAACTCCATGTCGGCAGGTGAGGGCAAGGAAAAACGGGACAAACAGGCGAAAAGTGGCAGGTCAAAAGCCATGCCCTGTAAGCAAAAGCAGATAGCGACATGGCACCCAGCAATGGTTTGTAATATTACGTAGAATTACACTGCTGGGGAAGATAGGGTTGAGTTAGACCGGTAACCAACCCGACATTGTAACGACGGGCTGCATATGCCGGACAAACGTGCCGACACGTTCACCCCATCATACAACACGCGTCTAATACCAATCGGGCGCTCTAGAGTACAGACGCTCAATGGCGCTTAGGAAAACTTCCAATGTCGTATGCACGCATCATTGCCCTGACGTCGCTTGCTATGGTTGCGTTTGCCGGTAATTCACTGCTCTGCCGGATCGCACTCAAAGACACTAGCATTGATGCGGCGAGCTTTACTGCCATTCGGTTGATCTCCGGTGCAGTGGTTCTGTGGCTGATTGTGCAAATGCGCCGTGGCACATTTACGGGCGGTGGAAGCTGGTCATCGGCATTTGCATTGTTTGCTTATGCCGCCGGATTTTCGTTTGCCTATGTGAGCTTGTCAGCGGCAACCGGTGCATTGCTGCTCTTTGGCGCTGTCCAGACGACAATGATCGGTTATGGCATCTACGCGGGAGAACGGTTGCGGACGTTGCAGATCATCGGTTTGTTTCTCGCTCTCGCGGGACTGGTGATTCTGTTGCTGCCGGGGCTCACGGCACCGCCACTCGCCGGCTCCACATTGATGCTAGGGGCTGGGGTTGCATGGGGAATCTATTCCTTGCGCGGAAAAGCTGCAGGTGACCCCCTCAGGGTAACAGCGGGGAATTTTCTGCGCGCCGTCCCAATCGCAGTAGTGCTGAGCTTGATAACATTGAGCGGTTCATCACTGGATCCTGCTGGATTCTGGTACGCAGTTGCATCGGGGGCGCTTGCATCCGGAATGGGCTACGCCATCTGGTACACAGTATTGCCTGCACTGAAAGCCACCAGTGCTGCGACGGTGCAACTCAGTGTTCCGGTCATCGCGGCTGCGGGCGGTGCCGTTATGCTGGGCGAGTCCATATCGTTGCGGTTGGTATTGGCGTCCATGGCTATCCTCGGTGGAATTGCGCTGGTCATTCTGGAGAAACAACATGCTAACAGCGCCAAGCCCGCTCCAAGGGACCGTCCAAAAGCGGCCGACCGCTGAGCTCAAACGTTATATATCATGACAAACTCAAAGGCCGTTTTGGCCGATTCCTGCCGTTTGTGCTGTTTGCCGATGCGGGCAACACCACCGGAAGGCCTGCGCCCACCAGTCGCCGCTGCGTCGGAGCGGCCCCGCAACTTTTTTTTCGTATATAGTGGTACGGCAGGAAGGTGTCTTTAGGGCGATTGAAATGGAACTGGCGACACAGGTGTTTCCCTGGGCTAGTTTGTCCGCCGTCGTGCTACAGTTGGACGATTTGAACCGGATTGCCATGACTGATGCTCGTTGACCTGGATGCTCTCTACCCCAAGCTGATCCATCTGATGCTGGACACGGTATTCGTGGTTGATGTGCAGGACAAGATCGTCTTCGTCAGCGATGCCTGTGAGGCGCTGCTCGGTTACCCTGCCGACGAGCTGATCGGCACTTCGATCTCCGACTACTGGCATCCTGACGACCTGGCGACTACACGGGCTTCGATTGACCGAGTCATGAATGGTCAGCCCCACCTCGATTTCTGCAACCGTTATCTCCGTAAGGATGGCGGTATCGTTTTTATCCTCTGGTCTGCCCAATGGTCCGAGGAGGAGGGGGTGCGAATCGGCGTCGCGCGGGACGTGACGGCCCTAAGGCATGCCGAGGAAGAATTACGTTTCCTCGCCCACCATGATCCGCTGACAGGGCTGACCAACCGGTCCCTGTTCAATGATCGGCTGGACTCGGGCTTGCGTGCGGCTCATCGCCACCAGAATAGCCTGGCCTTGCTGTTTCTGGATATCGACCACTTCAAGGATATCAATGATGCCCATGGCCATGCGGTGGGTGACCGCGTGCTCTGTACGATTGCTCGGCGATTGGAAGGCTGCGTACGTGAAACGGACACGGTGGCCCGCATGGGTGGCGATGAATTCACTGTTCTTTTGACGGACATCCAGTCGGCGGATGCCGTTTCCAACAAGGTGGAGCATATACTCTCGGTCTTGTCCGAGCCGCTGGGCGCTGAATTCGGCGACATCAACATGATCTCATGCAGTATCGGTGTAGCCTGCTATCCCGCGGACGGGGAGGATGTCGATACCTTGATGAGTCAGGCGGATGGCGATATGTACCGGATGAAAAGGCGTCGTTCGGAAGCGGGGTGATGGGCAACACCACCGGGAGGCCTGCGACCCCCAGTCGCTGAGCACCGCATTCTCCAGCCCGCTGTCAGAGTTCCTTTGCCCAACTGGTCTTGCCCAGCTTGGCGATGCGGGTCACCTCGATTACCGGCACTGCCTGGGGGTCGCCCACCTCTAGGGGGCGTAGTGAAGACAAAGATGCCCGCCGATTCGATGGTCGGTCCCCGGGCATAGAGGGGGGCCAGTCCACCGCGGAGCACCAGCACGGCCCTGGCCGTCTCCAGCACCTTGTCCTTGGCGGTTAGCGGCTGAGACAGTCGTGCCTGAGCGAGTCGTTCCAGCGCAGCGTCGAACTGCTCGGTTGCGGGATGTTCAAGGGCACTGAGCCAAGGGTGGACGGCCGCTGTAACGAGGAGGGGCCGTATGGCTTTCAGGTCAATTGGGGCCGGGCACTCCCCTTGCCGGTCGAGGCCAGCAGGGCTTCCTGCAATTGTATCCAGTGCTTGCTCAGGAGAAGGGCTGCTGCTAATCTGTGATAGATTTGTAGGACTTTTGTATAGCTATAGATATAATCTATTTCTGCCACACGGTAGTAACCATTGACAGGCGCAGGAGTTGTGGAAATGGCACTAGATAAAGTGACTTTCGGCAGTGATGATATTGAAAACTCGCTGGCAAAAATGGATGACAAGAAACTGGATTCCCTTGCATTTGGGGCCATCCAGCTCGATGCCTCCGGCAAGATCATGCAGTACAATGCCGCGGAAGGTAGCATCACCGGCCGTGATCCAAAAAGCGTCATCGGCAAGAACTTCTTTACCGATGTGGCACCTTGTACGCAGAGCAAGGAATTTCAGGGCCGCTTCAAGGAAGGGGTCAAGAATAATGATCTCAATACCATGTTTGAATATATTTTTGATTATAAAATGAAACCCACCAAGGTAAAGGTGCATATGAAAAAGGCGCTTACTGGCGATTCGTACTGGATATTTGTCAAGCGGCTATAACAAAATGAGGCTGACCTTGGTTGCTTTGTCATGACTAAGGTCGGCTGTTTGCGCTGTTAAAGTCTGCCTTTCTCAGGAATCCATCTATGACCCAATGGCTTACCCAGGCAGATTGCAAAGCGGTAATGCACTCCCTGTTTTGCGCTGAACTGGCCGCATATCGGGGCGAGGCAGTGCCTGGCTGGCAGGAGCTACAGGAGATTGATTCGCTCGAACGTTTGCATCTTGCTGCCTGCGTCAATGAGTTTTTCTGCTTGTATGAAACTGGCCTGGAAGACCGCCTGTTGATGACATACAGCTTTGATGACTGGGCGTCTTTCGTGGCGGAAACAATCACTGAAACGTCAGGGCTGACTTTCCGTACCTCAGGGAGTACCGGATCGCCCAGCGCTCATTTCCACCGCTGGGAACATATCGAGGCGGAGGCCAACGCACTGGCCCGGCATTTTGCATCGGTAATGTCGATGCAACGGGTCATCAGTTGGCTGCCGTTGCACCATCTTTACGGCTTCATGCTGGGCGTTGCGCTCCCCTGCGTGGCGGGAGTGCCGCGCAAGGCCGTGAGCGGTGTTGCCTTGCCCATTTTATCACCTGGCGACGTCGTTGTTAGCGTTCCTCCACGCTGGGATTACCTGGCGCGATCAAACACGGGGTGGCCAGAACACGTCGCAGGCGTTTCATCCACGGCGCCGTTATCGCCAGAGACATCCGGCCGCTTGATCAAGCAAGGTCTGATGGGATTGCTCGATATATACGGCAGCACGGAAACCGGCGGTGTGGCGACCCGCTGGCAGCATGACATGCCCTATCAACTGCTGTGCCACTGGCAGCACCATGATAATCAGAGTATTAAACGAGTTGATGACAATATCATCATTCCGTTATTGGATAAGGCAGACTGGCACAGCGACACGACATTTACATTAAATGGTCGTCATGACGGCGTGGTTTCGATAGGCGGCGTGAATGTCAGCCTTTCCTATGTCAAACAGCGATTGCTGTCGTTGGCGAGCGTCGAGGAGTGCACCATTCGTACCACGGGCAATACCGCGCAGCAGCGCTTGAAGGCATTCATTGTGCCGGCTAGCGGTCAGGAGCCTGCAGCGGCGCAAGATATTGCGCAACTGATTGCCAGGTGGCCCGCTGCCGAGCGCCCCGTCAGCGTCACCTACGGTGATGCTTTGCCAACCAACACCATGGGCAAGCTCAGTGATTGGTAACAATCTATCGAGGAAGGTTCACCATGCATGACGGGCGGTTGACGCTGGATGAAGTCGAGGCGATAGCGCTTGGAAACATGGCGCTTGCTTTGTCAGAGAGTGATAGACGTGCCGTCGAGAAGGCGCATGAATTTCTTTGCGACGCCATCGAGCGGCGCCAGCTCATCTATGGTGTCACGACGGGCTATGGTCCGTTGGCGACAACGCACGTCGACCCCATGCAGTCGGCGCTTTTGCAGAAGAACCTGGTTTACCACCTGTGCAGTGGTGTCGGCGAACCGCTGTCGCGACCTCATGTCCGTGCGATGATGGCTGCGCGAGCGATCAGCTTGGTGCGTGGTCATTCCGGCGCCAATCCGGCACTCGTCGAAAGGCTGCTCGCTTGGCTTCGAGCCGATTTGATTCCTGAGGTGCCGTCACGCGGCACCGTTGGTGCCAGCGGTGACTTGACCCCGCTGGCACATTTGGCCCGTGCTCTCAGCGGCGAGGGAAGAGTGAGCCTTAAGGGCGGGGAGTGGATGGAGAGTGCGATAGCACATCAGCAGTTGGGCTGGCAGCCACTTCTGTTGCAGGGCAAAGATGCCATTTCGCTGGTCAATGGCACGTCAACCACGGTGGGTATCGCCGCCTTGAATGCCACTGGCGCACAGCGGGCGATAAAGCTCAGTACGCTGCTGGTCTTGCTCTACACGGAGCTCCTCGAAGGGCACCGTGAGGCGTTTCACCCGGCGATCGGGGAGCTGCGTCCTCATCCGGGGCAACGGAAATTGCATCAGTGGTTATGGTCGCTTTCGGAAAGCAGTCAACTGCTTACCGCGTGGCAAGCAGCGTTAGTGCCGCTTCCTGAAATGGAAAATGGCATCGAACAGCACCGCCCGCTGCTCCAGGATGCCTACACGTTACGCTGCGCACCACAGGCCCTGGGGGCGGTGTGGGATGTGGTCGAGCAGCACGCACAGACGGTGCGGCTAGAGCTGAATGCGGTGACCGACAACCCGCTACTGTTTCCTGACAACGATACTGTCCTGCATGGCGGGAATTTTTTCGGCCAGCACCTGGCTTTTGCCAGCGACCATCTCAACAATGCGCTGATCCAGATGGCCCTGTATAGCGAACGACGCATCGCAAGGGTGACTGACCCGCTGAAAAGCAAGGGGCTTCCCGCCTTCATGCAGCCATGCGATACCGGTTTGCATAGTGGGTTCATGGGGGCCCAGGTGACTGCCACGGCGCTAGTGGCTGAGTTGCGTAGTCAGGCAATCCCGGCCTCGATCCAATCGATCCCGACCAATGCCGATAACCAGGATATTGTCCCGCTAGGTACGATCGCGGCAAGGCGCGCCAGTACAAGTATCGATTATCTCTATCAAATATTGGCGATTGAAGCGTTGGTGCTGGTACAGGGTGCCGAGCTGAAGGGGGCGCACTTACTGAGTCAAGCGTCACAGGCGTTGTGTGCCTGGGTTCGCACCCATGCACCGGCTCTTGAGCAGGATCGCCCGTTGGCAGAAGACATCGCCAGGCTTTCTCATGCGCTTTCCGACCCGGGCGAGGTGGCTTCGTTGATGGCGTTGCTGGACCCTCAGGCCTGCTGACCCGCCCGGGCCGCTGCGCTACCCAACCTGGCAAAACGCTCTCGCTCCCGCTTATGCTGGGTGACAAGGACGGGTCAATGAAGGCAGCCTCTCATCCTCCCTGGATTGCCCGCTGGTCGACGGAAAACGCCAGGTTCAGCATGTCTCGGCTCGCACCGCTGACGTAAGCGGTATTCCGGTCAATCGGGTGCTGCCCTCACGTCAGCGGCGCCTTCGCCGAACACCACGCCCTCCACCACGGCGGTATTGGCCAGGCACAGCATCACCACGTCCACCCCCTCCACCAACTTGCCAATGGAGCCCGCCACCGTAGCACTGGCAACACGCAGTGCAACGCTCTTCTCCGGGGGGCGGTTCCACACCGTAACGGCAAAGCCGGCGTCAAGCAGGCGGCGGGTCATGGGGTCGCCCATCAGACCGATGCCGACGAAGCCGAGGCGGGGCTGTGTCATGTCGATTCTCCAGGTGAGCGAGGCAGGTAAGCGAGAGCCCCTAGGATGCGCAATGGATGGGTTTTTCATCAACTGTATGTCGGCAAGGAAGGCCGCCAAGTGAGAAAACCGCTTGATATCTCGAGCAAGAGTGCTGACTTCACAATAACCCGGGCGTCCGGTAGTAGAAGGCGGTTGCAGCCGAACCCGACGGGGTTAGCACTCGTCGCGCCGCCATTGGCTTGGCGATATCCCGTAGCGGTTGCGGAAGCTGCGGCTCAGATGAGCGGAGGAGGCGAATCCATTGGCAAAGCCAATTTGGGTGAGCGAGGCATTGGCGAGAGCGGGGTCACGTAGGTCATGTGCCACCGCATCGAGCCGCAAGCGAAGAAGCCGGGCGCAGACCGTCTCGTCTGCATCCTGAAACAACTGGTGCAGGTAGCGCACCGAAATCCCCGCTCTTGCGGCAATAACACCGGGGGAAAGCTTGGGATTACGGAACGCCGCCTCCATGATCGCTGTCACCCGAGCAACGAGGGCCGCACGAGGCGGAACGATTCGGTGGGCGTGGTTACCGACAGCGTAGATGATATCCTCGGCTAGCGACCGACCTAAGTGGTCGAGTGCTACCCCATCGACACTCCCAAGCATGCCGTCAAGCGTCAGGATCCGGCTCCTGAACAACGCCCCAAAGCCGCCTGACGTATCCATGACCCCCGTGGGTAATTCGGAACGTCCGATCATACGATCCAGCCAGTCCTTGGAGAAAAAGAGTGTGGTCTTGTCCAGCGACTCCAGTACGTCGAACTCGCATGCTTCGCCCGAATCCCAAATCAGCATCGAACCCGGCGTCAGCTCGGCAGCGAAGCTACCCTGTCGCACGCGTTCACGCCCCCGCCGCACAACGAGCAGGCCGTAGTGAGCATCGTCTGAGGCTCGAATGTGTCGCGAGGTGCGGGCGCCATCGCAGGGGTCACAGCGGCAATTCACAATGTTCAGCGCGCCGGTTTCAACCGAACACACTTGGGCGGAGAAGGCCTCGGTTCGCGGGCGCCCCAGCGCCCACGGCAAGTGAGAGGCATTCAGGGCATGGGCCCATGCGTCATACCGGTGCCTGACGTCTACCTCGGCCGATGACCAGTGCAACATATTCCTTCCTCCATCCCGGGTATTTCCCAGAGCCGCCAGGGGAGGTTGGTTTGGCGGCGTAATGCCCTGTAACAAGCTTATGGAATCCAGAGTTTCAGAAGGAATCAACAGGCTAATTGATCAAAACCTACCAGCGTTCCGGCTTGGCTTCAACGGCTCTGAGCGTGTGGAGGTGCTTGATGGCGGCTGCCCTCAAAATCAATTTTTGACGCACTCTCTGTCAAACATCGTGCGCATCTACACCGAATACTGGCCGCATTGCTTGCTACCGAGGGACAAAACAATGAAGAAGAACGTAACCTTCAAGACCGAAGATGGAACCGAGCTGGTTGGCTGGTTTTTTCAAGCGACCCAGAACCCTGCTCCTTGTATCGTGATGGCGCATGGGTTTTCCGCGACCAAGGAGATGCATCTCAGCGGTTTTGCCGAGACGTTTCAGGCGGCTGGAATGAATGTGCTCGTTTACGACAATCGCAATCTGGGTGAGAGCGGGGGGGAATTGCGGGGCGAGATTGATCCAGACCAGCAGGTTCGCGACTACCGCGATGCCATCACCTATGTTCAGGGGTTGGATACAGTGGATGCTAGCCGGATCGGCGTCTGGGGGTCGAGCTATTCCGGTGGTCATGTGCTGGTTGTTGCGGCGAAGGATCGCCGAGTGAAATGCGTGGTGTCTCAGGTGCCCTTGGTTTCCGGGCTGGAGAACGCCCGGCGGCTGGTGCGCTCTGATCATTGGGAGCAACTGCGTGAGGGCTTCGCAGCGGATCGTGCCGGGCGTTTGCGTGGTGAGGCTCCGCTCCGATTGCCGGTTGTTGGAAATGGGCCAGCGGATGCCTGTGCTTTGCCCACCGACGACAGCCGGGAGTTCTTTTACGGGCTGTCCGATGAACACCGTGGGGCATGGGTGAACGAGATCACGCTCAGGTCCATGGAGCTGTTCACTGAGTATGAGCCGGGCGACTGGATCGGCAAAATCGGCCCTACGCCCCTGATGATGGTGGTAGGGCGCTCCGATCATCTTACGCCCGCCGACCTGACGCTTAAGGCATATGAGCAGGCGCTGGAACCGAAAAAATTGTTGGTTCTCGATTGCGCCCATTTCGAGGCCTATACGGAGGAGTCGTTCAACGTTTCCGCGCCTGCACAATGCTCATGGTTTGTGGAGCATCTGTTCAAGCACTGATGAAAAGCTGGGATCCAGAGATAGGCCAGCCAATGGGGGCCAAGGCTCAGCCGGTCTGCTTCCACCCTGCTTATCACAGGGAACATGCCTAACAAGTTAATCCAGTGTACGTTTTGTTGGCGCCGCTGATTTTTGGCGTCAGGGGTAGGGGGAATTTCTTGAATATCCGAATTGACAATCTAGAAGGGCCAGAAGTCATTGCCCTGCTCCAAGAGCATCTCGGGTCTATGGCGCACACGGCCCCGGCCGAAAGCCGGCATGCACTGGATCTGAGTGGTCTACGTAGCCCCGGTATAACTTTCTGGAGCATTTGGGATGGCTCGGAGCTAGCCGGATTTGGCGCACTCAAGCATATAACTGATTCGCATGCTGAAATAAAATCCATGCGGACTGCTGCCTCCCACCAACGGAAAGGTGTTGCCTCGCGGTTGTTGCAGCACATCATCCAAGAAGCGGCCAGCCAGGGCTATTCGAGGCTAAGCCTGGAAACAGGCTCAATGGAATTTTTTGAGGCCGCGCGTCGCTTATATGTCTCATTTGGATTTACCCCCTGTCCACCTTTCGGGAGCTATCAGCCAGACCCAAACAGCCTATTCATGACGCTGGAGATCGACGAGGTGTCATCGAAAAATTCGCTCACGTCGTGAAGTTAAGCCGAGACGGGTAAACGCGTGAACCGTTAGTGACAGAGCCATCGTCCACATCCGGGCGCCTTTCCGGAAGGCGCCCGGGCGAAGCGGAGGTTCAGCGATATCAACCCGTCATGCGCCCGCTGAGCTTGTCACGCAGGCGGTCGATCATGCCGACCCCTGCCCCCACTGTCTTGTGGAACAGCTCGGAGTGGGGCGCACCGGGGTGAGGACGGGTGGGTGCCAGGCGCTTGCCACTCTCGATCTTCTTGCCCAAGTCGATCAGCTCTTCAGCGGAGATGAGTTCCCGCAGCTTGGGAAATTGGTCGACTTCCTCGTCCTTGGCGTGGTGCCGCAATAGTTCGTCCAGTTTATGCATGCGTTCCATGAAAGCCGGCTCGGCAGTGTCGGCATCCTCCAGCTGTTTCATCACTTGCATGATCTCTTCGTGCTCCTCCTTGTCGTGCTCAGCCTCCTCGGTGCCATTGGGAATGCGCTTTTCCATGACCGGGTAGAGGTACATCTCCTCGGCGACCGCATGCCGCACCACTTCTGCGATCAGCATGTCGGTGAGATCCCGGCGCTGTTCGGCATCGGGCGAGGCCTGAATCTGATCGAGAAGCTCCTCCATCTCGCGGTGGTCGTGGGTAAGAATATCGACAACGTCGGACGTGCTGGTCTGTTGGCCGTTCATGAGACTCCCTCCGTTGAGTCGTTGCGCCTTTTGCAACAGGCCAACTCAACATAGTCGTCGATTAGTGCATCAGCCAAACCTGGCGCAGCCTTTCGTCTCCCGCTTATGCTGGTGTTACCTGAAATGGGTGAGGTACGTCCGGTGCGCAGAACAAGGAGATCGTCATGCGGCTCAGGGTGCTGTCAGACCTGCATCTGGAACATTTCGACGAGGGGCGGGAGCTGCCGGAGGTGGCGTCCGACGCGGTTATCCTCGCCGGCGATATTCACCGCGAGGCAGAGGGCCTGGCATGGGCCGCGGCGCGCTTTGCCGACCAGCCGATTATCTATGTGCCGGGGAACCACGAGTTCTACGGCACCAGCATGCCCGTGCTGCGCCACACCCTCGCCCAGGAAGCCGAGCGACTGGGCATCCATCTGCTCGACAACCGTTCGCTGACGCTGAACGGGGTACGTTTCCACGGTACCACCCTATGGACGGACTTCGCTCTCTACGCCGATGAGCCGGACAACGATCCGGCGCTGACCGAGCAGAAAGCGCGTTGGCTGATGCCGGATTTCAGCATCATCGAACAGCCGGTTGGGGAGATCTTCAGTCCCCTGGAGAGCCAGCGGCTGCACGCCGAGGCCCTGGCCTGGCTCGAGGCGGAACTGGCCGTTCCCTTCGTCGGGCCGCGGGTGGTGATCAGCCATCATGCGCCACTGGCCGAATGCATCCCCCCGCGCTACCGGGGTGACGCCCTGTCGCCCGCCTTCGCCTCGCATCTGCCGGGGTTGATGGGGTGCGCCGACCTGTGGATTCACGGCCATGTGCACGAGCCGGTGGACATGGCGTACGCCGGTACCCGGGTCGTTGCCAACCCCGGGGGCTACCCCGGTGAGTTCGAGCCGCCGCTGTTCGTGCCGGACCTGGTCATCGAGGTGTGAGCGGTGGCCAAATGTCTGGTCAAGTCCCGGGTGGGCAGCGTAGGCGATGCCTATGCTGAGAGAATCACCGCTCGGGGTTTCGCCGAGGCTTCACTCCACACCATCTCGGCAGCTAGACTCACTTCGTCCTCAAGGAGTGTTCCATGAGCAATCTCGTCAATGAAGGCAGCCTCTCATCCTCCCTGGATTGCCCGCTGGTCGACGGAAAACGCCAGGTTCAGCATGTCTCGGCTCGCACCGCTGACGTAGGCGGTATTCCGGTCAATCGCGTGCTGCCCTCACGTCAGCGGCGCCTGGTGGGGGCCTGGTGCTTCCTCGATCATGCCGGGCCGGCGGTCTTCAAGAGCGACAGCGCTGGCCTGCGCGTCGGGCCGCACCCGCATATCGGCCTGCAGACCTTCACCTGGATGATCGAGGGAGAGGTGTTGCACCGCGACAGCCTGGGCAGCGAGCAGGTGATACGACCGGGGCAGGTCAACCTGATGACCGCGGGGCGCGGCATCAGCCATACCGAAGAGTCGGTGGCCGGCGCCAGCCACCTGCATGCTGCCCAGCTCTGGATTGCACTGCCCGAGGCGAGCCGTAATACCGAGCCTCGTTTCGATCACTATGCGGAGCTGCCCCGCTGGCAGGCGCACGGCGTCGAGCTGACCCTGCTTATCGGTGAATTCGACGGCCGCCGGGCGCCGCCCCTGACGTTCTCACCGCTGGTGGGGCTCGACCTCGAGGCTAGCCGGGCCGCAACGATCAGTCTGCCACTGCGAGATGACTTCGAGTACGCCGTACTGCCCCTGGACGGTGAGCTCGAGATCGGTGGAGAACGCTTTGTCGCCAATGAGCTGGCCTACCTGGGCCGCGGTCGCGATGAGGTGGAGTTGTCGATGAGCGCAGGCGGTCGTGCCATTCTGATCGGTGGTGAGCCGCTGGGGGAAGAAGTGCTGATCTGGTGGAATTTCGTCGGCCACAGCAAGGCGGAGATCGCCGAGGCCCAGCGCGACTGGGAGGCGGGCAGCGAGCGCTTTGGCAGCATTCCCCAATGGTCGGGTGAGCGGTTGATGCCGGCGCCATTGCCGTGGAAGGTCTAGTGGGAATGCCCGGCTAGAGCGCGATCGCGATCAACGGAAGGACTCCCATGCACATCACCATCCTGACCATGAACCTTTCACTGCCCGGCTGTGCGTCCCTCAAGGAGAAGCGCCAGCGTATGGGCGGACTTCATGAGCGCTTTGGCCGCAACCCGGCTGTGGCGGTATGCGAGAGCGGCGAACGCGACCGGCTGGAAGCGAGCGAATGGACCTTCGTGGTGACCGGCATCTCGCAGCAGAAGGTGGATTCTCTATGCAGCGAGATCGAGGAGAAGCTGCAACGCACGGTTGATGGTCGCGTGCTCGACGTGTCCCGGCAGACCTTGTAACTGCCATCGCGTCGTCTTGCACTTGGATGAACCCCAGGCGGCAGACACGCCAGTGACAGGGCAACAAGGATCGGCATTGTGGCGATTAAAGCGGTAACTGCACGGAATTGAAGCAGGCTTGGGCGATAGTGAGTTCAAGTGGTGCGGAGAAGTTGCTGCAAAGCAGCGGGGCAAGGTATGGGTGGCTGTGCGATTCCAGTAAGCTGTTGTTTTTTATTTAATTATTCCAGTATTGGCATGTTTTTCGTATGTAAAAGAAAAGGCAGGCTGAGCACTTTGGGCCTGCAACCGGTTTCAACGTCGCCATCCGTGAAGGCGATATACAGAGTGAGCTGGCGTGCTCCACTTGGGCCCTCTCGGGGGCCTTTTTTTTGTCAGGACTATTTTCAAAAATGCTTGTTTCCGGACACCAGCTTCGATGTCGGTCAGTGGCAGGGCAATGAGACCTTAGTCGATGTGGCTGATAGGGAGGCTGCTAGCATCCATCATCTTTTTTTACTCACGATAGGAAACAATGGCAAACTAGCGCGAAGAAAGTGGGCTCTGGACTCCTCGGAAAGCCCCGATAATGTTGGCATCGCTTCTACGCTCCGTGGATGATTGGTGCCACGAAGCCTGGTACGCATGGACAAACCCGCTACGCCCGCCAGCCGTGCGGCACGAATAACGCTCTATTATGCACTCTTGGCCAGTGTATGGATTTTGGTGTCCGACTGGTGGCTCGGTGAGCGTGTGGCGGGAACATCTTGGCTCACTCAGGCCCAGTCCGCGAAAGGGTTGGGATTTGTGGCCGTGACCAGCGTCGCACTGTTTTTCCTGTTGAGACGAGAATGGAAGGCCGACGCAGCGCTGTTGCAGCGCAATCAGCAGCAGCGAGCGGAGCTTCATGCGCTGAGCCAGTTTCGGGAAAGTGTTATCGAGAGTGCGCACGTCTGGATCAATGGTCTCGACCGTGAGGCACGGGTGACGTTGTGGAACGATGCCGCCGAACGTATCTCAGGATATCGCCGTGATGAGGTGTTGGGCAGTGACGGTATCTGGCAGTTGCTATATCCGGACCCTGACTATCGCAGCAGTATTGCCCGCGAAGTTCAGCAGATCCTCAGCGAGGGGGCTGAGGTCCAGGGCTTTGAGACCAGCATCCTCACCAAGAGTGGTGAGGAGAAAATCATCGCCTGGGACTCCAGGCAGCTTACCGATGAGCACGGCCATGTTTGTGGCTCGGTAGCCATCGGCCGTGATGTCACTGCCAGGCGTGCTGCCGAGCAGGCCCTGCAGAAGCGTGAACGGGAGCTGAGGACACTGATTGCCAACCTGCCGGGCATGGCCTATCGCTGCCTGAACGATGCCCAGTGGAGCATGCGGTTCGTATCCAGCGCCTGCCTGGAACTCACGGGATACCGGCCAGAGGAACTGGTGGCTAATCGGGGCGTTGCCTGGGCCAGCCTCATCCAGCCGGAATATCTTGCACGACTCCATGTCCAGGTCGATCAGGCCATTGAGCAGGGGGAGCCCTTCGCCGTTGAATATCAGCTTCGCAAGCGCAATGGCGACCTGGTGTGGTGCTGGGAGCAGGGGCGTGCGGTGACCATCGATGGTGAACAGTTTCTGGAAGGAATCATCATCGATATCACCGAACGCAAGCGGCTGGAGCAGGAGCTGGAGGAATTGGCGACGCAGGATGCCTTGACGGGATTGCCCAACCGGCGTGCGTTCAACCGCCGCCTGGAGGATGAACTCTCCCGTGCCACTCGCTATGACCGCTCGTTTAGTCTGCTATGGCTTGATTTGAACAATTTCAAGGATATCAATGACAACTATGGACACTTGGCTGGCGATGCGGTGCTGAGGCAGATCAGCCATCTCATAAAGGACAAGTTGCGCAAGATAGACTTTTTGGCTCGCTATGGTGGTGATGAGCTTACGGTGATTCTTCCCGAAATGTCGTTCGAGGCAGGCCAAGAGGCAGCGGAACGACTATGCGACCTAGTGGCATCGAGCCGGTTCGATGTGCTGAATGGTCATACCATTACTCTTACGCTCAGTATCGGAGTGGCGGCATTTCCCCAGCATGGCAAGAGCGCCATGGCGCTCTGCGACGCCGCTGACAGGGCGATGTATCAGACGAAGAAAAGAAATGCTGCAGCCAGGCGTCACAGCGGTGCCTAGCAAATCATAGGCACCTGGCAGGCAGCCATGTATTCAGCGTGTTAACCATCGTTCGCCTCATAAGTGTCAAGTGTATGTGGTGATAACGTTTTCCTGTTAAGTAGTAAGCGTGCCTGACAGGCAATCTCGTTATAGTCCTTCGACAGATTGTCAAAGAAATCCTGCGCCGACTTGTCCGACTTCAATCTCGCTTCAGACGCGTGACTCTGACTGCGCGCCTCGCCCTGTGCGGCGTGATACAGTGTCTTGACAAGATTACAGTTTCTGTCATTTTGCTGAATAGACATTCCCTTTCTCCTTTTTTGGCTTTCTCGGGACTGACTCAACGACGACGCAATTTTGGCGCTCCTGCTGCTGGTTTTTTGTACCTCGACAGCCACATGTCAATGATTTGCTCCGGGCTGAGAAGCACTCTATCCCCCCTTATAACTTACCCTAGGCGTCGTCAAGCGGTGTATCAAGCCGGTTTGGGTATATTAATGCAAGGAAAGGAAGCTGGTTCATAGTAAATAAAGATCATTTTGTTTTGGCTGTGTGTTTACGTGAGGCACCCGGTTGGGTCTGTGTGATTAGTTTCTGCACTCGCGCCTCTATCCCTGGATAGCTTCCTCGCGGTTTGGAACGACAACTTCGACAAGCCGGCATGCAGTGTGGCCGAGATCAAGCCGGCCTGGCTGCTGCCGAAGCAAGCCCCTGGAAAGCCGGACGTAGAGGGTAGATATGACCGGGCATGGGAAACGCGTTGGAGGTGATGGGTTGATGCAGATCAATATTTTCTAACATACAGAGATGCGATGGTCTTAGGTCCACTGGTCCTGCTTGATGGTTTGGGGCTTCATGACAGGCGCAGCCCAATAACTCCAATGAACCCGCCCACCCACAGCGAGAACGCACCGTCCATGAAAACGTACGCATCCAAGGGGACCAGGTTTGCCAGCCTCAAGTCGCTGCTGACGCTGAACCTGCAGAACAAGATCCTGCTTCTGGTATTGGTACCGCTAATTATTTCCTCATCCTGCCTGCTGATACTCGAGGGCCTCGAACGTATCGATTCCAACCGTACCCAGCTCGCCCAGCAGCGTGAACTGATGCTCGAAGCGCGCCGCCATGGCGCCGAGAGTATCGTTGAGGTGGCCACGACATTGGTCGATAGTGTGGCACGCTCTGCCGCTGAACCGCAGGCGGGGCGACTGGCTGCTATCGAGCTGCTTCGCGACTTGCGCTTTGAAGAGGATAATTACGTCTTTGTCTTCGACTATGAGGGCACCATGCTGGTACAGCCTGCCGTCCCTGAACAGGAAGGGCGGAACATGTTGGCTACCCAGGATGCCAACGGCAATCGGATGATACGCGACATGATCGACATCGCCCGTCAGGGCGGTGGCCGATACGAGTACGAATGGCCCAATCCGGCAAGCGGTGTGGTGGAGCCCAAATATTCCTATGCCGCTGCCATACCCGAGTGGAACTGGGTAATCGGTGCCGGCGTCTACGCCACCGGTGTAGATGCAGCCATGGCAGTCATCGAGGCAACGGCCAGGGAGAACCTGATCGAAACGCTGATACGACTTTGGATCATTGCCTCGGTCATCAATTTATCCATCACGGTTTTTGCTATCTGGATTACCCGCCGTACAGTACATCAGATTCGCCAGACCGCCACCGACATGAACGAGATTGCTCAGGGCGTGGCAGAAGGCAAAGGCGACCTCACGCGTCGGCTGCGCGTTAACAGTAAGGACGAGATTGGCGAGCTCGCCAGGCAGTTCAATGGTTTTCTGGCGCGCATTCAGGCCACATTGGGAGAGGTAAGGGCGGGGGCGAACGATGTGTACTCGGCCTCATTGAGCATTGCACGCAGCAGCGATGAGCTGGCATCGCGCACTGATCAGGCGGCGGCCAGCCTGCAACAGACCTCATCAGCTATGGAAGAGATTACTTCCACCGTACAGAACAACGCCGAGCATACTGAGCAGGCGGACCAGCTTGTCAGAAGCAGCGCCGAGGTTGCTCGGCAGGGCAAGGAATCGATGCAGCGGGTCGAGGAGACGATGGAACAGATCAATGCCTCATCGTCACAGATCGGCGAGATTGTCTCGCTTATCGACGGCATTGCATTCCAGACCAATATCTTGGCGCTGAACGCCTCAGTAGAGGCGGCCAGGGCCGGTGAGCATGGTCGTGGCTTTGCGGTGGTGGCCCAGGAGGTCCGCTCGCTGGCGCAACGCTCGGCCGATGCGGCTCGCGAGATCAAGACACTGATCGAGGAATCGATGACGCGTACCCGCCATGGTACCGATATTGTTCATCAGGCTGGCATGACCATGCAGGAGATCTATTCCAGCATCAGCAGGGTCAATGATGTCATCGCCGAGATCAGCGCCGGGTCGCGTGAGCAGAGCCTTGGTATCCATGAAGTCAATGCCGCCGTCAGTCAGATGGATACCATGACACAGCAGAATGCCGCCATGGTGGGCCACAATACCGATACCGCGGCAGCAATGCGCAGCCGGGCAGAAAAGCTGACCCAACTGATCAATGCGTTCGTGCTTGGCGGTGAGAAGTCGTCGTCATCCTCGTTACCCCCGGTACAAGCCGGCTTGCCGGCCCCCACCGCTTTGTCAGCCGAGCCTCCCCGGCGGCAAAAGCTCCAGCCGGCCGAAAGCGAATGGGAGACGTTCTAGGCGGGAGTCGCTTGCCCGAGAGTCATAGTGGAGCGACCATGAAACCATGTGGCTGGTAAGGGAGCTTGACCTTGGCCGAGACGTCCTCGCCGAAGAGTGCGATACCGTTGGGCATCAGCGCCTGCCTGATGGGGGAGCCGGTGCGCTACAACGGTGGTCACAAGCGCTCCCGATACTGCCTGGAGGTGCTTCAGGACTGCTTCGCCTTTGAACCCTTCTGCCCTGAACTGGAAGCCGGTCTCGGCGTGCCGCGTGAGCCCATTCGCCTGGTCGGTACGCCCGGCGAGCCACCGCGGGTCAAGGGAACGGTAGATCCCGAACTCGATGTTACCGAGCGCTTGAAAGAGGTGGGACAGGCGTTCGTGGTACGCCACCGTCATTTGCGCGGCTTCATCCTGATGAAGGGCTCGCCAAGCTGTGGGCTCGAGCGGGTCAAGGTCTATGACGAGAACGGGACGCCAAGCCATTCCGATTCGGGCTGCTTCGTCCACGTGCTGCGTGAGCATTTTCCGGAGCTTCCGCTGGAGGAAGAAGCACGCTTGAATGACGCCGTGCTGCGCGAGAACTTCATCTCCCGGGTATTCGCCTTCGACGACTGGAAACGGCACGTCGAGGGCGTCACGGATTTTCATGCCCTTATCCAGTTCCACAGCCGCCAGAAGTACCTCCTCATGGCGCATCACGTCGAGTCTTATCGTGTCCTTGGCCGCTACCTTGGCAGCGAAGCCCATGCCATGCCGCTGGAACAGGTCAAGCACTCTTACCTGCGACGGTTCATGGCAGCGCTGTCACGCCTGGCTACGCGCAAGACACATGCCAACGCGCTGATGCACGTGATGGGTTACCTGAAGCAGGAGCTCGACAGAGCGGCCAAACAGGATCTGCTGCAGGCGGTGGAGGAGTACCGCCTTGGCCATGTACCCCTTGCCGTCCCGGTGCGGTTGCTCAACCACTACGTGAAGCGCCACGGCTCGGACTATATTCGTCAGCAGACGTATCTGAATCCTCATCCTTATGAACTCGGCCTGCGCAACACCATCTGAAAGTATCGATGGTGGAGCACGTTCAGGCTTCCATTCTGTGCCGCTCGAACTGCAGTTCCGCCAGGTGACGGTAGAGCGGACTCTGCTCGAGCAGTTCGGCGTGGCGGCCGGCGGCGACGAGCTGCCCCTCGTCGAACACCAGCAGGCGGTCTGCGGCGGTTACGGTGGCCAATCGGTGGGCGATCACCAAACTGGTGCGCCCGGCCATCAGCCGGTCCAGTGCCTGCTGCACCAGCCGCTCGCTCTCGGCGTCCAGGGCGCTGGTGGCCTCATCCAGCAGCAGTACCCGCGGATCCTTGAGCAGCGCCCGGGCAATCGCCAGGCGCTGGCGCTGGCCGCCTGAGAGCTGCACGCCGCCGGGCCCTAGGTCGGTGTCGAAACCTCGGGGCAGGGCTTCGACGAAGCCCAGCGCGTTGGCGTCACGGGTAGCATCGCGCAGCTCTTCTAGGGAGGCGTCGGCCTTGCCGTAGCGCAGGTTGTCAGCCACCGTGCCGGTGAACAGCACCGGTTCCTGAGCCACCAGGCCCATGGCAGCGCGCAGCGCTCTCGGGTCGAGTTCGCGAAGGTCGATGCCATCCAGCGTCAGGCGGCCGTGGTCGGGGTCGTGGAAGCGCAACAGCAGCCCGAACAACGTACTCTTCCCGGCGCCGGAAGGTCCTACCAGGGCGATGCGCTCGCCGGGACTAATACACAGGTCGAGGGAGTGGAGCGCCGGTATCTCGCGTCCGGGATAGGCAAAGCTCACGCTCTCCAGTCGAATCTCGCCGCGCAGCGGGGTGGGCAGCGATATCGGATGAGGTGGTGGGCGTATGCCAGGCTCGGTGTCGAGCAGTTCGAGCAGCCGCTCGGCGGCGCCGGCGGCGCGCTGCACGTCGCCGGCCACTTCCGCCAGGGTCGCCACTGCGCCTGCCGCAAGCACCGCATAGAAGACGAAGGCGGAAAGCTCCCCTGCGCTCATCTCTCCGGCCAGCACCGCCTGCCCGCCCTGCCACAGCATCAGCCCCACGGCCGCGAATATCGCCATCATGGCCGCACCGGTAAGCCAGGCCCGCTGTCGCGTGCGAATCACAGCGGTGGCGAAGGCCTGCTCGACGCGCTCGCCGTAGTCGCGTCGGTCGATCGCTTCATGGGTGAAGGCTTGCACCGTGCGGATGCCATCGAGTGCCTCGCTGGCGTAGCGGCCGAGCTCGGCCACGCGATCCTGGCTGTGGCGTGAGAGACGACGGACGCGCCGACCGAACCAGAGAATCGGCAGTACGGTGGCGGGTATGCCGATCAGCACCAGCGCCGAGAGCCAGGGTTGTGTTAACAGCATCAGCGCTACGGCACCCAGCAGCATCACCAGGTTGCGCAACGCCATGGAGATCGAGGAGCCGAACAGGGTCTGCAGCACGCTGGTATCCGCGGTCAGCCGTGAGGCGATCTCGGCGGCGCCATGGTCGCGGTGGCTGGCACTCTCGAAGTAGGCCGGTTCGAGGGCGAGAAGATGGTCGAAGACCTGCCGGCGCAGGTCGCCGGCCAGGCGTTCGCCGATCCAGCTAACCTGGTAGTAGCGCAGCGCGGAGGCCGCTGCCAGTACGCTGACGACGGCGAGCATGGCTGCCAGCGTCTGGTTGAGCTGGGTGCCGTCGCGGGCCAGGAAGCCCTGGTCGATCACCAGGCGTAGGCCCTGGCCCAGCACCAGCACACTGGCCGAAGCCGCCAGCAGTGCCAGGGCGGCAATGAACAAACGGCCACGATAGGGCGCCAGCAGCTTGAGCAGGCGTAGCAGGATACGAGGGTCGGGGCGTGAGGTCATGACAGGGTCGTCGCTGGTGGCAGGCATGCCGCCACGATACCAGTACCGTCCTGGGAGTGCATGGGAGTGGCAGGCATGTGACCGGCTGCAGTACTTTTCGCATCGGTTCGAAGCGGTTTAAGCTGGAAGGGTTACCTGAAAAGGGAGTTTCATACGATGACGAGCGGGATGAAGAGTGTGGTTGCCATTCGCCATCTGGCATTCGAGGACCTGGGGGTCTTCGAACCGGTGCTGGAGGAGTTGGGATATCGTGTTCGCTACCTGGATCCAGGAGTGCTGGGAGCCGACGCCCTGGAGGCACTGGACGTGGAGAGTCCCGAGCTGATGGTGATACTCGGGGCGCCAATTGGTGCCAACGATGAGGCGCTATACCCTTTCCTTGGCGCGGAACTCGACGCCATTCGACACCGCCTCGACTCTGGTCGGCCGCTGCTTGGAATCTGCCTTGGGGCCCAACTGATCGCCCGTGCACTGGGGGGAAGGGTGTTTCCCATGCCGGAGAAGGTGATCGGCTTTGCCGATGTCAGTTTGACCCGCGAGGGACAGGAAGGCCCGCTGCGCCATATCGGCAATCCGGATAGCGTATTGCACTGGCATGGTGACATGTTCGAGACCCCGCCCGGTGCCGTGCGCCTGGCCTATAGTCACGATTGCCCGCACCAGGCTTTCGCTGTGGGCGACACCGTGCTGGGGCTGCAGTTTCACCTGGAGGCGGACCCGGGGCGAATCGAGCAGTGGCTGATCGGCCATGCCGTCGAACTGGCGGAGGCTGGTGTCGATCCCGTTGCGCTTCGCCAGCAGGCCTTGTTGCTAGGCCCCGACCTCGAACGGCGCGGTCAGCAGGTCTTCAGGGAGTGGCTGATGGCGGCGGATGCGGCCAACCAGCTCATCCCTGCCGCTCCTTGAGCTGCTCCCGCAGCCCATTGGGGACTTTCTTGATGATCAGGCGATCCTGCGTTTCGTCGTATTCGATGCTGGAGCCTAGCAGGTGCGAGTCGAAGCTGATCGAGACGCCGTTTGAGCGCCCGGTGAAGCGTCGAAACTGGCTGAGGGTTCGCTTGTCCGGTGGAATCTCGGGGGAGAGTCCGTAGTCGGCGTGGCGAATATGATCGAAGAAGGCCTTCGGCTGCTGCTCGTCGAGCAGTTCCGAGAGCGTTTCCAGGGTCATGGGCTCACCGCTGCGGACCTGCTCGTTGGCATATTCCAGCAGTACATCCGTCTTTTCCCGGCTCTTGTCTTCGGCAAAGTCCTCCTGCTCTACATAGTCGCTGAACGCCTTCAGCAGGGTGCGGGTCTCGCCGGTGGCGTCCACGCCCTCGGTGGCGCCGAGCAGTTCGGCAAATCCCTCGGACAGCTTCTTTCCCCCACGGTCACGGGTCCAGGAGAGGTATTGCCGGGAAGAGGCGTCGCTGCGCCACTGGCTGAGGTTGATTCTCGCTGCCAGACTCATCTGGGCCAGGTTGAGCTGGGCTGACGTCGTTACGCCATGGTCGGCGTCGATGGCGTAGCCCTCGCGATGGTGGAGCAGTGCCAGGCTCAGGTAGTGGGTGTCGCCATGCAGGTACTCGACGAACAGCAGGTGCCCCGAGACCGAAAGGTGCGCATCGAGCAGTTCGGCGATGTGCTGTGCCACGTCACGGGTGAAGGCGGCGAAGTCGCTTTGGTTCTCCAGGTAATCCGTCAGCGCCCGCGGAAATCGCAGCGCCTGAGCATTTTCGATGTCCTCTGCGCTAATGAAGTGACCCCAGGCCTTGGGCTTGGCGTGGTAGGCATCGCTGAAGCGGACCAAAAGCTCTTCGAGGGAATCCGAGGCCTCGGCTTCGGCAGGTGCCGGATACAGGGTGGCCGGTTGCTCGCTGGATGCCTTGGCGATGCGATGAATAATGCTGTGCAGTATCGGCATGGACTGTCCGGGAAGAGGGGCGGGAAGGGGATGATACCCGCTACGGGAATGAGTTCAACCCGGCGGCTGATTGACTACCCGCACTCAGGCTTCAATGGCGGCGTGAGATGAGGGTGCGTCGGCCACCACGACACGGTTTCGCCCCTGCGCCTTACCTTCATAGAGCGCTTCGTCGGCCCGCAGCATGGCCGGTTCGAGCGTCATTTCTTCCTCCGCCACGAGACTGACTCCCACCGTGACGGACAGCATGGGTGTTTCGCCGAGCATTGGCAGGGACAGCGTTGCCACCTTCGCGCGTAGCCGCTCTGCGATGACGGTGGCGGTAGCAACGTCGGACCCGGGCAGGGCGATGATGAACTCCTCGCCGCCGTATCGGCCGATGATATCCGTGTCACGCAGTACCGATGCGCAACAGGTAGCAACCGTTGCCAGGACAAGGTCGCCTACGGCATGGCCATGATGATCGTTGAGCTCCTTGAACAGGTCGATATCGACCATGCAGATGGCGAGCGGCGTGTCCTCACGCTTGGTACGGTTCAGTTCCCGCGCGGCCAGCTCGAAGAAATGGCGGCGGTTGGCGATGCCGGTCAGGTGATCGGTGCTGGCCAAGAAGCGAAGCTGCTGCTCGAGTAGACGTCGTTCATCGATTTCGGATTGCAGCTTGCGATTGTTGTCTTGCTCCTCGAGCAGCAAGGCGAACTGCCTGCGCTGAAGACGGTTGAGCCGAGTGAGTGTCACCCAGCCCAGCAGATTGGCGAAGCCCAGCAGTAGCAGGCCGCTGGCCAACATGCCAGGCGAGAGGTCGGAGCTGAAACCGAGCACGACGGCAAAGCCGATGGCAAGATAGGCGTTCCAGACAAGAATCCAGTGCAGCCGGTTGGGTACCAGCAGGTATAGCGTTGTGGTGGCCACGACCATGGTGGCAATATGCAGTCCGTCTGTGCCGGGGTGAAGCGGTATGGTGAAAAGCAGCCCAGTGATACCGACGAAATAGGCAAGGTTTACGGGCATGCGGCGATGCGCCAGCGCGGGCTGCAGCTTGACGGCCAGTGCCAGTGCCATGCAGCAAAGGGCGACGAACGTACGGATGGCAAGCAATGCGAGAAATTCACTGCCAGCGCCGAGCAGGGCGAAGTCGGCCAGGGTGAAGGCGAAGAAAATGCCGGAAATTGCCCACAGGGCGTAGCAAAGCTGCTGGGCATCCTGGGCCAGCATGGTGCGACGGTGTAACGCTTCCAGCGCTGAATCCTGAAACTCGCTGCGCCAGTCTAGAAGAGGCGCCTCTCTGGCCTTGTTGTTGCCAGCAGCCATCGACTCCTTCCTTGGAAGGGAACTGCTAGCCCTTCCGTTTATCATACTTGTCTATTGTCCGCGGAGCCGGTTCCCTGGATGCGCCGCTTCATTGCATATCAAGCATGGACGCGAGTCACCCGTTTTACCAGTCGCTCCTGAGCGCGTGCGATGACAAGAATATGCCACTACGTTGAAACTCCGCTAGTCGGTAATCCCTGCGTAATGGCTGTGGTTGTCATGCGCTGCATGATTTACCGACTGTCGGATAACATGCCTGTGGTTGTCCATTACGTACCTCGCATTACCCTGTCTCATCCTTTCGATTGTACGCTCGCTAAATAAAATATGTGACATACTGCTTTCAATGGCTTTGGCAAGGCGCTTCCTTGCTACCTGGCGCAGTGCCGCAATGGGTTCGATAACACGCAATAGAGGATTGTTTCGCCTTTGTTGAGACGTTTGGCAAATAGACGGGTGTTACCACCTTGGAAGGTAGCAATCCTGGTATGCCTGTTGCTGATGCTGCTACCGGCCGTTGCTGTGGCGGCGCAGCCGGAAAGGATATCCCTGGGCACGGCCACGGAGTGGGCTATCGATGACGGCGCTGCTTACACGTCGCTGAATGAGCTGCTTGAAAACGAGGATCGCCTGGACTGGAAAGCCTCCGAGGATGCGGGCCTGGCATTCGGGTTCACCACCCAACCCTATTGGTACCGTTTCAGCGTCGGACCGGTGGACAGCACCATGAGCCACCGTTTCCTGCATATTTCCGAACCACTCTTGAACGAGCTGGATATCTACGTTCTGCATGGGGATCGACTCCAGGCACGCTTTGCGTTGGGCAACGACCACCCCTTCCATGCGCGTCCTGTCGAGCATCACCAGTTCGTCGTCCCGGTGTCGTTGAGTGAAGAGGAGACCACACGCTTCTATGTCCGGGTTCGTACCAGCGGAAGCATGCACTTCGAGCCGGTCCTGTGGCAGGCCCAGGCCTTCGCAGAGCATGCCCGGCAGGAGGCCATCATCTCCGGCCTCTATTACGGCATCATGCTGGCCATGTTCTTCTACAACCTGTTTCTCTATTTCGTTGTCCGGGACCGCAGCTACCTCTATTACATTGGCTTCGTCGCCGCTTTCACGCTTTTCATCGGTTCACTCTACGGTGACACCTATCAGTACCTCTGGCCCAGCGCGGTTGCCTGGAACGAAGTGTCAGTCACCTTCACGGTGGCCGTTACCGGCGTCATGGTGTTGCTGTTTTCCAGCACCTTCCTGAGGCTGCGCCAGCTATGGCCGGCCATGTACCGTTTCTTCATGGCTCTGCTGGTCATCTCCCTGCTGTTGTCGGGGCTCAGTTTCGTGATCGATTATTCGCTCAGTATCCGACTCAACTCCCTGCAGGGGATGCTGATCATGGTCACCATGCTGACCGTGGGATTCTGGATGTGGGCCAGGGGGCACTCACATGCGCGCTACTTTGCGCTAGCCTGGTTTGCCGTGGTGGTGGGGACCAGCGCCCTGGCACTGAATCGTTGGGGGGTACTGCCGGGTAATGCGCTTTTTGCCAATGGCGCCCGGATAGGTGCAGTGTTGGAGGTGCTGTTGCTCTCCTTTGCCCTGGGGGACCGCATCAATCAGGAACGGGCGGCCCGCTTCCAGGCACAACAGGAGGTCCTGGCTTCCTCCCGGCGAGTGCAGGAGGCGCAGAAGGCCCTGCTGGCTGCCAAGGAAACGGCCAACCGGGAGTTGGAGCGGCGCGTGAATGAGCGCACACGAGAGCTGGAAACCGCGCTGCAGAAGCTGGAAGTGATGAATCGGCAACTGGAAAACACCTCGAATACTGATCAGCTCACCGGTTTGCATAATCGGCATTTCTTCGTCGAAAAATTTCACAAAGAGTACCAGCGAGCGTTCCGCCACCGCGAGCCGATCAGCGTCCTGCTGATGGATATCGACCACTTCAAGTACTTCAATGATACCCACGGACACCTGGCCGGTGATGAGTGCCTGAAGGAAGTGGCGAAAGCCATTTCAGGGCTAATCTCCCGGCCAGGCGACATCGTCGCGCGATTCGGTGGGGAAGAGTTCATCATGGTGCTCGCCGGTACGGGAATGGAAGGCGCACGCGTTGTCGCCGAGCGTGTGCGTGCCAGCGTGGCCGGCCTGGTACTCGAGTTAGGTGGCCACTCCGTGCAGGTGACGACCAGCGTCGGGGTGGCAACCCTTGTTCCCGACTCGGTCCAGGCGTCCGAGAGTCTCATACAGGCAGCCGATGAGAGCCTTTACGCTGCCAAGGCCCAGGGACGCAACCGGGTATGCTGTTATCCACTGAGTGTGAACTAACCCCCGGGCTCAAGCGACTGGGCTGCGATCGCGTCTTGTCAGCGTGCCTTCAAGGCTTCAACCGATAGCCGGTCTTGAATATCCAGTTCACCACTGCCAGCGAGACGCCAAGGAAGGCCACGATCATGAACATGCTGGCCCAGATGCTGACATCGCCGCTGCCGTAGAAGCTCCAGCGAAAGCCGCTGACCAGGTAGACCACCGGGTTGAGTAGCGTCACCGTCTGCCAGAAGGGGGGCAGCATGTCGATGGAGTAGAAGGTGCCGCCGAGGAAGGTCAGCGGAGTGACCACCAGCAGCGGCACGAGCTGCAGCTTCTCGAAGCCGTCGGCCCAGATGCCGATGATGAAGCCGAGCAGGCTGAAAGTTATAGCGGTGAGCACCAGGAAGAGCAGCATGACCAGCGGGTACTGGATGGTAAAGGGTACGAACAGGCGTGCCGTGCCAAGCACGATCAGGCCCAGTATCAGCGACTTGGTGGCTGCCGCACCGACGAAACCCAGAACGATCTCCAGGTAGGAGATGGGGGCCGAGAGGATTTCGTAGATCGAGCCCGAAAAGCGTGGAAAGAAGATACCGAACGAGGCGGTGGAGACGCTCTGAGTCAGCAGCATCAGCATGATCAGCCCGGGCACGATGAAGGCGCCGTAACTCACGCCATCCACTTCGCTGATGCGTGAGCCGATGGCGGCGCCAAAAACCACGAAGTAGAGCGAAGTGGACACAACCGGCGAGACGATGCTCTGCAGAACGGTGCGCAGGCTTCGTGCCATCTCGGCCAGATAGATGGTCTTGACGGACTGCAGGTTCATGCTCTCTCCCTGACCAGGCTGACGAAAATCTCCTCCAGCGAACTTTGCCGGGTATGCAGGTCCTTGACCCGGATGCCGGTGGCTTCCAGGTCGGCAAGCAGGCCGGCGATTCCGGTACCTTCCTCCTGTCGTGTCACGTCGTAGGTGTAGACCAGTGCATGGCCGTCCTCCATCAGCGCCAGGTCGTGACCGGCCAGCGCCGCCGGTACGTCATCGAGGGCCTGATCCAGATGCAGTGTCAGCTCCTTGCGCCCCAGCTGGCGCATCAACGCCGCTTTCTCTTCCACCAGCACCAGCTCGCCACCCAGTATCACGCCGATACGGTCGGCCATCTCTTCCGCTTCCTCGATATAGTGGGTGGTGAGGATGATGGTCACCCCCTGGTCGCGCAATTGGCGTACCACCTCCCACATCTCGCGGCGCAGCTCCACGTCGACACCGGCGGTAGGCTCATCGAGAAACAGGACCTTGGGCTCATGGGCAAGGGCCTTGGCGATCAATACCCGGCGCTTCATGCCGCCGGAGAGCTGAAGCAGGCGGTTGTCGCGCTTCTCCCACAGGGTCAGGGCGCGCAGGACATTCTCGATGTGTGCAGGGTTCTTGGGCTTGCCAAACAGCCCGCGGCTGAAGCTCACCGTATCCCATACCGTGGTGAAGGCCTCGTTGGTCAGCTCCTGCGGCACCAGGCCGATCATTGCCCGCGCCTGGCGATAGTCACTCACGTTGTCGTGGCCATCCACCCTGACACTGCCACTGCTGGCCCGCACAAGTCCACAGATCACACTGATCAATGTGGTCTTTCCCGCCCCGTTGGGGCCGAGCAGGGCGAAGATCTCGCCGCGCTGGATTTCCAGGCTGACATTCTTCAAGGCGTGAAAGCCACCCTCGAAGATCTTGTCCAGCTGGGCTACCTGGATCATCGGTGAGCCGGTAGCTGTCCTCTGTCCCAGGCTTGCAGCGGTATCCGCTCTGGCCTTGGGCTCCTGGCTGAATGATAGGGTCATGTCCCTGCTTCCGTTAGAGAACGAGTCAATGAAGGCCATCGTAACGCGAGATAGCGCCGGGCACAGGGCATGGAACGAGAAAAGCCGCCGTGACGGGCACGTGCGGCTTCTTTCTGTCCCGTTGCGGGTCAGCTACGGCTGGTGATTTCCAGCAGATGGTAGCCGAACTGGGTCTTGACCGGGCCGTGAACCTTGTTCAGCTCGCCGGAAAAGACGACCTCGTCGAACTCGCGAACCATCTGGCCCGGCCCGAAGCTGCCGAGGTCACCGCCCTGGGCGCCGGAAGGGCAGGATGAGTTTTCTTTTGCCACTTCGGCGAAATCACGCCCACCCTCGATCTCCGCCTTGAGGGCCTCACACTTCTCTTCGCTGCTTACCAGAATATGACGCGCGGTTGCCCTGGCCATGTCGTTATCTCCAAAGTTGGCATCTTGCCGTTGAAAGGGAGAGCAATTCTATCATGGCCACACGTCAGCCGGCGCTACCGCTGGGATGGTTTCGCCAGTGCCTTCACTCCCCGCTTCCGATCCTTAACCGCAGTGCCTGCAGCCCGTCCAGCTCGACCCGGATCTCATCCGAAAAGATAGGGTGGCCGAGGACCCGGATGTCCAGGGTGGCTTCTGCGCCACGATAGGTGACCGTGGCCGAGATCCTGGTCTCCGAGGTGAGCGGTGCCAGAGGGCCATAATCGATACGCTCCACCTCCAGGGTGGATAGGCCGCGGTCGGCGACCTGCTGCTCGATGGCCTGCTTCATTGCCACGCCGTAATACAGGTAGAGTCCGCCATAGGCGAGACCCATCATCACGATAAGAGAGAACAGGCGCCCCATGGGGCCTCCTTGAAGGCTGACCTAGTTACAGCGGGGAGCCGCAGCTCCTGCCCGTTTCGCGGTAGTGCGCAGTCATCGAGTAGCAATCGGGGCATCGAAATCGACCGGTTCATCGGTATAGACGCAGACATTGGCCGCCTCGATATCTCCGTCGGGTGACTCGACCTGATCGTGGAAGAACTGCTGGATCTCACGGCGCTGGCAGTGCGCCTCAAAGGCTTCACGGTTGGCCCATATCTCATGGAAGACGATGGGGAAACTGTCACCCTGGGCAAATGGACTGTCGATCTGG
Source organism: Halomonas sp. ANAO-440 (assembly GCF_019915905.1). Taxonomy (NCBI): domain Bacteria; kingdom Pseudomonadati; phylum Pseudomonadota; class Gammaproteobacteria; order Oceanospirillales; family Halomonadaceae; genus Halomonas; species Halomonas sp. ANAO-440. The sequence goes on along the minus strand of NZ_JAHXBV010000017.1, from coordinate 16,090 downwards.
CGGGTGACGGTATAGAGCAGACAGGCATCCTCTCGATGGCTATTGGGCTCGAGTGCCTGAAGCGCCTTGAACACAGCCATCTCCTTGCCGGGCTTGGGGAGGAATCTGGCAGTGCAGTAGATCTTCTGCGACATGTCACGTCTCTGTGGAATCAGTGGAGCGCAGACGATACCACTCAGTCCTCGTATGCCGCCAGGTCGACCGTAGCGGCGGCGTCGCGCAGTGGAATCAGCGCCTGATAGGCGGGGGAGGCGTACCAGCCGTGTATCGATTCCAGGTCGGGAAAGGAGATGACTACCAGGTTGCTGTGCTGCGCCTCGCCCGCCAGCACGGCAGCCCGTTTGCCACGCAGCATGAGCTCGCCACCCCAGGGGGTGATGGTGGCAGGCACGTCGGCGACGTATTGCGCCCACCTATTGGCATCCTTGATAGTGACGTTTCCCACGACATAGGCTTTACTCATTTCTCGCGATCCTCCGGTGGATGGCGCCAAGGCGGCTGGCAGGTCACCTTATCATTCCGCCGCAGATAATGGCGCGACTGCCTGGCGTAAACCCTTGATGGACGTTGGCTGTGGCGTCATCTTGTAGTCAATGTCGCGATCAAGGAGCCCCTTCATGTCCGCTTCACTCATTCTTGGCTGTCCCAGCTGTGGCGCTATCAACCGCGTCAGCCAGGCGCGCCTGGCCGATGGGCCGAAATGCGGCAGCTGCAAGAATCGGTTCTTTACCGGAGAGCCAGTCGAGCTGACCGAGGCGAATTTCCGCGCGGTTGTCGAGCGCAGCGAGATGCCGGTCGTGGTGGACTTCTGGGCCAGTTGGTGCGGTCCCTGCAAGACGATGGCACCGATATTCGCCGAGGCAGCCAGGGAACTCGAGCCACGGATGCGGTTTGCCAAGCTTGATACCGAAGCCCATCAGGTTCTGGTCGGTCGTTTCGGTATACGTAGTATCCCCACCCTGATCGTCTTCCGTGGCGGCCGGGAAGTGGCACGGCAGCCCGGTTTGGTGCAGGGGGCACAGCTCCGCCAATGGTTGCAGCCTTATCTACTGACTTGATTGTTGTTTCGACAAGAAGCGCATCATGGGGGCTTTTCCGGTTACCCTGAGAAGAGATTCAGACGCAGACGTCTACGCTCGTGGTCCGCTGGTCAAAGGTGGCGTGGCTGGGCACTAGCAAGGGGGAAGCATGAAGCAATGGGGGGCGATGGTCCTGAGTACCATACTGGCCGGCGGGTTCTGGTCGGTATCGGCTATGGCGGAGCGCCTGGAAGGTGAGCTCGATGGAACCGAGCGCGAGTGGTTTATCCTGAGCCAGTACGACGACGCCAGCGCTACCTTTACCGATATCGGCGACGGTGACTACCTGATCGATATCGTTGGCTTCGCCGACCCCGACGGGAGGAGAAGCCGGGATTCACTCTCCATCAGCATGGCGCTAAAGGACGGGGAGGTGCTCAATTATGATGTGCTCAACCTGATCGGCACCTCGGCCATGCCCCCCGTTTACACCTCGGAGGGGGGCGATGTGCAGTTCACCCTGGCTACCTTTGCCGTGGAGGGAGCCGTCGCACGGGTGGCTGGCAGCGTGCAGGGCACCTTGGCCTTGCAGGAGGCCCTGGGTGAGCCACCGAACCTGGAAGAGGGGGTCGACATCGCCGTGACGTTCGATATCACTGCTTCCCGCATTGAGTACTAGGCAGTCTTTGGTAGTGCCAGGCCAAGAAGGAGTCGACCCTCAGGCTAATCATCTCCTTGCCCGCCTCACCGAGCTGCTGTCCCGCTGGCAGCCGCTGTGGCGCCCGCTGCCCTTCCAGTACCGTTGCCTGCCCTGGCACGACGATTTTGCAGCTCTTGGCGAGACCCTGCTTGGCTTGAGTGAGCAAGACGTGGTGCGACTGCAGGCCAATCCCTTTCATGCCTCGCCGCTTGCGGAGTGGCTGCCGGTGGCAGAGCTGGAGGCGCTCGTTGACCTGCCGATTTTATCCCCTCCGGTTGCCTCGCTTCCCCGTGAATGGGGGCAGCATGTAGGAGGACGCAAGTGGTCGCAGATCGAGGCCTTCGTCGAGCAACTGCGCATAAAGCCCGGTGAATCGCTGGTGGAGTGGTGTGCCGGCAAGGGGCACCTTGCTCGTACACTGGCACGTCGACATGCTGTCGGTGTCACCGCCCTGGAGTGGCAGGGCGCCCTGTGTGACGAGGGCCGCCAGCTTGCACAGCGACAGGGTGTGGCGGTGGACATGCGCCAGCAGGACGTGATGGCCTCTCAACTGGAGCAGGCGCTGTCGTCGCAGACCCACATCGCGGCACTGCATGCCTGTGGCGACCTGCATGTGAGATTGCTCCAACTCGCCGCAGAAACGGGTAGTTCGGTCACGCTGGCGCCATGCTGCTACCAGCGCACCCGTGACGAGGTCTACCGGCCGCTGTCCCGCCGCGCCAAAGCCCTGATCGAGGCGCATGACCTGTTGCTCTCCCGGGAAGACCTGGCGATGTCGGTCCAGGAGACCGTAACAGCCCCCGGCGGGGTTCAGCGGAGCCGGGAACGGGCCAATGCCTGGCGTCTGGGCTTCGATGAATGGCAGCGTCAAGTACGTGGTATCGACGCTTATTTGCCCGTTCCCAGCCTGGCCTATGGGCGCATGCCCGATAATTTTGCCGATTTCTGCCGCTGGGCGGCACAACAGAAGGGCCTGTCCCACGCCACGGACGTTGACTGGGCGAGCTTCGAGGCAGCCGGGTGGCGACGCCAATGTCGGGTGAAGCGGCTGGAGCTGGTCCGCCATCTGTTTCGGCGCCCGCTGGAGGTGTGGTTGGCACTGGACCGCATGACGCTGCTGACCGAGTCGGGATTCGATGCCGAGCTCGGCATCTTCTGCGATCGTGAGCTGACTCCCCGCAACCTGCTGCTGCGAGCCAGCCGGTCAAGCGGTCAGGCCGGAGCCTGAGGGCAAGTGGCCGGCTCGGGCTAGACGCTCATACTTCCCTTTCCCCCCGAGTCGCTCGCAGCAGGATCCGGTCCATGCCCCGTGTGGAGAGGATACGCTTCAGAGCTGCAAACAAGTGGGTCGGCACCGTGATGTGGTAACGGGCCTTGGGCCGCCGGCTTTCCAGGGCATGTATCAGCTTGCGAATCACCGCATCGGCCTCGAGCGTGAAGGGGGCCGATGGTCCTTCCCCCGCCAGGCGGGCCTCCAGGGCGCAATAGGTGACGGCGTGATGGCTGGTCGCGGCATTGATGTTGTCGCGAAAGGCGCGGTAGGCGTTCTCGCGAAATCGGCTGGCGATGGGGCCAGGCTGCAGCAGGCTGACGTGGATGCCGGTGCCGTAGAGTTCCTGGCGCAGGGTGTCGGTCAGCCCTTCCAGGGCGAACTTGGAGCAGACATAGGCGCCACGGTAGGGCAGGGCGGAAAAGCCTAGAACAGAGCTGTTCTGCACGATGCGGCCGGCACCTTGCTCCCGCATCACCGGGATGATTCGCGTCGTCAGTTCGTGGGTGCCTAGCAGGTTGGTTTCCAACTGGTCGCGCAGCACGGCGCGCGAGAGGTCTTCCACCGCACCCGGCTGGCCGTAGGCACCATTGTTGAACAGTGCATCGAGGCGGCCGCCAGTCTGTCCCAGCGTCTCGTCGACCGCGGCCGAAATCGATGCACTGGATGCCAGGTCCAGCAGCAGCGCGTTGAAGCCTTCCTGACGCAGTCGCTCAACGTCATGCTCCCGACGGGCCGTGGCGAAGACCCGCCAGCCCCTCTGCGACAGGGTTTTGGCCGCGGCATGGCCGATACCGCTGGAGCAGCCGGTAATGAGGATACTCGGCGATGCCGAGGCCATCGTGTCTTCCATGTACGTTTCCTTGCCCTTGCCAGTGAAAATCGCCGATAGCGTATACCATGAGGGAGACTCTGCCTCGCGTCGATGGGAATCGGCCGTGGCTGTTTTAGCGGTATAGCCAGGCGGACAGGAGGTCGGCCATGAAGCGTAACCCACTTTTACGCATGAGCACGCTACTCGGGCTGCTCCTGTTCTTTCTCCTTCTCCTTCTCGCACTGGGAGTAAGCTACAGGATGATACTGCATATGCCCGGGTCGTCGTTCCAGGGCGAGCCGCAAGCGTTGGATGAGGAGGCACAAGCGCTGTACGGCCGGCTGCATGGCCATGTCCTGCAGCTGGCCGGCGAGATAGGCGAGCGCCACTACTGGCGACCAGACGCATTGCACGCCGCGGCCGACTACATCGAGCACGCATTTCAGGCGGCCGGCCATGAGCCGCTTCGCCATGCTGTACCGACCGGCAACCAGACGTTCCATAACGTTGAGGTGCGAATTCCGGGGGGGCGCCTGGCATCCGAGGTGTTGGTTGTCGGTGCCCACTATGACACGGTGCGGGGCAGTCCGGGCGCCGACGATAATGCCTCCGGTGTGGCGGTGCTGATTGAGCTTGCACGTCTGCTCCAGGGGGTGCCGCTTGATCGAACCTTGCATCTGGTTGCCTTTGCCAACGAAGAGATGCCCTTTTTCGGTACCGATGCCATGGGTAGCCTGCGCTATGCCCGCCAAGCGCGAGAGGAGGGCATGAACATTACCGGCATGATTGCGCTGGAGATGCTGGGGTATTACACCGATGCTCCCGGCAGCCAGTACCATCCGCCGCTACTCGGGTACTTCTACCCGGACCGGGGGGATTTCGTGGCCTTTATTGGCAACCTCTCCTCCCGCTCTCTGGTGCGCGAGGCCATTGGCGCGTTCCGGGAAAGTGCCCAGGTGCCCTCGGAAGGGTTGTCGGCTCCCGAGCTGATCGGCGACATTCGCCGCTCCGACCACTGGGCATTCTGGGAAATGGGCTACCCTGCGATGATGCTGACCGATACCGCCAACTTTCGTAACCCTCACTACCACGGTCCGAGCGATACCCCGGATCGGCTCGACTACGAAACCATGGCCAGGGTCACCGCGGGCCTGGCCAGGGCGCTGGAGGTGATGGCTCGGCGTTGAGTTCCAGGCACCGCGACATGCCCCCTGTTGGACCGATACTCCCTGCTGGCTTCTGTTATGTTGTCGGATGAGGGCCGCCGGAGCGCGGCTGATAGCCGGGATGATGCCGCAACAGGAGCCACTGTGACGTTCGATAACCCATCGCTGGACCCCGAAGGCTTACCGAAAGTGGAGCACGCACTGCTCACACCGGTGTCCCGACGGCTGGCCCCCTGCCAGTCCTTGCTTCGCCTGTTCCACTGGGCCTTCCTCACGCTGGTGGCCTGGTTCTTCCCGGTTCAGCATGAGCTGTTGGCGGAGTGGCAACCGTGGATTGCCGCTGGTGTGGCGGGCCTGGGGATGGTGGTCATCGCTCTCGGCTGGGTAGAGGCGAGCCGGCGGGGCTATGGCCTCCGTGAGCACGACCTGATTTACCGCCGCGGCCTGCTGGTGTGCCGCACGCAGGTACTACCGTTGGTGAGATTGCAGCACGTCGAGACCCTGAGCAATCCCGTGGAGCGTGCCTTCGGCCTCGTCAGATTGGCATGCTTCACTGCCGGAGGGAGGGGCGCTGATCTGCTGCTTGAGGGGCTCTCTACAGAACGTGCTGAAGCGGTCAAGCAACACCTTTTGATGCGCCTGTCGGCAACCCCGGATGATGCGGCCACGCCTGAGTCCAATACGCCATGAGCCCAGTGCAGCCCTCCCCCAGCGAGAGGCTGGTGTCCGGCTGGCAGCGGCTTTCCCCCTGGGCCGTAGGGCTTCTGCTGATCAGCGCTGGGGCGTCGCTGGTGCGCCAGCACATGCCGCTGCTGCTGGGCGCCGGCGCGGGCCTGGCCATGGTCGAGCAGGTCGGGCTGCGCGAGCTTGCCCTGGGGGGCATGTTGCTGTTGCTGGTGGCCGGAATGCTAAGCCTGCTCTACTACCGGCGCTTCCGCTTTCGCCTCGAAGGCGACGTGCTGATTGTTCAGAAGGGGCTTTTCGAACACCGGGAGTTCAAGGTGGCGGCTCGCCATGTGCAGCATATCGCCCTGCACCAGCCGGCCTACATGCGCCCCTTCGGTCTCGTGCTCTGGGAGGTCGAGACGCTGGCCGGCGAGGCGTCGAGCATTCAACTGCCGGGTATTCGCCGTGGGGTTGCTCAAGCGCTAGGCCACGGGTTGAGGGGCTTGAAGTGGGACATCAAGGAACCGGTGGCTGCGGATAGCGATAGGGGGCAGGCCGGCGGCAGGGAAGCCGTCCTGCGTTTTGCCATCACGCCGGGAGCGCTGATACTCCATGGGCTGACCAGTCGCTCGATCTATGTCATTGCAGCGATGCTTTCACCGCTGATCCGGCCGCTGGAGCGCTGGATTCATGACCGCCTGCCTCAGCTCGATCTGCAGGCATGGCTGCCCGAGTCGACGCTGCTGGCGATCGGACTGGGGGTGCTGGGGTTAATGGCCATGCTGGCGCTGCTTGCCGTGCTGGCTGCCTGGTGGCGCTTTCATGGCTATGCCCTGCTCGATGACGGCGAGCGGCAGGTGCAGGTCAGCGGCCTGTTTTCTCGCCAGGAGCAGGCTCTCTCCCTATCGCGACTTCAGGTTGTGGAGTGGGCGCAGACCGGGCTTGGGCGCCTGCTGGGTCGAGGCTACCTGGTCTGTCATCAGTTCGGCGCGATGAGTGGTGGTGGAGCGGCAGAGTCGCGACGGTTCCTGGTGCCAGGCCTGACGACAGAGCAGGGCAGGGAGCTCACCACCGTCCTGTGGCCGGGGTTGAGCTTGGACCAGCCGCTGGCTCGTGTCGACGTCATCTATCGTCGCGTGATCTTTCTACGCCTGCTGTTGGGATCGTCACTGTTACTGCTGATTGTGCTTGGCGCGGTTGGTCCGGGTGGTCTCCACCCTGCGGCCTGGGGAGTGGGCGCTGCCGCACTGATGGTGGCTTCAGCGGGGGTGGCTCAGCTGCGCTGGATGGCCATGGGCTGGGCGCAGGAAGAGGGACATATGCGCATCCGGCAGGGGCTCTGGGGACAGCGTACCAGCATCTTCCCGCTGCAGAACCTGATATCGGTCGTCATCCAGCAGAACTGGCTGCAGCGCCGGCGAGGAGTGGCCTCGCTGCAACTCGACCTGGCCAATGGTCGGCTGAGACTGCCGTACCTGCCAGAGCGCGTGGCCTGGGAGCTGGCCAATCGGCTATTGGCCAGCGTCGAATCCGATCAGGTCGCCTGATGCTGTGCATCGCCGAAGCGGCGATGCAGCCAGGCATTGATGGCATTGGATTCGTAGAGCCACTCCTCCTGGCCGTCTTCAGCGGTGATGCGCAGGCAAGGCACCTTGATGCGACCGCCGCCGGTTTCGAGTGCCTGGCGATGAGCCGGGTCGTTGCGGGCATCCCGCAGCTCGATCTTCAGGCCCAGCCGGGCTATCTCCTTGCGTACCTTGATGCAGAAGGGGCAGCTCTGGAACTGGTAGAGGGCCAACTGGGCGCAGGCGGCATCGACTTCTGCCTGCTTTTCGGGTGAGCGTGCCATTGCGGTTGGCTTGCTCAGTTTTTCAGAAGCCAGCAGGATCGGCGATAGCACCAGGCGCACGCCGCGGAAAAAGTAGCGAATCAGGATTCTCATGGAGCGTTAGGTAGTCTCGGTCGTGAATGAACGTGTTTCGGGGGGCCATGATGCCGGTCTAAGCGCCAGGATGCCATTGTCAGCCGATCTCGATGTCGAGCTGATCGATGAGCTTGTCGCGCCGTGAGAGAGCGTGGGCTGCCCCATCGCCTCCCACGGTGGCGCATGCATTGACCAGGCACTCCGCAGCACCAAGAAACGTCACCATGCTATTGGAAATGAAGCTCGACTCATGGGGCGCCAGGATGACAATCTCCGAGTGGCGGACGAGGGGGGAACTCGAATAGTCGGTGACAACAATGGTACGAATCCCGTTCTCATGAGCCGCACGGCATACGTCGATTACATGGCGTGTGTAGGGCTTGCAGCTCGCGGCGATCAGCACATCGCCCGCCGTCATCGACGCGAGCCCTTCGGCCACGCCCAGGCTGTCGTCGCTGAGCAGACCCACATCCGAGCGGATCATGCCCAGTCCGTAGGCGAGAAAGCTGGCGAAGGCGTGGAACTGGCGCATGCCATGAAGGCGAACCCGGCGGGCTCCCATCACCGCATTGGCGAAGGCACCGAGATCCTCGTTGGTCAGTCCTTCCATGAAGCGTTCGATATTGAGCTGATGCTCCCCGCATAGCTGCCTCGCCTGGGCCTGAAGATCCTGCTTGTCGGCTGCCAGCGCCGCGGTGGCGTGCTCGCGATAGAAAGAGCGGGCTGGCGTCAAGCCCGTACTCAACAGCAGGCTCTGCAACTCACCGAAGCGCTCGTAACCCAGCGCCCGGGCCAGCCGTGAGATGGTCGATGGATTGACGTCCAGGCGCCGGGCCAGGGAGGAAATCGACAGTAGTGACTGATCGCCACGCAGCTCTATCAACTGCGACAGCACCTCACGGGCGCGGGGGCCCAGATGGAGGTCGGCGTCGCCGCGAGAAATCGCGATGGACAGGGCCTGCAGTTCCTCGAGAGTACGAGGCGCCTGGCCATTATTCGAAGAGCGACTTGTCGGTGCCATGGAGTGGTATTTGTCTCCCCGGGGTGTGAACTTCCCACTGAATGCCGTCATTAAGCAGGCGAAAGATACCAGTCGCAAGGGTGTTTTCGCGATCCGGGTCGTCCGGTTCACGCCGGTAGATCGGCAGGCCACCGCCGCCAATGTCCGAAAGGATGGTGAGCGGGTCGCGCTCACCAGCGGCAATCAGGCCATCCCCTCGCACCTGGCGGTCATGGGAGGAGCGCGTAATGATCTGGCATGTCTGGCTGAAGCCGTGATGCAGCGCGTGGTTGGCATGGATCATGGCGTTTTCCACATGCCGCTGCGAGACCTGGCCGGCGCCAACCTCGATCGAAAGCAGTCGTGGGTCGCCCCGTTGAGCCAGGGTAAAGTGAAAGCCGCCGCTGGCTGGCGCCTGCCGGAGGAGGCCATGGATACTATCCAGTGAGCCCAACGAGAGCATGGCACGCCCCAGCACCATACGCGGCACCTCGGGCTCGATGCGCTGGAGGCGTAGGTTGTTCACTGTCTGTACGATTCCGGCCGCCGTCAGCGCGAAGGTATGCCCCGGAATGGAGCCGGGGTAGCAGAAGGCCAGGAAGGCGGGCGCCTCGTCGGGCTTCACGCTGGCCAGGAAACTCTCGCCATCGAAGAACGGCAGACCATCCTCATTGTGAGCGATACAGGGTTCGGGGCCGGGAAGAATGACGGTGGTACAACCGTCGGGGCTGTTGGCTAGAAGATCGCCGCGACAGTTCCAGGCAAAGACCGCCTCGAAGGGCAGCCCCAACCCCTGGGCGAGACCACGGATCTCCTCCACCACGGCCGGGTGATGGAGACGGCTATAGGCGAGCATGCGCGCCACCCGGGGATTGTGTCGTTCTCCGGTGACCTCATGCCAGATATCACTGCGCACCAGGCTGTCGTGTACCGCGCGATAGCCATGGCGACCCAGGGCGAGGCCGGTGTCGAAAGGTCCACCGCCGGTAGTCACCAGCGACAGCTCAGCGGTACCGGTGGTCATGGAGGAGGCGTCAATGGACATGGCGCAGAAAGTCCTTCAGCCGCGGGTTACTCTCGCCGGACAGAATCTCGTGGGGGTGGCCATCCACGGCGATCTTGCCGTTTTCCATGAAGATCAGCCGCGAACCGACATGTCTGGCAAACGACATCTCATGGGTAACCACCACCATGGTCATGCCTTCCTCGGCGAGGTCGCGCATGACGTTGAGCACTTCCTGCTTAAGCTCGGGATCGAGAGCCGATGTCGGCTCATCGAACAGCATCACCTTGGGTTTGACGGCGAGCGCCCGGGCAATGGCGACTCGCTGCTGTTGTCCCCCCGAGAGCTCGTTGGGGAAGTGGTCGGCGCGATCCTTGAGCCCGACCTTGTCGAGCAGCGCCAAGGCCTGGGTCCTGGCCGCCTGCGTGGACTGTCCGCGGACATGCTTGGGTCCAAAGGCGACGTTGTCCAGCGCCGTCAGCTGAGGGAAGAGGTTGAACTGCTGGAACACCATGCCGGCTTCCTGGCGAATCTCGCGCAGCTTTGCATAGCCAGCCAGTACGCTGATGTCGTCTACCAGAAGGTCGCCGCCGGTGATCATTTCCAGGCCGTTGATGCAACGCAGCAGGGTCGATTTTCCCGACCCGGAGGGTCCGATCAATACGACCACTTCGCCCTGGTCAATCGTGAGGTCCACTTCGTCGAGTACCTTGAGCGCACCGAAATGCTTCGAGACGTTCTTGAATTCGATGATGCTCATAGGATCTTCATCCTTCTCTCGATGTAGCGCAGCATCAGGGTGAGGGAACCCGTCATGATCAAGTACATCACCGCGATGGCGCTCCATATCTCCACGGCACGGAAATTGGCTGCCATGATCTCCTGGCCGGTCCGGGTCAGCTCACTGACACCGATCACGATGAACAGCGACGTGTCCTTGAGACTGATGATGAACTGGTTGCCCAGCGGGGGAATCAGCCGGCGAAACGCCAGCGGACCGACGATATGCACCAGTACCTTCCAGCGCGGCAGGCCGAGCGCCAGACCGGCCTCGGCAAGCCCTCGGCTGATCGATTGCAGCGAACCACGGACGATCTCGGCGATATAGGCACCGGCATTGATGATGATGGCGATCATCGCCGCCGTCAGAGGGTCGATGCGAATACTGGCCAGCACCGGCAGCGCGAAGTAAAGGAACATCACCTGAACCACGATCGGCGTTCCGCGGATCACCTCAATGTAGATCATAGCCGTGTAGTTGAGCAGCCAGTTGCCGTAGGTGCGCATGAGGCCGGCTATTGCGCCGACCACCATGCCGCCGGACAGCCCGACCAGGGTGATGAAAAGGGTCATCTTGGCACCGTTCAGCAACTGTGGCATGAAGGTGGCGATGACGGACCAGTCTGTATTCATCGTGTACCTCGGATCTCGTCAGGGGCGTCGTTGAGGGAGTGTGACGAACGGCTTCACTCACCCGGACGGGAACCGAACCACTTTTCATAGATTTCGTCGTAGCGGCCATCGTCACGCATGGCGGCGAGCGATGCGTTCACGTCTTCGACCAGCTCGCTGCCCTTGGGAAAGCCGATGCCGTACTCATGAGCCATCATCTGCTCGCCGACGGCCTTGACCTCGCCATCGCCGGCGGTCGCGATGTAATAGAGCACGTTGGGTGTGTCGTGCATGGCGGCGTCGACGCGGCCCGAGCGCAGTTCCAGATAGGCGTTGTCGATATTGGGCAGCAGGCGTAGCTCGGTCTCGTTGAAGTGCTCCTGGGCATAGTCGGCGGCAGAGGTGCCCATGCGCAGGGCAATTCTCTTGCCGGCCAGGTCATCGGTGGTTTCGATCTCGCTATCGATCGGGACCATCAGGGTGAAACCGCTGTCGTAGTAGCCGTCGGAAAAATCGATGACCTCGGCTCGGTCCTCGCGGATGGTGATGCCGGCCAGGGCAACGTCGACCTGATTGGTCTGCAGCGCGGGGATGATGCCCGAGAAGTCCATGGGACGGAGCTCGTACTCCCATCCATTTTCTTCGGCGATGGCGGCCCACATGTCGATGTCGAAGCCGACGTATTCGCCATCCTGCATGAACTCGAAGGGCACGAAAGCGGTGTCGGTTGCGACGATGAGCTTGTCGGCTGTGGCGGCAGAGGCAACGGCCAGTGACAGACCGAGAGCGGACCAGGTAAGCAACTGTTTCATGATTTTTTTCCTCTTGTCGTTGTTGTATGGCGCAGACATGCTGTTGCGGCATGCCTGCAAATATATTTGTCTATGACTGGAAGAATAGCAAGATATTTGCGTAAAGAAATGTGTAGTGCTCGTTTCAGGCCTAAGAAGGCGAATGCAGCTCTTCTGAAACAGGCTGACCTGATTTACGTTGAAGCCTCGACGAGAAACTTTAGCCATGGCTGTCCATACTTGACCCATGAGCAACGCCTGCACGCCTGCGGTGTCGGGGCATCGTCCTTTGCAGGAAGGCGTTTGACGATCAAGAACAAGACAATGCTGTCAGAACCGTTGCAGAGAGGTGTCGCTATGAACGATCTTTTCCTTACGTCGACGGGGCCGAAACAACTCGGGACGGTTACCCGTTTGGTGAGCGCCGGCCTGCTGGTGTTCGCCCTCTCGGGAACAGCCATCGCTCAGCAGGATGAGGAGGCGGGTGATGCCGAAGCGGCCCAGCAGACCGACGAAACAACGGTGGAGTCGACGGGCGCCCCCGTTGAAGAGAACGAGGTGGCAGAAGATGCGGATGACGAGACTAACGACGAGCAGGCCACGGATGCGCAAGCCGATGAGCTGACGGCCCGCCTGGAAGAGCGCGAGGCTCAGTTGCGCCAGGCCCAGCGTGAGCTGACCGCACTGCGCGCGCGCCTGCCACAAGAGGAGGGTGGCGACCTCGATCTCGATTCTGCCGTCAACTCGGCTCGTCTCACGGCTGAGGCGATTCGTTCTGCGCGCAGTGAGCTGCTTCAGGCCGGCGGCAGCGATGCAGCGCTGGAAGAGAACATCGACCAGCTCATTGCGGAATTGGCACGAGACCAGGCACTGGTCGCTCGTGGTCGCGGTGATACGCTATACGAGGTGCGGCGGGGAGAGACCCTGGCAGGTATCGCGGGGCGCTATTATGGCAACAGCAATCGCTGGGAGGCGATTCATGAAGCCAATGCTCATGTGTTGCGCAATCCGGACCTGGTCTGGCCGGGCCTGACGCTGGTACTGCCCCGCTGAGATAACTGGCTATCATCCGTTACGATTTGGCCGTCGGCGTTGCCGGCGGTCGAAGGAGGTCCACATGCATCGTCTACGAACCCCAGGCATGGTGACGTGGCGCGCCGGGCCAATTGCCGGCGCCTGCTTGCTGTTGCTGGCGGCCTGTGGAGGGGATGAGGGCAACGCGGAAGTCACGCTATCCGTGCTGGCAGCAAACCCGGCGGCCCATGATGGTGCCACGGTTGCCACGGAGGGTGTCGTGCGGCGTTTTGAAGATCCCTTGCACTACTGGGTCGAGGATCAGGATCTCAACCGCGTGGAAATCTTCCCCCATGAGGAGATCGCACCGCACCTGGATGAGCGAGTGCGTGTTGTCGGCCATTTCGAATATTCGGCAACGGAAGGACGTCGGCTGACACTGGAACATGTCGAGCCGTTGAGCGCCCCTGAGTGAGCGCGGATAAGGAAATCGTTTCATGCTAAGGAAGGCATTGAGGGGGATCTTGGCGCAGCGGCCGGTACTGCCGCCATCGCCGGGGCGTATCGAGGCGATCGATCTGGCGCGCGGGTTTGCCATTGCGCTGATGATCGTCAGTCATGCCGTCAGCGGCTTGCTGGGCATTCGGCAGGTCCCCGACTGGGGAATGGTGCCGATCCACCTGCTGACGAAGTTCTCCTCCTCGCTGTTCATCACCGTCTTCGGTATCGCCCTGGCCGTGGCCTTCCTGCCGAAGTGCGATAGCCCCGACTGGCCGCGACGGCGCCTGAAGCTGATGCTTCGTGGGCTTCAGGTGCTCTTCTGGTACAAGGTGCTGACCGTCGTTGAGATGATGCCGCTCTACGCCCCGGAGGACATTCTCGATACCCTGCTTTACCAGCGCTTTCCCATCTGGGTCGAGATCCTCGGCTTCTATGCCATCGCACTGCTGTGGATCCCCTGGGTGCTGCCCCTGTGGCGCAGGATGCCACTCTGGTCGCGCCTGGCGAGCCCTCTGCTGGTGGCTCTGCTGGCGGGGTGGCTCGAGCGCCACTTCGGTTTCTGGGGCATCGAACCGCTCAAGGCGATACTGGTCGAGGATCCCGATCACTACACCTGGGGCCAGCTCTCGCGGCTACCGCTGGTGATGGTGGGGCTGCTTATCGGTGAGGCAGTGCTGCGCTGCTACTGGCAGCCAGCGGCGCGTCGCTGGCTGGTACTGGGGCTGGCGGGCATCGGGGCGGCGCTGCTGATGGGGTTCGTGGCGGTGTCGCTGCCCGGGCTCGGCGAGGCGCTGGTGGCGGTGGCCTGGAACGTCGGCAAGCACCCTCCGGAGCTGCCCTTCATGCTGTTCAGCGTGGGTGGCGCGCTGGTCATCCTCGCGCTCTGCCTGCTGGGAGGAGGCACGGCGGCAGCCTGGCTGAAACCGATCACCGTGGTCGGCTCAGATGCGCTGATGGCTTTCATTTTCCATATCGTCGTGATCTTCCTGATCTTTCGCTTCCTGCTGGGGTATTGGCAGGTGTTCAGTTACCCGCAGGTGCTGGGCTTTGGCCTGGCGCTGGTGCTCGCCACGGCGGGCTGGATCAGCCTGACCCGCTGGTTCCGCAAGTACGTCTGACGGGTTCAATCATCGCCTTGCAACGGGTATCCGCCATGTCTCGATGGATTCTTCCGCCGCACTTGCCGCTGCTTGCGCTGTTTGCCTTCTCGCTGCTGGCGTCTCCGCTGTGGGCCACGTCCGGTGCCGGCTGGAGGGATCGGCTCGAAGCCAGTGTCGCGACTGTACCGGCTTGGACCAAGCGGCTTGACGCGCGACTGGCCCTGCTTGAAGCGGGCTTCGACGGCGAACTGGGTGTCCATATCTGGAAACTGGACAATGCAGGGCAGGAGGCTCGCTACGGCTGGCGCGACCGTGAACCCTGGTACCTGGCGTCACTGGTCAAGGTACCGGTGGCCATCGAGCTGATGGCTCGTGTCGAGGCGGGCAGCGCGACACTGGACGATCGCCTGGTGCTGTACGAAAGCCATTACGTCGACGGCGCGGGGCCTACCAACTGGGCCGCTCCCGGCAGTGAACTCACGCTGCGGGAGCTGCTCGAGCCGATGCTGACGGTCAGTGACAACACGGCCAGCGACATGCTGATCGATTTTCTTGGCCTCGACAGCGTAAATCGGCGGGCCCAGTCCTTGGTGAAAGACCCTGACGGACTGGGACCAATCACCACCCTGGTGGACGTTCGTCGTCATGTCTACCGCCAGCTCCACCCTGAGGCCTTCGCGCTGAGTGGGCTCGACTTCATCGAGCTGCGCAAGCTGGAAAGCGACGAGCAGCGGCTCCGGTGGCTCGCCAGGCGGCTGGGCGTTGCGCATGATTCGCTGCAGCTCACTTCGTTGGATGACGCCTTCCAGGCGTACTATGCAACCGACCTCAACGCCGGTCGACTCGACGCTTTTGCCGAACTGCTCGCCGAGCTGGCCGAGGGCAGGGCTCTGGGTGCTGACGCCACGGCAGAACTGATGGTGATCCTCTCAGGCACCACCAGTGGCGAAAGGCGACTAAAGGCGGGAATGGGGCGTGACATACGGTTCGCCCACAAGACCGGCACCCAGCACCGGCGCACCTGTGATGCCGGTATCGCAAGCCAAGGGGAGGGGAGTGCGCGGCAGCGGGCTGTCATCGTGGCCTGTACCCGCGGTGTTCTCAACGTGGCGCGTTCTGAACAGATGCTGGCAGCCGTGGGGAGGGCCCTGTACGAGTCGGGTGTCTTTCTCGACGCCCCCTGAGCTGCGCTTGCCATCCTGCATGCCACTAAAGTCTAGTTGGTGTTGGCGCTATAAGCGTTGACACCTTTCGTCGCTATGGCTAGCCTCAATGCATCGAATGTTACCGGTAACAAGGTGTTTGCCACCTCCCATTCGATTGGCCTGGTCGACGGGTCACCTTGACCAGGCACAGGCACTCTGCAAGACGCTTCGATGACCCTATTTCAACAACGACAATCCTTGGAGAATTCGCCATGACACGCTACTGGCGCAGCACGCTCACCCTGGCCGGCGCGGCCACGCTCACTCTCGGCATGGCGCATGCCCAATCACCGGAGCTGTCCGATCCGCCCGCCATCGACGGCGCCGTGCTCGACGATCACGGCAGCCATACCATCCGCATGGGCATCGGCCTGGCCGAGACCTCACCGCAGTACCTCTCCAGCCGCTACTTCGCCGACATCCTTGCCCAGCGCACCGACGGCCGCATCACCGTCAATATCTTCCCCAACAGCCAGCTGGGCGACGACGTGCAGATGATGGAGATGCTGCAGACCGGCACCCTGG
>NZ_JAHXBV010000016.1:146757-146939 GCF_019915905.1 Halomonas sp. ANAO-440 | reverse complement strand
GGACGCGGGGTACTGCCCCTGCCCCTTTGGGTGGGTGACGGTGTTAGCGCCCATTGCTGTCTTCATGATCGATCCTCGAGACGTCATCGCCTACTCGCGGTTCTTCATGTTCGGCCCTTGGTGCCGGGGTGATACGGCACTTACTATGGCCTCTGCTGACGTCTGGTGGCCCATCCCGTCGC
>NZ_JAHXBV010000016.1:0-146638 GCF_019915905.1 Halomonas sp. ANAO-440 | reverse complement strand
CCTCGGGAACAGCGCCAGTCAGGCGCTGCGCGCCATGCCTGGCGCACAAAAAGAAAGGCAAGGCGCAATGGCCTTGCCTTTCCGATGCCTTTAAATGTCCTTCACAGCTGATCCGTGCTGCCTGGCGGTGAGGCTATCTCACATGACTAGTTACGTCCCCAGGCCTCGGAAAGGGTCAAATCGTCATCCACTTCGCTGTAGCGCTCCTCGTCGTATTCGTTGGTGCTTTCCAGCTCGTCTTCACCATAGGTCTGTTGGAACACCAGTTGGTCGTCCTCCAGGAGCATCTCCGCTAGCGGCAGAGTGATGTCCGTGCCACCCATGCCCCAGAAGCCCCCAACGGTGATAACCGCATGAAGGTCACCGGTGTCGTTATGCTTGACCACTTCCTGGATATCACCGATCTCCTTATCTTCCATATTGATGACGGTCATGCCTTCCAGTTCGCTGACCTGCATGGAGCCAAGTGACTCATCCAGCGTGGCCTCGGCCGGCCCTGCCTCATCGAATGCATCGTCGGCACCGGTCGCGGGAGCCTCATCGGCCTCCATGCCTTCGGTGTCCATGCCTTCGGTATCCATGTCGTCGGCCGTTTCATCGACATCCATGTCATCAGCCATGTCGTCATCGGTCGTATCGACGTCCATATCGTCGGCGTCCATGTCCTCATAGTCTTCGACATCGTCGCCTTGGGAATCCAGGTCGTTTTCATCACGATCCAGGGCGTTCTCGGGATCCTCGGTCACCTGTTCGGGCTGTTCTTCGCTCATTGCTGCATCACCGTTGAGCTCGTTTTCATCCTCGGCATCCTGAGCCAAGGCACCGCCTGCAAGGCCGGCGGAAATTGCGCCGATGGCGATAGCCAATAGTGTTCTCTTCATTCCATTTCTTTTCATGACAACTCCCTCCTAGAGTTAAGAACTACCTTATCAAGATAGGTCGGCAATCTTGGTCGATACAGGAGAAATGCGCAGCAAAACGTTAACGAAAGAAACCGCTTAGTCACCATTGTTTACCGTTTATCCAGACCGCGTGATGTTGTCTGGAGGCGGTCGGGCATGGTGACCTCTAAGACCACCAGGGCAAGGACGACCGTGGCCGAGGCAAGAAAGACGGCACGGTGAACCGGCACACCAGCAGATTGTGTCGCGTGGAACTACCATAATGATCGGAACCGGCCCGAACCCCGCCGTGGATGCCTTTCAGACTTGGCTGCTCGACGAGGTGCACCACGCCTATGGTGACGATACCTGACTCAGCTCTTCAAAGCTGAGTTGCCCAGAGGTCTACTCATTCGACGATCACGTCCAAGCTATACGGATCGAAACGATAGCGGCCCCCGTCTACCTCAAACACTAGCTCACCCGAACGCCACCCAACGGCGGTATAGCGAGCGTGGGCAGGCACTTGCGCTTCATGGTCCGGTATACGTACCGCCGCGGAATTCTCGCTGACTGTCGCGCCAAGGTTCTGACGATCGACGACGGCCAGGGTATGGCTCGGTGCCGGGCCCTCCGCCTCGAATACCGCGTAGCGCCCATTCTCGCTCCAGGGCCCGAGCGCCAGGTCGCCGCCATACTGAAACGCAGCAGGCTGCGGGTCTCGGTTTCCCACCCGCACCAGCCAGCCGGCACTGTGCGCGACCCCGTCGGTAGTGACTGCCAGCCACTCCCCATCGGGTGAAAGGGAAGCGCCGGTAAACTGCTCCGATGCGCCAAACTCGGTATCGGCATCAACATGGATGCTGCCAGGGATATCCTTGATATGAAGCAGCAGGGTGCCATCTACGGCGTGAAGTCTGCTCTCCCCCACCTGAAGCGGGGCCAACTCGGCGGTAGTCTCGCTCAAGGGTGATGCAGTGCAACCAGCCAGCACAGCCAGGCTCGCCAGAAGGAAAAGGTACGTGCGAATAGCGACAGGGGGGCTCGTCTTCATTGGCTTCTCGGCAGTAAAGAGAAATGGCTCCCGCCTTTCAGGCGTCGTGCCGTATCGGCAGCGGGCACCCACGGCCCCTGCAAGGTAATATTAGCAGCGGTCCGGACGGAGACAGGTATTGATGCAGCCAAGCGGCAGAGCGAGACTCACTGACAGGTTGTATAGCATTGGATGAAATACCGCAGGCGCCATGTATGCCTGGGCGTCCTGCACGATCAAGCATAACAACGGCGAGGAAAGCACTATGCACTCAGCGCGTCGAGGTGGACGGTGGCCGTCGGTGTCGGGACTGCTTGCCCTTGCCCTGCTCGGCTTGGCTACCCTGCTGATGGCTGCAGCGGGACCCACCTATCGCATGGAATGGCTCTCCTTGAGCGGGGCCTTCGACCTGTTGCGCTACGGAGCCTATGCTGCCTTCGCGTCGGCTGGGCTGGGCCTGATCACCCTGGTGGCCGCTGCCTTCTGCCGTCGAGTTAAAGCGGCACTGGTCGGCGGCCTGGCGCTGATTGGCACAATGGCGCTGCTGATCGTTCCACTAACGCACCTGCAGCAGGCACGCTCTGCACCCGCCATCCACGACATCACAACTGATACCGAGGATCCGCCATCCTTCAGGGCGCTGGTGGAAGCCCGCGAGGCCGCACCCAATGCGGTGGAGTACCCCGGCGAAGCCTTCGCCAGGCTGCAGCATGAGGCGTATCCGCACATCGAGCCGCTGGAGCTGTCGAGGCCCCTCTCGGACGCCTTCGATGCGGCCGTGGCCGAGGTGAAAGCCGCAGGTTGGGAGCTGGTCGCCGTCGACGATGGCATCATCGAAGCCGTTGCTACCACCACCTGGTTCGGTTTCGAGGACGACGTGGTAATCCGCCTGCGTGAAAGCGGAGCTGGCGTCAGGGTGGACATTCGCTCCGCCTCGCGCATCGGCCGCAGCGACATTGGTGCCAACGCCGCGCGGATACATGGTTATCTCACGAAACTGGAGTCGCGTGCCCAGCGGGAGACAGGCGCGGTCGATTGAAAGAGACCCAGCGGGCCAGCGTGACGGCGCCCTGTGGACAGCGGCAGGACGCCGTTCGTCGCTACCTGTCAGCCATGACGGCTGCTGAGAATATGGTGCAAGCTGCCGCACTCCACCATGCGATCGTCGCAATTGACCACGATCTCCGAACGGGCCAGGACATAGCTCTTTCCGGTGATGGTGTTCTCTACCACCTGGTGCTTGCCGCCCGCCTCCCGTGAACTGACAAATTCACCGATGAAGCCGGTCTCGCGCAGAGAAACCGTCTCCAGGCGGTCACCGGGCTTGATGGTGCCTTCGTAGTGCATCAGTGCCAGCCGCGCAGAAGTGCCGGTACCGGTGGTGCTGCGACAGATCACGCCCGGGTGAACGTAGGTGGCGGAGCGCGAACGGTAGAAGTCGTCAGCGACCTGGTCCACTGGCCCCATGAAGTGCAGGAACGGCAGCGGCCCCACGTCTCCCAAGGTGTAATGGGAGAAGCCGCTGCTGGCCTGGATAGCCTCGACGATGCGGTGGGCGCATCTGGCCAGCGCCCGCTCCTCCTCCCGCTTGAGCGAGAAGCCCAGCTCCGAGGCATCCACCAGGGCGTAGAAGCCACCACTGTAGGCAATGCTGTAGGTAACGTCGCCCACCTCGGGTACGTTAATGCGTGCCCGATGCGTATCGATGTAGCTTGGCAAGCCACCACAGGTGATGGCCTCGACCACCCCGTTCTCTACCAGAGCCTCAATCTGCACCAACCCCGCCGGGGACTCCAGCATGAAGCGTTGCTTGCCCTCCTGCTTGGGAATGAGGCCGCTCTCCAGCAGCGCAGTGGCCGTGCAGATGGTGTTGGAACCGGAGTAGATCGGATAGCCCATGACCTCCATGATGATGTAGCCCATGCTGGCCTTGGGGTTGGTAGCAGGGACGATCAAGTCCACCGACATCTCGGGAATCCCGTAAGGCTCGTTCAGCAGCAGCCGGCGCAGGCCGTCGGCGTCGTTCTCCAGGTATTCCATCTGCTGGCGCACGGTATCGCCAGGCAGCGGATCGATGCCACCGATCACGATCCGGCTGACGTCGCCGCCGGCATGGGTATCGATCAGGCGCAGCGTCAATTCGTGGCTCATGCCTTCTCCTCGAGTGCAAAGGGCGCACCGTGTTCTTCCCACTGGGCGTCGGGCACGATGACGATCTTGCCCAGGTAGTTGCTACCACGGTTGACGAAATAGGTTTCGGCCCGGTGCAGATCGGAGAGCTTGAAGGCGGCATGCAGAACTGGCTTGAGCTGGCCTTGGCGTATCCACTCCATCAGTTGCTCCGCCTCTTCCCGCGTACCGTGCGAGACGCCGAAAATCTGCACCTGATAAAGATAGATACGGGTCCACATGATTTCGCTGAGATTGCCACCGCTGGCCCCGGCTATGGAGAGACGCGGATAGGTGGAGCGGCGCTTCATGTCGACGATCATGGTGTCGATAAAGCGGTCGGTCATCTCGCCGCCGACCAGATCCATCACCGCATCGATCGGCGCACCGCCGGTCGCTTCCAGCACGCGCTCGACGAAGGTCGGGAGATCGCCTCGATCGACCACCGCCTCGGCACCCATGGCCAGCAGGGCATCCGCCTTGTCGAGCTGACTGACCGCAATGGGGGTGGCTCCCACAATGCGACACAGCTGGATCAGGGCAGTGCCAACGCCTCCGCTGGCTCCGGTTACCAGGACCCGCTCGCCTGCGGTCACATTGGCCGATGTCATCATGTGATAGGCGGTCTGATAGGAACACATGCCCATGGAGGCGAGCTCTGCATCCGCAAGTTCAGGATTGGGCACGTGGTGAAACTGATCCGAGGGCACGGCAACGTATTCGGCGAATCCGCCATCGGCACCATGTCCATAATAGTCCGGCATCAGGTTGATATCGCGTCGTGAATCGGGGTAGAGATTGAAGTCCAGCAGGCCTCGCTGGCCGATGCGCTGGGGGTCGACTCCCTCGCCCACGGCAGCCACCTTCCCAGCCACATCGGCGCCCTGGATGCGCGGAAAGGTCAGCGTCGGAGTTCCCCCCATGGCAAAGGAGGTCACCTCGCCCTTCTCCTTGGTGGGGTAGAGCCCTTCCCGGGCCTTACGGTCGGTGTTGTTCTTGGCCGTTGCGGTAACCCGCACCAGCACTTCGCCCGGCCCGGGCCTCGGCGTGGCCACATCGTCGCGGTAGATCAACTTGTCAATGCCACCATGGCCGGTCAACAGCATTGCTGTCATTGTTTCAGGCACGTTCTCTGTCAGGGTATTGGCTGCCACGTTACCTCCTGCCACGTTACCTCTCGGGTTGCGGATATCTCTCTGCTCGAACATAGCAGAAAATATGCAGTCTCCCAGGGTCCCGGGGACGCCAAATTGAACCACGTTATCCGTCACTGGAGACAGCGCAGGTCAGGATCGATTCTTTCTGAATTGTGAGTCATTTTTACCACTTCTTACTTCTTGTCATGTCTCGTTACGGCATGATGCTTCATGCAAAGCCACTCGAAATTTCATTGTCGAAGCGAGAGACTTCGGTGCATTAAAACCGATAGCTGACTAAGCTCATGGGGAGCGGGGCGCTGGGGTAAGGAGACACCACGATGCGTGACTGGTTGATCATCAATGGCAAGGCGGGCGATGGAAAGCGCGGCGAGTCATTCTGGAAGGCCCACCTGAACGCCGTGGGCATGACCGATTTTACGACACGCGACCTGACGCAACCGACCTGGGATAGCGATATCTGCGAAGGCGATCGAGTACTGGTGGCTGGTGGCGACGGTTCCGTCAACCGGGTGGCATCGCTTTGCGTCGAGCGCAAAGCGACCCTGGCTGTGCTGCCCTCGGGAACGGCGAACGACTTTTCCCGAAACCTGGGGCTGCCGGAAGACCCGGCGGAGCTATGCCGACTGGTCGCTTCGGGTCAGACCGCCGATGTCGATGTCGCATGGATCGATGATCGGCTGTTTCTCAATGTCGCCCATATAGGCTTGGGGACGGTACCCAGCCGGGAAGCCTCACAGGGGCATAAACGGCGGTGGGGCCGCTTCAGCTATCTTTTCACTTTGGCGCAGAGGGTCGGCTTGCAAAAAGGTATTCATGCCCGCATCGAGTGTAACGACCAGGTCGCCGAGGGACGCTGGCTCACCATTGCCATTGCCTCGGGCGCCTATTTCGGCGGCGGTCACTACATTGCCGAAGCCAGGATCGACGATGGCTATCTGGACGTAGTGGCGGTGCGCCAACGCCCCTGGCTGCCTCTGCTGGTTGCCTTCATCACGACTCGCTTGCTGAGACGTACACCTCGCCGTAACGACACCGTCGTGCATTTCAAGGCGCCAGAATGCCAAGTCAAGTTACGCCATGCCCATACCCTGACCGCGGATGGCGAGGACATGGGTCGCATGGCAGACGTTGTTGCCTTCACGCGGCGCGGCGTGCTCAAGGTGCTGTGCGAGCAACTTGCCCCGCCCCAGCCGCTCATGCTGAGGGAGAAACGCTTCACGCCCAGCGACACACACCCGATGGCATGGTCAAGCTCCGGACCATTCTGAGGGCTCACTAGTTCACGCTGTGGGCAGGTGCAGAACGGCGACGCGTCACACACCATCGTCGGCCCACAGCTTGCCCAGGGGGGCTTCAAGCTTTTGTGTTTACGAAAAATTGTTACCAAGCGTATAGAGCATGGCGCCTTTCAAGCTGGCGGCCTCCCCATCAGGAATGGCGAGAGCGGGCTCCGAACCGGCTGGGTACTGCTGAGAGGGCTGATACGTGAGGCTCGGCATTGGGAAGGCCTGCCGGAACGGTTGGCCGACGCCCTGGGTGAACCGACGCATGCGCTGGACCTTCCCGGCAATGGCCAGCGTTGGCGCGAAGTCAGCCCGACCGATATCGATGGCATGGTCGAAGCGCTGCGCGAGCAGATCGCCCGGGATGGTATTCCTGGCCCACACCGTGTGCTGGCGATTTCACTGGGCGGCATGGTGGCACTGCGCTGGGCACAGCGCTTTCCTGATGAGGTGGAATGCCTGGTGTTGATCAACTCGAGCCTGCGCGGCATCGCACCGTTCTACCAGCGACTCCGCCCACGCCAGTATCCACGCCTGCTGCTGGCACTGCTGCTACCGCTCAGTCATGAGCAGCGCGAACGCTTGATCCTACGCATGACCACGCGATTGCAGGATGATCTGCCCGCAGTAGCGCAGCGACACGCCCGATGGCAGCAAGAGGCCCCGGTCAGCAAGGCCAACCTGATACGCCAATTGCTGGCCGCCACTAGAGGATTCACTCCCCCGCAGACGCTGCCCGGTTTGCCGACGCTGGTGCTGACCTCGAAATCCGACCAAATGGTGTCGTGGCGCTGCTCGAAGCGCATCGCCGAGCGTTGGGGCTGGCCGCTCGAACTTCACTCAAAGGCCGGCCACGACTTGCCGCTGGATGCCCCCGAATGGGTGGTCGAGCGCATCCGCCGATGGCGAGACACCGAATTATCATGCGCGCAGCAGCCAGGAGGCGAGTGCCACCCCCACCAAGCCGATAACTGCGCCGGGGAAGGCACCCAGGCCAAGGCTGACCCCCAGTCCGACGAATAAGGCACCGCCTCCCGTGAGAATGGCCGCCTTGCTGGTCGTGTGTGGCACATCCTCCTTGCGATAGCGCTCGAAGGCCACCACGGCGATCATGACCGGAGTGACCATTAATAGACAGAGCCCAAGCCACTCCAGCCTGCCGATCCAGAAACCCACCTCACCGGGCAGGCCGGCATCGATCGGCCAGCCCAGTCGCATTCCCAGCCAGGTGGCGGGTAGCTCGGCGAACTTGTGCCAGAGATAGAGCTGCAGCCCCAGGGCGCCGAACATCGCCATCCAGCGCCCCATGTGCCGACGCTTGAGAAAAGTGCGCACCGGTGTCTCGAAAAGCACGACCAGGCCGACCTGGAGCCACATAACACCCAGTAGCGCCAGGGTCGGCGGCAGCAGGTTGGTGTCGCCGCCGACATTGCCGTTGACCATCGAGACGGGGTAGCCGACCGCCACGGCCAGCCCCAGCCAGGCCAGTCCCAGCAGCAGCAGGCCCAGGCCGACACGACGTCCGAAGAAGCGTCCGTGCCACCAGGCGATGCCAAGCTGTTGCGGCAATATCCAGACAAGAACGATATTGATCCAGCCAAAGTAGTCGTGGGTGTCGGTGACCTGTGCGCCAAACACGAGCATGTCGGTAAGGCCAGTGGGCCGTGCGCGCAGCAGGTCGATAGTGGCAATGAGCAGAATCAGGCCGGCAACGGCCTTGAGCCCCCAGCGACGGTCTGCCCAGACGCAGAGCGGCAGCAGCAGCTGCACCCCAAGCAGGATCAGCAGGAACCAGAGGTGAACGGTCAGCGAGTGGTTGAGGGGGCCAAGGACGCCATCCCTGGTGAAGAGCGCCGTGAGCGCAAAAACGGTCAGCACTGCCAGGTAGGTAACGGTGGGCCTCGCCAACCCCAGGGCGCGATCCGCCCACCAGTGCAGGTGGGGCTTGCCCCTCTCCAGGCGTTGCTGGACGCCATCGGAACTGACTGCGGCAGAGACAAAAACAAACAGCGGCACCACCTGTACAATCCAGGTATACAGTCCGGCCGGAGCCCATACATCCAGGATATGGTCGGTATCCACCAGGATGCCACCTTCAACGCGGGGCAAGGTCGCCGCCCAATGCCCCAGCACCACGATCAGCAGTGCCAGGGCACGCAGGGCATCCGGATAGGGGTCTCGTTCCTCCTTTACCGCATTCGCGTGTTCTGCGTCGCTCATCCCTCCTCCCGATCCCTGGCCATTCTTTCCTTTCGCTCCCTGCGGTTTCTCCGCCTGGCTCCCGCTCTTCTGGCATTGGCCACTGCGCGAAGATATTCGCTATTCGCAAGAAGGTTAGTTGATTGAGCCCCCCTAACCAAGGAAGCACGCAGACTGGCATTCGAAGGGTCCCGGTTTTGTTGCTACGTTGGGGAACATGCTTCAGCAAAGGGTAAGGCTTGGAAATGGGAATGACGCACGGCACTGTCAGCACCCTGAATAAATCAGTGCAGCGAATGGCTCTGGTAGCGGTGACAGGAGGACTACTGGCGAGTGCATCGCCGCTGGCATTGGCGGAAGTCGGGCTCCCCCGTTTCCCCTCCATCAGTCCGGATGGTTCGGAACTCACTTTCAGTTGGCGAGGCGATCTCTGGCGGGCGCCAACCGACGGCGGCGATGCCATGCGGCTGACCCGCCACGATCTGGATGACCTCTATTCGAGCTGGAGCCCGGATGGGGAATGGATCGTGTTCGCTTCAATGCGCGATGGCTACCTGAACCTGTGGCGTATGCGCCGCGATGGCGGCGAGCTGACCCAGCTCACCCACGGCGACCAGCATCTGCGCAACCCGAACTATGCCCTCAACGAGGACGGCGAGCCGGTCATTACTTTCTCCGGCATGCTTGAAGCCGACGTCTACCGTGACCAACGGCCCTACCAGCTGACGCCGGAGGGAGGCGAGTATCGCCGGCTGCATGATGCCTTCGGCTCCGAGCCACAGCTTTCTCCCGATGGGCAGCGTGTCGTCTTTACCCGCGGAGGGGCCTACCATGGCTGGAACCGGCGCCATTACCGCGGCCCGGACGCCATGAACGTCTGGCTGCATGACCGGGAAACCGACGAGTTCCATGCCCTAACCGAGCGCGATGGAGACGATGGCAGTGCACGCTGGATCAATGACGAGACACTGCTCTTCATGTCCGACAGGGAAGACGAGACAGTCAATCTCTATCGCGTCGAGCTAGGGGAAGAGACACCAACCTTCAACCGACTCACCGACTTCGACGAGCGCGACCTGCAGCACTTCGATGTTTCCCGCGACGGCAGTACCGCCATCCTGCAGGTCTGGGACACGCTTCTCACCCTGGACCTACAGGACCGGGATGCCGAACCCGAGCCGGTAACCCTGCGGGCTGCCGCAGACGGCCGGGACGACCATGAGCTGCGCCGTATCAACCGCGACGTGAGCGAGGCGGCGCTCAGCCCCGACGGCCAGACCATGGCGTATATCGCCTACGGCAGGGTGTATGTGCGGCATATGGACGACCAGAGCCCGACCCAGGCCGTAACGCCGGGCACCCATGCCCGCCACAGGGACATCGCCTGGTCCCCCGACGGCCTGGTGCTCTATTTCGTCAACGACAGCGACGGCACCGAGTCGATTCATGAGGCCCGCGTGGCCCTGACTCGGAACGAAATCCGCCAGGCCCACGAGCGGCAGTCACCCGATGAGCAACCCTCTCGCGACTGGGAGCTCACGGCACCCTCGCCCGATGAGGCGACCAGGCCCACCCCCGAGGAGCCGACTGACCCGGTGCCCGAAACCAACGATGAGCCCGACATCGCACTGCAGGGGGAGGACCCCGAGGACCCGTTCGCCCCGCAGGATCCGGGGTTTCTGATCACCCCCATTCTGTTGCCGACACCGTCGGCCCCGGTAGATGTGCCGGAGCCG
Organism: Halomonas sp. ANAO-440; assembly: GCF_019915905.1. Lineage (NCBI taxonomy): Bacteria > Pseudomonadati > Pseudomonadota > Gammaproteobacteria > Oceanospirillales > Halomonadaceae > Halomonas > Halomonas sp. ANAO-440. Next base: position 136,177 of record NZ_JAHXBV010000016.1, on the reverse strand, counting down.
CTGCAGGATCAACCGATACAAGCCGAAAGCCTCCCGGAAGAGGAGCTCGACGTCGAGGTTGCCGAGGATGTACCGCCCGAGCACGATCCGAGCCGCTGGCATGACGCAGTCCAGTTCGATGTTCAGCCGCTGGTGGCGAGCGAACACAACGACCGTCAGGTCTCCCCCTCCCCGGACGGCCGCTCCCTCGCTTTTCGCCGAGGACGCGGCGACTTGGTGATAAAGGACCTGGAGAGCGGTGATGAGAGAACCCTGGTCGAGGGCTGGGACAGCTTTACCCACTGGCGCTGGTCGCCGGATAGCCGCTACATCGCATTTTCCCGTAACGACCTGAACTTCAGTGCCAATATCTTCATCGTTCCGGCCGACGGCTCGGAGGAGCCCGTCAACATTACCCGGCATCCGCGTAACGACCTCAGTCCTCGCTGGTCGGCCGATAGCCGCAAGCTGAGCTTCATCTCCAACCGCTCCGGCGACAGCTACGACCTCTATAGCGTCTACCTCGACCGCACCATCGAGACCTATACGCCCCGCGAGCGGAGCACCTACTACCGTAATGCCCGCAGCGAGGCCGATGCTCGCACCCCCCTACCTGTCATGTGGGAGGAGGGCGAAGAAACGGATGCCGGTGACGCACCGACCCTCGAGCTGGAGAATGCCTGGCGCCGGGTTGAACGCATTACGGCTTCTCCCACCCATCAATCGGCCAATGAGATGACGCCGGGCGGCGACCGCTACGTGTTCAATGCCGGCAGCGAAGGCCTGTTCGTCATGGACTGGGATGGCAGCAACCGCACCCGGCTGGGCCCCAGCGCCAACGTGCAGCACCTGAGCACGACCGGCGACCGGGTCGTCTATATCAGCGATGGCCGCGTGGGGGTGGCCCGGCTCTCGGGGGGCACCCATCAGCGGCCCGACATCTCCGACCGCATTCGCATCGACCTGCAGGCTCAGTCGCTGCAGAAGTTCCACGAAGCGGCGCGGATGATCGGCGAGAGTTTCTATCGCGAGGACATGAAGGGGCTGGATTGGTCTCAGGTGGTCGAGGATTACGAGACACTGATACGTCGCGCGCGAACCCCCAGCGAATTCAGCGACATTTCCAATCGCCTGATGGGCGAACTCGCCGCCTCCCACATGGGGGTTTCCAACCCCGGACCGGTATCGGCACTGCGCGAGCCCTCCGGGCGATTCGGCATCGAGCAGGAACCCATCGTGTCGCAGATCGACGGCCGGGCCGGTTACCGCGTCACCGAGGTGATCCCCGAAGGGCCGGCAAGCCGAGGCCCCATGCCTCTGCGGCAAGGTGACATCATCACCGAGATCGACCTTCAGCCCTTCGAGGAGCGCGAGACCCTGCTGCGGCGGCTGCGCGGACTTGTCGATCAGGAGGTGATCGTCACCTTCGACCGCCCCGGTGACGATGGCTATACCGAATACCGCACCATGCTGACTCCGATAAGCATGAGCGATCTTGCACGACTCAAATATGACCATTTCCGCGAAGAAAGTCGCCGCAAGGTCGAGGCGCTCTCCGACGGCCGGCTCGGGTACCTGCACATCCAGGCCATGAACCAGACCTCGCTGGAGGGTTTCCAGGGGGATCTCTACGCCGCCGCGACCGGCAAGGACGGGCTGATCATCGATGTGCGCAACAACGGCGGGGGCCATACCACCGACCGCATCCTGACCTCGATCATGGCAGGTGAGCACGCCTATACGATTCCCGCCGGGGCGGACCGAGAGGCAACAGGCCACTATCCCCAGGACAGGCTGGATGCGCCTCGATACACCCTGCCGATCAATATGCTGGTCAACGAAAAGAGCTATTCCAATGCCGAGATCCTGGCCCACGCCTTCTCCACTCTGGATCGTGGCAACCTGGTGGGCCAACAAACCTATGGCGGGGTGATCTCCACCAACAGCCACACGCTGATCGATGGCGCGACCGTCCGTCGCCCCTTCCGTGGCTGGTTTTTGCCCGATGGAACCGACATGGAGCACAATGGTGCGATGCCCGACATCCTGGTAGAACAGTCACCGGAGGATGAAGTTGCGGGCCACGACCGCCAGCTGGAACGTGCCGTGACAGACCTGCTGATGCAGCTCGACGCGAAGGAGTAGCGGCCAGGCTAGCCACCATAGTCCCGCTCGACCCTGGCAATACGAACCTTGAAGTCGGCATACCAGCTCGAATGGCCCAGGCGCTGGGCCTCCCGGTGTTCCACATTCTGTTTCCACTGTGCGATCGCCTCCAGGCTCGCCCAGTAGGAGACAGTGACGCCAAGCCCCTCGCGGGCAGACTCCATGCCCAGGAAGCCCTCCTGGCGTGTCGCGAGGTCGACCATCCGCTCGGCCATGACGCCATATCCCTTGTCGCCATCGGTGCGAATCGAGGTGAAGATGACAGCGTAGTAAGGCGGTTGAGGCGTACTAGCGATCTCGGTCATGTTGTCCTCATCTATGGTTGCTGTGCAAAAGGCCTGCCTCAGTGACACGGAAAACGGCGTCGACTTGGCCGCGACCCTGTACCTCAATGCTGCTTGACCCGCCAGATACGCCAGGCAAGCACGCCGATGATGGCAAGACCCAGCGGGCCGATGATCGAGGCGGCCACGCCGGGCACCACGGGCACCCCAAGCGCACCGAGACTCTCCAGCGACAGCTTGAACAGACTGAAGACGTAGTAACTGATGACAATGATCGAGAGCCCCTCGACCGCCTTCTGGATCTTCAACTGACTGCTGGCGCGCTCGTTGAGGCTGTGCAGGATGCCCGAGTTCTGCTCTTCGATCTCGACCTGGGCACGAGTTCGCAGCAGGTCGTTGAGCCGCGCCACGCTCTCGGCCAGGCTCTCCTGGCGCCGATTGATCGCGGCACAGAAATGCACCGTGGGACGAAAGCGGCGCAGGATGAAGGTCCCGAGACGAGGACACTCCTGCACTCGCGATTCACGCAGCTCTTCGATACGGGTAAACACGATCCGGGCGTAGGCCTCGGTGGCACTGAAGCGCTGCCGCGACCGGGCGCCGCTTCGCTCCAGGCGAGCCGAAAGCAGTGAGAGGGCCGAGAGCAGCGGGCGCGGGTTGGTCTCAGCCTGCTCGGCATTGCGATCCGAGAGTTCGCCTAGCTCGGTCTCGTAGCCCTGCAGCTCGAGGCCGAGCTCCTTGGCCAGGGGCAGCGACAGCGAGGCCACCATGCGGTAGGTCTCGATCTCCAGTAGTCGGCGCACCATGCGACCGAGACGGAAGGCGTTGAGCCTGCGGTTGATCAGCAACAGATGATTCACGCCCTCCTCGGTAAGGCGAAAATCACTCCATACGATGGCATCGCCACCTCCCACCAGAGAACCAGCCGGGTCGTTGAAGCCATACGCTTCCCCTTTTCCACTCCAGGCCTCCTCAGCCTCCACCAGGACCAGGGTGGCATTGATCAGCAGAGCCTGATTGGCAGCGATGATCGAAGCCAGTGGCTCGGGCGCCGCCGGCCATCGTTCGCTGTCACTGCCACGGGGTAGCAGCAGGGTGAGCGTGAAGAATTCGGTATGCCGCTCCCACTTCAGGGTCATCCCGTCGAAGGACAGAATTTCCTGAACGGATTCGGTATCCAGCTCGAGCCCCGTTATCTCGCCCAGCTGTGCCAGGATGGCGTCACAGCCTCCACCCTCATCCAGAAAGGCGTAGTGGTGGACGTGGGCCGGCTCCGAAAAGTAGATGGAGGGCCGGGCGTGCAGTTCGTTGTGCAGGCGTTCTCGTTGGGGGTGCATGTCGGGGCCTGAAAGGTATGTTGTTTCCCGAGACTAAGGTCTTAAGGCCCCCAAGCCAACTGCTATCATGCTTTTCCAGACCGCCCCAACCTTCGCAGCCGGTCCGCAACGCGGCCCCAGGCGGGCGCCTTCGGGCGGCCTGGGCTTCACCCTGCTGCGTCCTGCTGCGCCAGCGTCTCCAACGGCACCGGTCCCTGCAGGAACTGGAACATCCACTCGAGCGCGCTGGGCAGGCTGGCGCGCCAGACCCGCCAGGTATGCCCACCACCCAACACATTCAGGGGGACCAGATCGGGCTGATGGTGTTTGAGCGCCTGATGCACCAGGCGGGCGTGATGCTCTGCGTTGTAGACGTCACGATTGCCGGCGCTGAGATAGATCGGCACGACGATTCCTCGTTCCAGGTAACGATCGAGATGGGCGGTGTAGTTACGCCGCTGCCAGAGCTCGGTGTCGAACTGGCCGTTGTCGTCGAGGAAGGCGGGGTGTCGATTCGCCGAGGAGTTGGCAGGAGGCAGCGGATGGTAGCTGGCCGGGCTCAGGGCCGCGGCGGCTCCGAAGAGCTCCGGCCGCTCCAGCGCGAAATTGAGGCTGCCATAGCCCCCGGCGGAAAGCCCGGCTACGCCGCGCCACTCCCGCTGTGGAACCACCTGCCAGGACGCCTCCACCCGGGGCACGAGGTCCTCGAAGAAAGCCGTACGCGCTGCCTGATTGTAGCCATCGATCCACCAGCTCTCGCTGCCGGGCATCACGATGACCACTGGCGGAATGACACCCTGGCGAATCAGGCGGTCCGCGGTCTCCTTCAGCGCCCCACGCTCGACCCAGTCGGACTCGCTGCCGAAAGAGCCATGCAGCAGGTAGAGCACCGGGTAGGCAAGATTCGATTCGCGGTAGCCTGGCGGCAAATAGAGGGTATAGGCGTAATCGCGCTCCAGTACAGTCGAGTGGAAACGATGGTGGGTTACCTCTCCGGCCAAGGCCGGGGTGGTGCCCAGCAGTAGCCCCAAGACAAGGCAGAACCTGATAGCGTGGCGGATCGTCATGCACGGACTCCCTGTGCCCGGGAACGGATTTATGAAACACTGTTTCCCAAATCTGGGAATTTCTCCTCCTCCTCGTGGTCGACAGCACAGCGGTGCGGGATGTTCCTACTCGCCGTCACAGCTGACGGTTTCAACTACCGGCGAAAGCCACTTCACCGTTGACAGCTACGACTACCAGAGACAGCACAGCAGGGAAGGCCAAAGGACCATGAAGCGAATCGAAGAAATCTATTGGCTGCGCTTCTACGGCTGTCTTGCCGTCTTCGCCTTTCACCTGCTCGATCGACTGAACCAGCACGTCGACAATGTCTATGTCGACCTGGCCCGTATCCCCACGGTCCTCGGCACGCCAATTTTCATCTTCATCTCCATCTTCCTGTTTGCGGCCCGTTATGGCAGCCAGCCGCCCGATGGCTTTCTCAACAAGCGCCTGCAGTACGTGATGGTGCCCTATCTGGTCTACGGACTGATCTATTCGACGACCAATTTCTTGAGCCTGCGCCAGGAAGGCATCGACATCGGATTCTGGGAAAATCTGGTCTTCTATCTGGTCTATGCGGGCTGGCACGGCTACTTCCTGATCATCGCCATGCAGTTCTACGCCTTCTACTGGCTTTATGCTCGCTATGGTCTGGAGCGCTGGCTGAAACCTGGCCCCTGGCTGGTGATCGGCAGCCTCATCGGCATGGCCTACTGGGGACTGACCCGCCTCTACGGCATCGAGCCTCCCGGCTACCTGCTATGGATCGCTCCCTTGGGCTGGATCTACCTGTTCTTCCTGGCCATGCTGGTGGTGCGCTACTACGCCCAACTGGCCCCCCCGCGCCTGGATGAGGTGCCTGTATTGAAGCGGCTCTCCCAGCCACGCTACCTGGCGGCCTTCGTTGGACTCATCGCCCTGCTGACGCTGCCCGGCTGGCTGGAGTACTCTTCCAAGGAGACTTGGGTGGTGCCGCTATTCATCCTGTTCACGCTCTGCGCGGTCACTCGCCTGCGCCACCGGCCGGCGCCGCCGCTGGTCAAGTACGTCAACCAGTACTCCTTCGGCATTTACCTGGCCCACCCCATGTTCTTTGCCATGGTGGACGCGGTCAATGCGATTCTGGTCATGCCGATGCTGGTGTATACCGTCCTGCTGATCGTGGCCGGCCTCGCAGGTTCCATCTGGCTGAATCAGCTCGCCAACCACACTCGCTGGGGCGGGATGCTGTTCGGTAAACGGCTATTTGTCCCGGGCATCCGGCAGACGCCAGCGGGTCAATTGCGCTAATCTGGAAACCTGACTCACTATCTCTGCCTGCAAGGGAGACCTACCATGAGTGAGCACATTTCGCTCGTGATCGTGCCAGTGGATGGCTCGCCCACCGCCGATGCTGCGGCACGTCATGCCGCCATGCTGGCCCGCCTGCTTCAGGCATCGCTGCAGCTGCTGCATGTGATGCCGCTGAATCCTCCTGAACTCAGCGACCTGCCCGCCAACCGACGAGCCGAGGCCGACCGGGACCGTTCACTGCGCCTGGAAGCGGCCAAGAACGCCTTCTCCCGTGCCAGGCAATCCATCAGCCCGCCGCTGGAGACGTCCATCGACGAAGTGACGCTGGAAGACGACACCTTTATCCGCCATCCGGCACGCGCCATCATCGAACATGCCAAAAACCATGAGGCGTGCCTGCTGGTGATAGGCGCCCGCCATCTCAGCGATATGGGCAAGTTCGTGGAAGGCAGCGTCAGCAACGAGGTGGTTCACAAGTCTCCTTGCCCGGTCACGGTGGTGCATGCCGAAGCTGCCCCGGAGGATATACAGCATATCGGCCGGGTGTTGCTGCCGGTGGACGGCTCACGTCACAGCGACAGCGCCGCGCTTCTGGCAGGCGACCTGGCACGCAGTGCCGATGCAGCGGTAGAGCTGCTGTTCTGTCGCCCGTCGGGCAAGCCACCGCAGCAGGCAGATGAACCCACCGACGATGCCGAACGCATCTTCCAGCGCGCGCGCAAGGTGCTGGGCGATGTGCCGGCGGGCATCATCGAGCAGGTTTTGACCGGCGAGCGCTATGCCGAGGCCATCATCCAGCAGGCCCGACGCCACGAGGACTACCCGGTTATCGTGATGGGCCGCAGGGGGCTTGGCACATGGCGGGAAAAGCTCCTGGGAAGCGTCAGCCATCGGGTCATCGACCAGGCGTCTTGCCCGGTGACGGTTGTGGTGTAAGCCGGCATGCGTTCTGTCACCTGCCGGCTTCGTAGGCGGCCTTGAGCCGGTAGAACTCGGTGACGATATCCTCCATGGCAGAAGCGTCGTAGTCACAAAGCCCGCTTACCACCAGCTTCTTCGAACCGCTGCCGATCTCGTCCCCGCCATCAGTGATACGAAACTGCAGGGTCACGTCGCCGCGTTTGCCACTCACCGTCATGCTCGAATCCACCAGCTCCAGCGAAGGCCTCTCCAGGTCAATTCTTTCCAGCGAGAAGCCCATGCTGTCGTAGATCACCAGTGGGCGACGCGGATTGAACATGACGCCCTTTTCTTCGAGCAGCGGCTTGAGTACGTGGGGGAAGTTCCTGCCCGAGAACGCCACGTAGCAGCGGGTGAAGGCCTCCACCGCCGACTCGTCCCGGGTCGTTTCCCCGCTGCGGGTCACATCGAGATAGCGCTTGCCGTCATCGTCGCTGACAGCGATGTGCCCACTTTCATCCTCCTCCAGGCACAGCGTAGTCCCGTCACCGACCATGCTGCGAAAATGGAAATCCATTTCCCGGGAAAGGCCAAAGCGGCTCAGCACCAGGGCAAACAGCAGGTCGCCGGGAACGCAGAAGCGACGCGCCTTGGGGTCGTGAATGGGGTTGAAGTCGCCCGCGATACCCTTGGCGAAGTCGCTCGCCTGCTGTGCCGTGATGCGAATGTGCGAATCCGTTTGCGTATAGTAGGAATCAAGAAACATATGTGGTCCGGCCTGCCCTGGATGATGTGCCACAAAAAGTAACGGTGATGATGCCATAAAATCCCCGAGTGCGAAGCCACCGGGACCAAGGCCCTGATCGCCAAGGAGAAGGCAGCCGCCTGACGATGTCTCAGAACAGTGAAAGAACACCGTCTCCTCGCCGTCTTCGCGTTCGGCCTCTGCTCTGGCTGCTGTCCGGCCTGCTGATGCTGGCGCTGCTGGCACTGGCAGGCACCAATATCCTGCTCAACAGCACCTCGGCACAGAGCTGGATCGACCGCCGCCTGCCCCATGTCACCATAGCTTGGGAAGCCGGGTGGAGCCTATGGCCTGGGCGACTTCACTTTCAAGGCCTGACCATCGAGCGCCATGCCACCGAGCTGCCTCTCTACCTCGCGGTGGACGAGGCGGAGGTGCGTATCGCGACAACCGGGCTGTTGCGACGGCAGCTGACCCTGCAGCAGCTCGACGCACACGGCATTCGCCTGCTGCGGGCTGGCCCCCATCGACTGGAGGGCGAGGGCGAGCTGCAAGCCAGGGGCCTTGAGCTCGCGACACGGCGAGTAGGCACCAATTCGTTCCGGCTGACGCTCGATGCCGGCTCGCTATGGCGGGACGACATTTTGCTGGCCGATGATCTCAGGCTCGACACAACGCTGAACGTCGCCCCTTTCGACCCCTCTCCCGGCCTGGATCGGCAGCAGTTGAACCAGTTGTCCGGGCGCCTTTCCCTGGACGGGCGCGCCGATGCCTGGGATGTCTTCAACCCCTATCTCCAAGCTACGCCCTGGCTTTCGCTGGAGGGCAGCGGAGCCCTCACTGCCGAGCTGATGCTGCATTCCGGCAAGCTCGCCGCGGATAGCCACGTGACGCTGGAATCGCCGAACCTGGCCGTTGAACTCGATGAAGCAGCCTTGCTGGGTAGCCAAGATGGCAACGCAAGCCGACAGCGTCTCTCTGGTCGAGGGCGGGCCAGTCTAGTCGTCCATGGCGGGGAGGCGCCTGGGCGGACCCACCTTGACGTGAGCCTGGAGGATGTGGCGATGAGCCCCGCTGAGGCAGATGAGGAAGACCCGCTGCTGACCAGTCGACGCTTCGCGATATCGGCCCGGCTCGAAAGCGCCGACCTCACCGCGCCCCCCGCGCCTCCCGCCTTGGCGCGAATGACCTGGCAGGAGGCCGAGGTCCCCGACGTGAGCCGCCTTGCGCGCTATCTCCCCCCCGGATTGCCGCTGACGCTTCACGCCGGCACCGCACGGCTGGATGCCCGGTTCGACTATCAGGAGGGCCGGCTCGAGGGGCGGGCCGACCTGAGCGGCAATGACATCGCGATGACACTGATGGAACAGCCCCTCATCGGCGAGCTCTCCCTGGGGTTGAACCTTGCCGAGCTGGACCCGATGGCATCTCGCCTGGACCTCTCGGGCAGCCGGTTGCAGGTGACGGCCGCCCGGGAGGACCCGGTGGGCGAGGCCAGTCCCATGGTCACCGAGCTGAGCTTTCCCCAGGCCAGCTTCACCGCACCAGGAGCGCTCGACGCGTGGTACGCCCCCGATGGTGCGGCACCTCTGGACGGCGCGGTGACCGTGGTCGGCCGGGTATCACACCTGGCCTTTCTCGATACCTTCCTGGAGGACGCCTTCAATGGGCGCGGAATGACACTGGACGGTGCCGGCCGGCTCTTCGCCGACCTCAGGTTCGAGGACGGCCAGCCCATGGGGGGCAGCAGCATGCGCATCGAGGCTTCGACGCTGGAAACGCGCTTTCTCGAGTTTCACGCTCGGGGCAGAGGCAGGCTCATCGCTCGCCTTGTAGAGGCGTCCGATGAACCCACCGCCGAATTGCAGCTCGACCTGGAACAGGCAAGTCTGACCCGTGGCCAGGATACACGCCCCCTGCTGATAGCACCCTCCCTTAACCTGACCGCCGAGATCGATACCCTGACTCGGGACCATGCCGCACGCAGTGCGACCCTGCAACTGAGCTGGCCGGAAGCGGCCATACCCGATGTAGCGGTATTCGCGGACCACATGCCCGACTCGTCGCCGCTCAGACTGCTGGGCGGCAGCGCCACGAGCCAGGGACAGCTGACCTTTGACAGCAGCGGAGTGCGAGGGGAGATCACGCTGTCCGGGCAAGGCCTCCGGGCGGGGTTGTTCGATGCCGAAGTGCTGGGTGAGATCATCCTGGCGCTGCCAATACGCCATGCCAGCCTGGACGGAAGCACCCTGGATCTCTCCGGCTCGCGCTTCACCCTGGCGCTGGACGACACCGATGAACCGCAGCGGGTGACGACACGGCTATTGGCCCGCCAGGCTCGCTTCACCGATCCTTTCGGCGCTAACGGCCAGACGCCCCGTACCCGACTTGTGCTGGACGGCAGCGTCGACCGGCTAGCCTTTCTCGATCGCCTGCTGCCCCGTGCCCACGGCCTGACGCTACGCGGCGCCGGCCAGCTCCAGGCCGACCTCAACCTGGTGGGCCACGAGCCCCAGCCAGGCAGCCGGCTTCGCATTGATGCCGACCGGCTGGCCGCCACCTTTCTCGACTATCGCGTCAGTGGCAGCGGCAGGCTGGAAGCCCTCATCGAAGGCGACCGGGCCGAGCCCGAGGCACGCCTGTCACTCAACCTGGCCCGGCTCTCCCTGGGACGGCGGGACGGCACGACCGAATACCTCAGCGGCCGACACTTCCGGCTCGAGACGACCCTGCCCCGCTTTACCGTCGACCCGGAGACAATACCGGCGCAAGCCATCACGACACGTATCGAGCTACCCATCACCGAAGTGGCCGATATCACCGCCTACAATGACTACCTTCCTCCGGGGGCCGGGCTCGCCCTGCTCGGAGGCAGCGCCAGCCTGATGGCCGATCTGCGGCTGGAGGGCCTACGCGCCCAGGGAGACCTGTCGCTCAGGGCGTTCAACAGCGACCTCCAAGTCGGCGAGCAACGACTCCGTGGCGACCTATCCCTGGATGCCCGACTGCGAGAGGGTAACCTTGAGACGCGCACCTTCGATGCCGCCGGTACCCGTCTACGCCTGGACAATGTCTCACTCGAGGGACCCGAAGGAGGGCGAGAACGCGGCTGGTGGGCCCAGCTCGACCTGGAGCGAGGGCGGCTGACCTGGCAAGAGCCCCTCAACCTTTCGGCTCGATTCGGGCTTGCCATGCGCGACTCGGGGCTGCTGGCTAACCTAATGCTGGCCCGCGCACGTGAACGACCGAGACTGGCCCGCCTGCTGACTGTGCCGATGATCAGCGGCCATGCGGATGTCGACCTGTCCGACAACAGGCTGCACATCAGTGACCTGCGCCTGACAGGACGCAACCTGGAAATGCTGGCAGACCTGCGCCTAATCGACGATAGCGTCCACGGTGAGTTGTATGCCCGCCTTGGGGCATTCCGGATCGGCCTGGCCCTGGATGAGGAAGGGCGCGACCTACAGCTGTTTCGGCCGCGCCGTTGGTACCAGAGCATCGAAGAGGCTCGAGCCGAAGCGGATACCCGCCAGCCGCTACCCTCGGGCTGGCAACAGGAAATAGAGGGAGTTTCCGCCTCCCCGCCACGCTAGCAGACTGAAAAATATGCTAGCTTAGCCAAGCCGGGTCGCTAGCGTTGATGTTCGGACGCACCGCTTTCGCTTTGTGAATAACGCCAAGCGTCTATTGTGCAGATATGTATCATTGATGTAAGACTATTACATTCCAACAGTAGGGTACTGCCGGGGACTGAGCTGGTTCACGGCAAAGGGGACGGGGGAACGCACTATCGATACCTGCAAGAGGTCCTGGCCAATACCGTCATGCCCGGGGCCGGACACGAGGCAGTCATTGTCCGACAGGGCGCTGATGCCATCGGCTCGCGCCGCCGTGGCGCTCCGTACACCAAGCCTGGTGGAAGGTGCCGTGTGGCTGTGTTGACGCGTCTGCTACCGATAATGCTGCTGCTGATGCTGGCTCCCGCGACCAGTGCTGACCAGCGTCAGGTGGCCTTGATTGTTCACCCGGATGTCGATACCCGCACCTTGACCCGCGATAACGCCCGCGCCATCTTCGCCATGCGCCAGCGCACCTGGCCCGATGGGCAGGCCGTGCGGGTCTTCGTCCTTCCCGGCAGCCATGCCGTGCATGGGCGCTTCACCAAGGAACATCTGGCCGTCTACCCCCATCAGCTGCAGTTGGCCTGGGACCGGATGGTCTTTTCGGGTACCGGGCAAGCACCCAATAGAGTCAGCAGCCAAGCCGAGATGCTGGAGCGCATCGCGACCACGCCCGGCGCCCTTGGGTATCTGGAAAGGGAGTATCTGGATGATCGAGTCCAAGTTATTTCGATGGAGTAGTCGTTGCTCCCCGCTGTTGGCTGCACTGGCGCTTGGGGCGCCGGTCGCTGCCGCGGAGGAGGGTGTGCTGGATACACTGCAAATGCATGGGTTTCTCAGCCAGGCCCTGGTGATCACCGATCGAAATGATTTCTTCGGCCCCAGCAGCAGCGATTCCGGTAGTCTCAAATACACCGAAATCGGTGCCAATGTCTCGCTTCGCCCACACCAGGACTTCCTGGTTGCGGCCCAGTTGCTGAGCCGTCGTGCCGGCGGTGATGGTCAGGATGCTCGCCCGGTGCTCGACTATGGCGTCATCGATTATCAACTGCACTCCAGCCAGCAGCGAACCCTGGGAGTCCAGGCCGGGCGTTTCAAGAACCCGTTCGGCTTCTATAACCAGACGCGGGACGTCGCCTTTACGCGGCCGAGCATTCTGCTGCCCCAGTCCATCTATTTCGACCGCACCCGTTCGCTGGGCCTCTCAGCCGACGGAGGCAGCGTCTATGCCGAGGAGCGACTGGACACGGGAACACTAAGGGTCAAGGCCGGCATTGGCACTCCAACAACCCGAGGCCTGGAAGATCAACTGTTTCCCCCCGGCATGGGCGTCCACGTGGATGGCAGCACTTCCTATATCGGGCAGGTACTCTATGAGCATGGCAACGGACAATTCACCGCCGCACTGAGTGCCGCAGACGTCAATCTGGACCTCAGCTCAGGTTTCGGGGATGGCGAGCTCAACTTTCAACCCTGGATACTCTCGCTGCAATACGATCAGGAAAACTGGGCCTTGACGGGTGAGTACGCTATACGCAATGTCTCCCTTTCCGGTGATATACGCCAATCCGACACCACCGGGGAGAGCTGGTATGTGCAATATACACGCCGCTTCCACCCTGACTGGAAATGGCTGATACGCTACGACAGCCTGGTAACCGACCGCAGCGACCGTTCGGGCACCGCCTACCAGGCCCAGGGCCTTGGACCTGCCCACGCCCGCTATGCCGATGACATCACCATGGGGTTGCAGTGGAATGCCACGCCGAGGTTGCTATTGGCAGCCGAATACCATCATATCGATGGGACCGGCTGGCTGCCGCTACAGGACAACCCGGACCCTGCCGAGACTAAACGCCGTTGGAATATGCTGCTGTTCCAGCTTTCGCTTCGCTTCTGATCCGCCATAGTTGACTTCTTCAACCTCGGGTAGGGATAAGCTTGCATGAGCGCATCGAAATCCCAGGGAATACGCCACCGACTAAGCCTTACATGGCGAGTCATCGCCATGAGCAGCCTGCTGCTGCTGGCGCTGGTGGTACTGTTTACCTGGCTCGGCCATGCCAACCTGACCCGCCAGTTCGAGGAGAGCCGCCAAGAGCATAATGCCCGCCAGGCTCGGGAGATTCAGCTGGCACTCCAACGCTCCGAGGATAGCCTGCAGCAGTTGGCGGCCCTGACGGCCGCATCGCCCGACCTTGGCCCCGCACTTGAAACAGGCAACGCAGAGGTACTGTTTCGCTCTCTCTACTCGCAGTGGCCGACCCTCCAGCTCGAAGCAGGAATCGATGAAATCCTCGTGTTCGATACCGAAGGCAGCCTGCTAGCAGAGTGGGGCCAGGGCCAGGCCGATAACGAGCGACCTATCCAGGCCTGGGTCAAGCAGGTCATGACCACCGAGTTCCCCCTCTCAGCCCTGCGCTGCGCCACTGACTGCCGTCAATATGCGGCCGTACCCATTCTGGTCGCCGGGGAGAGCGTGGGCATTGTCATGCTGTCTCGCTCGCTGGCGGATGTGACCCGCGAGGTCCAGCAGGTGTCGGGAAGCGATGTCGCCCTGCTGATCACTGGCTCACCGGAGCCCCAGACGATGCCGGAGCGACACCTGGAGAACTGGAATGGCAGCCTGATCGCCATGACACGCCAGGAAGCCTATCTCCGCTTGCTGGAAACAGCGGCCGAGCAGACCTCCCTCAATGAGTTACTGCGGTCCCCGCTGCACTTGCATCATCAGGGCGACGACATCGAACTCTCTGCGGTTCATATGGCCTCGGATGAAGATCGACGCAGTAGCGGGTATTTCCTCCTTGCCTCCAATATCTCGTCGCAGATGCAGGCCATCAATCAGGATACCCGAACCCTGCTTGTGGCGGGCATCACGGGCTGGATCGCTGCCGAACTTCTCTTGTTGGCCATCCTGCTGCGCCCCATGGCACGTCTGCGTCGTCTCGCTGGCGTGCTGCCCGTACTCGCCCATGGCGGCTTTGACCAAGCCCGAAGCGCCATCCCCACACCGCACCGACGCTTTCCCGATGAGATCGACGTGCTGGAAGGGACCACCCTCGATCTGTCCAACCAACTGGAAACCCTGGAGCGGGAGGTGGGCGCAAGGGGCGCTCAACTGGCCGAGCGTGTCGCGGAGCTCGCCCGCGAACGAGACTTCGTCAGCAGCCTGCTGGATACGGCACGGGTATTCATCATTATTCAGGATGAGCATGGCCGTATTACTCTGGTCAATGACTATGCCCTCACGGTCATGGAGACCCAGGAAGATAAACTGCTGGGCCGACTGTTCGATGATGTCTTCGCTACTCGTGATAACACCCTCGGTGATGCTGCCGGCCTCGATGACAATGCCGCCCAGGAGGAGCGCTGCCTGCGCACTGCGGAAGGCCGTCAGCGAACCATTGCCTGGTTCCATGCTCCGTTGCCGACGCGCCTCGAGGGAGGAGCCTCCCGCATATCGGTGGGTCTCGATATCACCGAGCGCAAGGTGGCGGAAGCACGCCTGACCTGGCTTGCCGAGCGGGACCCGTTGACCGAACTCTACAATCGCCGCTATTTCCATGAAGCGTTGGCCCTGGCCATGCAGCGCGGACGATCCGGTGCCGTACTGCTGCTCGACCTCGACCAATTCAAGGACGTCAACGAGCTCAGCGGGCATCATACCGGCGACCGACTGCTTCGCATGGTGGCGGACACCCTGTTCCAGGAGTTCGGACATCGCGGCGTGATCGCACGGCTGGGAGGCGACGAATTTTCCCTGCTGCTGGAGGGCGCCGATGACAAGCAGGCCATGTGTGTGGCCAAGCAGATCCTCCCCCTGCTCGAAAATACCGGGCTGGACGCTGGCGGCCAGCGGCACAGGGCCGCCGCCAGCCTGGGCATCGCCCTCTATCCTGACCATGGCAACAATGCCGCCGACATGATGGCCAGCGCCGACCTTGCCATGTACAAGGCCAAGGAGGGCGGTATACAGCGCTGGCATCTGCTCTCTACGGTAGAGACAGCCAAGGATGAGCTCCAGGAGCGAGTCTATTGGGTGGAGAGGATACGCCAGGCCATTGAAGAGGATGGCTTCGAATTGATGGTGCAGCCCATCGTCCGGCTGAATGACAGGAACGTGCGTCATTACGAGATACTGCTGCGCATGCGCGGCCCCAAGGGCTCGCTGATTGCGCCGCTGCATTTCATTCCCATCGCCGAGCGAAGTGGCCAGATCGTCCAGATCGACCGCTGGGTGCTCCGCCATAGCCTGCAGGCACTGAAACACGTTCAGGACAAGGGCATCAGCCTGGCGGTCAACCTCTCGGGGCAGACCCTCCACGACGATGGACTCAAGCAGTTCCTTGTCGAGGAGCTGGCCACGAGCGGTGCCGACCCCAACTACCTGATCCTGGAGATCACCGAGACAGCCGCGGTCACTGACTTCTCGAAGGCGCGTGGCGTGCTTCAATCCATTCGCGACCTTGGCTGTCGTACCGCCCTTGATGACTTCGGTGTCGGCTTCAGCAGCTTCCACTATCTCGGCGAACTACCCGTGGACTTCATCAAGATCGATGGCGCCTTCATTCGCAGCCTGCTGACCAACCCAGACAGCCGGGTCATCGTTCAGGCGATTGCCGATATTGCAGCCGGCTTCAGCAAGCAGGCCATCGCCGAATTCGTGGATCAGGAAGCCCTGGTGCCTCTGCTTGAATCCTATGGCATCACCTACGGCCAGGGGTACCACCTCGGCCGTCCGGTGCTATTGACTGAAGTCATTCCGGAGGCCCTGGGTAGCACAAACCGGGCCTGAACAACCAATGGAAACTCAACAGGAAAGGATGCCGGTGAGACATGAGCAACGACACAGCAAGAAGGACGCAGCCGCTCGATAAGACAAGCCCTTTGGCAACCTTTGCCAAGCAGTTCCGATTCTCGATCGCCAACGACAGAGAGTCCCGCTATAGAGCCTACGCCCTGCGACACAAGGTATTCCGCCAGGAGCTTAACTACGACCTGGGAGTCAATTCAGACATCCCGTTCGAAAACGATGCCCACGACGAGCATGCCATTCTCTGCCTGCTAAATCATATCCCCAGCGGTATCGATACTGGCTGCTTGAGGGTGGTACTGATACCCGGCAACGCGGCACCGCCCCTCGACACACTGCCGCTCGAGCGCAGCTGCGGATTCAGCCTCGACCACCCAAGGCTGCATCCCGATCGATTCCAGCGCTCCACGATCTGTGAAGTGTCGCGTCTCGCCGTCCACCCGGCTTTTCGCAGGAGCAAGGATTGCGCCCTCGGCTTGAACGAGCACGACATTCAGCAACTCTCGGGGCATGACGTCAAACCCTTCTCACCGCTGCTGGGGCTAAGCCTGTTTCTCGCGGCCACGGCGATCGTTGGCCTGTCGGAGAGACGCCATGTGTTCGCCATGATGGAGCCACGTTTCTCGCGCCTGCTGAAGATCTCAGGCCTGGCCTTCCACAAGGCTGGCCGCGTGATCGACTACTGCGGCCCCAGGGCCGCCTATTATATCGATCAGCACCAGGCCGAACGGGACATGCATGACACCTTGCGTCCCTTGTATCGACATATTCTCACCGAATTGAGGCCCCAGCTTGACGAAGCCCCCGCACAAAGACTGATCGCTACTCCCTCTCACACCCATGATCAAAGGCCCATCAGCGAGAGATCAGGCCCGGGGTAGAGCCTGCCCGGCCAGCGCAGCACCATGATCGCCAATACGTTGCGATGCTCTCCGCGCTCCAGATCGGACGACCCTGTGGCTGAGGGAATGATGCCAGACTGAGGGTCGATGGCCGCCACCAGGGAGTCGCGTATCCGGCCAACGGCCGGATGCGCCTCCTGCCCGGCAAGGAGGAAGCTAAGCGCCACTTCGGCCTGGATATCCTCGCTGGCATTGGCCAGGATTCGGTCAATATCCCCGGCGAAGGCATCGAGTATCCAGGCATAGTCCTGCGGATCCACCCAGCGCTGATAATAGCGGCTCGAGGCGATCACGAAGTGGGTCATACCGTAGAGCTTGTTGTGATACTCCGCTTTGCCAAGCTCAGCGGCGCTGCCTGCGGGGTATTGGCGTTGAAAAGCCGCCACCACTGCTTCACGCAGGTCGGCAATGTCGAGCTGATGGAGAAAATAGACATGGTTGGCCACCTGGGCGGCATAGATGGCCATGACATCGGCATCGGTCAGAAAGCGCTCCCACGCCACGCCGGCCAGATACTCGAGCGCTCGCTCGTGATCTGCGATTGCCGCTGTGTCCAGCAGGCCGTAGTAGTCGGCTTGCACCAAGCGAAATAGCAGCTGGCGGGCAAAGGCAATCTCCCCCCACTCGGCCAGCATTGCCCTCCGGGCCCGCTGCTTTGCGGTGCGCTGGGGATAGTCCACCACGATCTGGTGGCTGCGAATGGTGGCATGATCGGGGTCGGCCAGCCCTTCGATATCGCTCCTCAACTGTTGAACCAGATGCCGGCCGTGCTCATGCGCGATTTCCCGATACCGCGGTTCCGCGGTAATGCGGTAGAGCCTCTGGGCATAGTGTCGCTGCTTGGCCATGGACAGCTCGGGCAACGCGTCCTCATAGACCGCCTGAATCGCCAGGCCCGCCTCGCGATGACGGTCGCGCTCGACCTCCGTCGGTGCAGCGGCGCAACCCGCCAGCAGCAGCAAGAGAAGCCATCCATACCAAAAAACTGTGCGGGAGCTGAGGTAACAGCAGCGACTACTCATTGCTGGATCCCTGTTTATCCCGAACACGCTTCTGACGAATCATCCTCACTCTCGCCTTGGTGCGTGCCTGCGGCGCTGGCGTCTTGTCGCTTCCCGCTTCATCGCTGCCCGATACCGGGGGGGCTATCTCCACCCAGGCGAATACCGGCAGAGAAAGCCGCCAGTAGATGGCCGCCAGCCGCAAACCCAGCGTCATCATCAGTGCCAGGGAGATCGTCAATGCCCAGGGCGCCTCGAGCGCATAAAGCACGACATAGGTGATACCGCCGGCAATGGAGGCCGTGGCATAGATCTCCTGGCGCAGCACCATCGGCACCCGACGCGCCAGAACATCGCGGACCATGCCACCGGCGACACCCGTCAACAGCCCCATCAACACCGCCACCGCGCCGGGTGTACCAAGCTGCAGAGCCTTGTGGGTGCCGATGGCGGTGAACAGCGCCAGGCCGAAGGCGTCGGCCACCGGCAGGAAAACGCGTGACAGCCGGTGAATATAATGGAAGCCGATGATCGACACCCCGACGGTGGCCAGGATCACCCAGAGATAGGTGGGATCCGCCACCCAGAAGACAGGGCGTACGCCAAGCACCAGGTCACGCAGGGTGCCTCCGCCGATGCCGGTCACCGCCGCCAGCACCAGCATGCCGAAGGGATCCATCCGCGAGCGACAGGCGAGTATTACGCCCGATAACGCAAAGACGATCACCCCCGCCATATCAAGCCAGTAGACCATGCTCGTCACCGCTTGCCTCCTTCCCTGCCTGCGGGCGCGCTAGAAGCACGACGGCTCACTGATAGGTCACGACCAGGAAGCCCACCAGCTCTTCTTCGCCGCTGTTCTCGATGGTGTGCTCCAGGTCAGCATGATAGTGCGCCGAGTCGCCGGGATTCAGCTCGCAGCGGTTCTCTCCCGCCAGGACCCTCCCGCAACCTTGTGTGAGGGTCAACAGCTCCCGCGTCCCTTCGAAGTGGGCCGCGCTGTGCAGGCGGGCACCCGGGGCCAGTCGCACCTCGTAGAATTCCACATGTTTTTCCATGTGCAACGGTGACAGCGTGCGTATGCGGCAGTCCCGGTCATCGCGAAACAGCTGACTGGCATCGTCGCTGCGGATCACTTCGATACGCGAGGCCGTCCATGGCTGGTCAACCAGGTCGCCAATGTTCATGCCGAAAGCCTGGGCGATGCGCAGGGTAACCGCCAGGGTGGGGTTGGCCTTGCCCCGCTCGATCTGGCTGAGCATCGAGCGGCTCACCCCCGACGCTGCCGCCAGCTGCTCCAGGGTGAGCCCGCGGCGCTTGCGCAGCTCGATCACACGCGTGGAAAGACTGCCGGCTTCCGCCTGGGATTCGGCCATGGTTGTATCCGCCACCTACACTACTCCTCTACTACCACGGGAAGTCGAGCGCGCTATCGAAACAAGACACTGCCTCAATGCGTAGATTAATCCCATATGGTGGAATTTTTTCTTGCATCGAAGAAATATTCTGCAATACTGGAAATGGTTCTTCTATAGTAAACATTTGCCGGCGAATTGCCAGGCCCGCTCGCCGCCCACCCACCTGAGCGACATCCAACGACAAACGACAGGAAGGTAACCATATGAAAGCACTGATCAAGAAGGAGGCAGCACCCGGCCTCTGGATGGATGAGGTGCCCGACCCACAGGTCGGCATCAATGACGTGCTGATCAAGGTAAAGCGCACTGCCATCTGCGGTACCGACGTGCATATCTACAAATGGGACAGTTGGGCTCAGAAGACCATCCCCGTCCCCATGGTGGTGGGTCATGAGTTCGTCGGCGAGATCGTCGAGGTCGGCTCCAACGTGAATGACTTCAAGCCGGGCCAGATCGTTTCCGGAGAGGGCCACGTGGTCTGTGGGCGCTGCCGCAACTGCCTGGCCGGGCGCCGCCACCTCTGCGCCTTCACCAGCGGGATCGGCGTCAACCGGCCCGGCGCCTTCGCCGAGTACGTGGCCCTGCCCATGTCAAACGTCTGGGAGCACGCCCCGGGCATCGACCTGGACGTGGCCGCTCTGTTCGACCCGCTGGGCAATGCCGTACACACGGCCCTGCAATATGACTTGCTCGGCGAAGACATACTGATTACCGGTGCCGGCCCCATTGGCGCCATGGCGGCGGCAGTGTGCCGCCATGCCGGCGCACGCCATGTGGTGATCACCGACCTCAACCCCGAGCGCCTGGCTCTGGCCGCTCGCCTGGGCGCCACGCGCACGGTGGACGTCCGCCACGAGAGCCTGGCCGAGGTTCAGCGCGACCTGGGCCTCAGCGAGGGCTTCGATGTCGGCCTGGAGATGTCCGGCAGCCCCGCCGCCTTCCGCGACATGCTCGCCAACATGTGCCACGGCGGCAAGGTGGCAATGCTGGGCATTCCCACCGAGGATATCGCCATCGACTGGAATACGGTGATCTTCAACATGCTGACGCTGAAGGGTATCTATGGCCGAGAGATGTACGAGACCTGGTACAAGATGTCGGTGATGATTGAGTCCGGCCTCGACATCTCCCCGGTCATCACCCATCGCCTGCCCTTCACCGAGTTCCAGCACGGTTTCGATGCCATGCTGTCCGGCGAGGCCAGCAAGGTCGTTTTGAACTGGGAGTCATGACATGTACGGAGCCTTTCAACAGCATCTGCAAGACGAACTCGACGCCATCCAGGAGGCGGGCCTCTACAAGCATGAGCGCCAGCTGACCACGCCCCAGGGGGCCCATGTCGGCATCAACCAGGGCCGCGAGGTGCTCAACCTCTGCGCCAACAACTACCTGGGCCTGGCCCAGCACCCCGAGGTCAATGCCGCCGCCAGGGCCGGCCTCGACAAGTGGGGCTACGGACTGGCATCGGTGCGTTTCATCTGCGGCACCCAGAGCCTGCACAAGCAGCTGGAAGAGAAGCTCACCGAGTTTCTGGGCACCGAGGATACGATCCTCTACCCCTCCTGCTTCGATGCCAACGGCGGCCTGTTCGAGACCCTGCTCGGCGCGGAAGACGCCGTGATCTCGGATGAGCTCAACCATGCCAGCATCATCGACGGCGTTCGGCTCAGCAAGGCGAAGCGCTATCGCTACCGCAATCGTGACATGGCCGACCTGGAAGAGCAGCTCAAGGCCGCCGATCGCGACGGCGCTCGCTTCAAGCTGATCACCAGCGATGGGGTCTTCTCCATGGATGGTTACATCGCCCCGCTCGACGATATCTGTGATCTGGCCGAACGCTATGGTGCCCTGGTGCATTTCGACGACTGCCATGCCACCGGCTTCATCGGGGACGGCGGCCGCGGCACCCACGAGTTCCGTGGCTGCATGGACCGCGTTGACATCACTACCGGCACCCTGGGCAAGGCGCTGGGCGGCGCCAGCGGCGGCTATACCAGCGGCAAGCGCGAAATCGTCGAACTGCTGCGCCAGCGTTCGCGCCCCTACCTGTTCTCCAATACCGTGGCCCCGCCGGTGGTGGCCGGCGCCCTGAAAGCGCTGCAACTGGCCGGCGAGTCCGAAGAACTGCGCGAGCGGCTCAGGGAAAACACGACATTCTTCCGTTCCGGCCTGGAATCGCTGGGCTTCGAACTGCTGCCCGGCGAGCATCCCATCGTCCCTGTGATGCTGCACGATGCCACCGTGGCTTCCCGCTTCGCCGAGGAAATGCTCAAGGAGGGCGTCTACGTGATTGCCTTTTCCTTCCCCGTGGTACCCAAGGGACGTGCCCGCATCCGTACCCAGATGTCGGCAGCGCTGACCCGCGACGACCTGGAGTTCGCCCTGGCCGCCTTCGGCCGGGTGAAGGAGCGCCTGGGGCTGTAGCGGCTCCCGCTCACCCCGGGTGGGGCGAACTCCTGACGATGCCGCGCAGGAGGCGGCCAAGCACGTCGGAGCCGGTAAGGATGCGCTTCTCATCGGCCCAGAGCAGGATGACGTCCTCGTCGAGCACGTCATCCTGTCGATGGCTGGCATGGACCCGAAAACGTCCGATGACCTCGCCCAGGGGCACGCTGGGGTCGCGTACGACGATGGGCCTATGGCAGTGGGCCAGCGGCGTGAAGAGATCGGGGTCGAACAGCGCCGCACGCAGGAACGCATCGGTATCGATCACGAGTCGCGGTTCGCCGGCGGCGTCCACCACTACCGCGCGGCTCTTGCCGCTGACCTGCAGGGACCGCAGGAAATCATCGTGTCGGGTTCGCTGGATCTCGGGAAAGATCGGCTTGTCACCGTGGAAAGGCAGAACGACGATGCTGTCGGGGGCCAGCACCTCCCCCTCACGCCCCAGGGGCACATCATCCAGCATGAGGAAGTTCATGGCACCACGCCCCTCCACCCGGTCGATCTCGGTTTCGGTGGACTCCATGTGGAGCCGGATCAGCTGGTGCAGGTCCCGCTCCCTGAAGAAGGGTATCGCTTCCGGCCCCAGCCAGCGATCCAGCACCCAGGCGGTCGGACGCGCCACGGGCCACAGCAGCAACTGGTAGAAGCGCACCATCGGGGCCAATAGTGACGCCATGCGTAGCGCGTGCCGGGAGAAGAACGCCTGGGGCAGGATCTCGGCACAGAGGGTGATTACCACAGTGGAGAACAAGAACGCCACCATGGCCCCCATCACCGAGCCGGAGAGCAGCGCCAGCAGCACATTTACCGCCACGTTACCCCACAGGATGGTGACCAGCAGGAAGTTGGCATCCTGGCGCAGGCGATGTACCCGCCGAGCTCGCGGACTGCCCTTGCGGGCCTTGATCTCGAGCTCCAGCTTGTTGATCGAGAAAAAGGCCAGGTTCAGCCCCGAGAACATCGCCGACTGGACCAGGCAGAGTGCAATCCCGATCCAGGTCAGCAGGGTCATCGGGGCAGTCTCTGGTGACGAATGTCAGTTGGTCTCGTAGCCATGCTGCACGAGCCAGTCGCGCAGGAAGGCGATCTCCTCCTCCTGGGCCTCGATGATCTCACGGGCCAGGTCGCGGATCGCGTCGTCCTCACCATGCACTAACACCACGTTGGCCATATCGATGGCGCCTTGGTGGTGGGGTATCATGCCACGGGCGAAATCGGCATCGGCATCGCCGGTGAAGTCGATCGACATGTCTTCATGCATGCGCCGATTGACCTCGCGATAGGCCTGCACGGCCTCATTGTCGGCATGCTCGTCCTCATCATGCATTGCATGCTCATGATCGTGGCCGTTATCGTTGCCGTGGTGCGCCGGCTGTTCGTCACTCTCGAGCACATCATCGTCGGAGGCCTCGACCTCGCCATCATCCCCTTGCGCTTCGGCCTCCCCGGACTCGACCTGCTGGATCCGCTCCTGAGCCTGAGCCTCCTCTTCCCCGGCCATGACGGGTGCCGCCAGCAAGGCGCTCCCGGCCAGAATGACAACAAGCGCCGAAAGGGGGCGTACTACCAGGGTGTGTGACATGGTGCTCTCCTATAACATGGGCAACACGGATATCGTAAAGCCTTGGGCGGCGCACAGGTCAAATCCCTGTCGCCCCTTGGCCCATCAAACACGACACAGAGACTATCATGGACTGGAATCCTGCCCTGATCTGGATTGCCATCGCCCTGCTGCTGGGCCTGGCTGAGCTCTCTTCCGGGGGCCTTGTGCTATTGGCGCTGGCAGTGGCAGCCGTGTTGACGTCGGCACTGGCCGCCCTGGGGCTATCGCTTCCCTGGCAGTTGCTGGGAATGGGCGTATTCTCGGGGCTGCTCGTACCCCTGGCCGTCATGGTCATTCGCCCCTGGTTCTCGCCTCGCGGCGTTGCCTACGGCACCACCGGTACCGGCGTGGAGAAGGGCCATACCTACACGACGCTCACGCGTGATTTCGATGGCGCCAGCGGGGTCAAGGTCAACGGCGACTTCTACCGCCTGCGCGTCGATGAAACCGGCGAGACCGACCTGCCCGAAGGTACCCTGGTCATCTTCAAGCAGTTCGACGGCACCACGGCCATCGTCAGCCACTGCCAGAGGCACCAGATGGAGTAGGATGCAACGCTTCATTCACACCACGCCCACCAAGAAGCAATCCCCTCGACAACCTTTCAACGCGTCATCACCAACACGCACTCGCCAAAGACAAGGAGCAGTACATCGTGAACATGGATCTTCCCATCAGCCCCGGGCTGTTACTCGCACTGATCATCGTCGTCATCGGCATCCTGATCATCGCCAAGGGGCTGGTCATCGTGCGCCAGTCCGAGGTGATGGTCATCGAGCGACTGGGGTCGTTCAATCGGCTGCTCGAAAGCGGCATCAACATCATCATCCCCTTCATCGAACAGCCCCGCGCCATCACCATGATTCGCTACCGCAAGATGGGCGAGGACTACCACCCGGTGACCAGCAGCGAAGTCCGTATCGATCGCCGTGAGACGGTGATGGATTTCCCGGGCCAGCCGGTGGTGACCACCGACAACGTCACGGTGAACATCAACGGCGCGCTCTACTACCAGATCATCGATCCCAAGCGCGCTGTCTATGAAGTGGAGAACATGAGCCAGGCGGTGGAGGTGCTGGCCAAGACCACGCTGCGCTCGGTGGTCGGCAAGATGGAGCTCGACAAGCTGTTCGAGTCCCGTGCCGAGGTCAACAACGAGATCCAGGCCGCCATGGAAGAAGCCGCCTCCAAGTGGGGGGTGAAGATCTCGCGGGTCGAGGTCCAGGACATCGCCATGCCCGAAGAGGTGGAGTCCGCCATGCGCCTGCAGATGGCCGCCGAGCGCAAGCGCCGTGCCACCGTTACCGAAGCCGAGGGGGAGAAGTCCGCCGCCATCGCCATGGCCCAGGGCCAGCGCGAGTCGGCGATCCTCAACGCCCAGGGCGACAAGGAATCCGCCATCCTGCGCGCCCAGGGCGAACAGGAGTCGATCAAGCTGGTACTCAGCGCCATCGGCGACAGCGACGAGCATAAGCGCACCGTCGTGGGCTACCTGCTCGGCCAGAGCTACATCAAGGGGCTGCCCAACATGGCCAAGAACGGCGAGCGGGTCTTCGTGCCCTACGAGTCCTCCGCCCTGCTCGGCTCCATGGGCATGTTCCGCGAGATGGCCGGTTCACCGGAAGACGCCGTCTCCCGGCATCTTCGGTCCAGCGACAACCAGAGTGGCCTGCGCGGCGGCATCGTCGGCGGAGGTGGCAGCGCCTCCTGATCGAAGCGACACGCAGCACAGGGAGCGAGCCCACTGGCTGACGCCAGTCAGCCAAGCCGGCTCTCGCTGCGCCAGGCGCGATGCAGCACTCGTGCAGGGCATCCGGTGCCAGCCCCTGGCACCGGTTATCCGAGCTTCTCCATCACATCCCTGTGATGTCTCCCGTCTCGCCATGGCGTGCCACCACAGCGGCCACTACGACCTTGGTCTCACTCTCCCCCACCCAGTGGCTCAGCTAGGCATACTGGCAGACCTGAAACGTTAAAGACTCCTCTGCTTCTGAGACGCCATGCCGCTGCTCCAGGAAAAGCTCGCCCCGCCTCCGCCGCCGCCCTGCGTGGTGGCGAGGCCGCGCCTCAACGACCGTTTCACGCTCGACGAGCGGGTGCGCCTGCTGGTGGTGCAGGCGCCGCCGGGGTATGGCAAGAGCACCCTGGTGGCCGA
This sequence comes from Halomonas sp. ANAO-440, assembly GCF_019915905.1. NCBI lineage: Bacteria > Pseudomonadati > Pseudomonadota > Gammaproteobacteria > Oceanospirillales > Halomonadaceae > Halomonas > Halomonas sp. ANAO-440. The sequence goes on along the minus strand of NZ_JAHXBV010000016.1, from coordinate 110,484 downwards.
GCGGCTGCCGGCCCTGGAGCAGCACGCCGCCTGGCTGCGCCTGGAGCGGCGCGACGACACCCCGGGGCGCTTTGCCGCCTATTTCCATGCCGCGCTGGAAAGGCTGCTGGACGATGCCGTCTCCCTGCCGGCCCTCGACGCGGCAGCCCCCCTCGCCCAGCAGTGCGAGGCGTGGCTGGCGGCGCTGCCCGAGGCGCTGACACCGCGGCGACTGGTGCTCGACGAGGCCGAGCATCTGCGCGACCCCGAGATCCTCGACGCCCTGCAGCTGTGGCTGCGCCACCAGCCGCGCTGGCTTACCCTGACGCTGATCGCACGCACCCGCCCGGCCCTGGGCCTGGCGGCACTGCGTCTGCGCGGCGAGCTGGAGGAAATCGGCCTCGCCGAGCTGGCCTTCGACGTCGAGGAGGCACAGACCCTGTGCGCCGAGCAACTCAGCTTTCCCCCCACCCGGGTCAGCCTGGAGCGGGCCCTGCGCCGCAGCGGCGGCTGGGTGATGGCGCTCACCTGGCTGGTCGAGCGCACCACCACCCGGGCCGGCTTCGACGCCCTGGTCGACCGCCTGAATGGCGCCCACCCCGACTTCGTGGCCTGGTTCGACGACCTGCTCGATGCCGAGCTCGACGACGAGGACCGCCGCCTGCTGCTGCAGCTCGGCGTGCTCGAGCGCTTCTCGCCGGCGCTGGTGGCGCGGCTGCTGGAAGGCGAGCGCCTGACCCAGCGCCTCGCTGCCCTGGAACAGGCCGGGCTGTTCATCGAGGCGCTCGACCCGCATCAGCAGTGGTACCGCTTTCAGCGGCTGTTCGCCGGCTACCTGCGTCATCGCCGCCATGAGCTGAGCCTCGACAGCCAGCGCCAACTGCACCGCCGCGCCAGCCAGGCGTGGTTGGCGCTCGGCGACCCGGCGGCGGCGCTCGATCAGGCGATCCAGGCCGAGGCCCCGGAGGACCTCGTCGCGCTGCTCGTCGCCCATGGCCCGACGCTGCTGGCCAACGGTCATGTCGCCCGTCTCGCCGAGGCCCTGGCACGGCTCGGCGAGACGCGCATCGTCGCCGCCCCCGAGCTGACCCTGCTCTACGGCTGGGTGACCCACGCCCAGTTTCAGTTCGACCTCACCGCCCGCGCCATCGGCTGGATCGAGGCCCAGCTGGATGCCCCCGAGTGGCAGGCGCTGGGCGCCGAATTCGCCACTCTGCGCGCCCAGCTGGCGATCAATCAGGGCGACGCCGAGCGCGCCGCACCGCTGGCCGAGCAGGCCCTGACCCTGCCCGCCCGCTATCTGGCCTCGACGCCGGTGGCCGCCGCGGCGATCCTCACCGAGGCGCGTTTCGTGCTCGGCCACCTCGACGAGTCGCTGACGCGGATTCGCGAGGTGGAACGCGAGGCGGCTCGCCTCGGCGACGCCCAGCTGCGGCTGTGGTCGCTGTGCCATCAGTCCGAGACCCTGGTCGCCCAGGGCCGCCTGCAGGCCGCCTACGACATCCAGGAGCGCGCCTTCGCCCACCTCGAGCAGAGTGGCCAGACGCAGCTGCCGGTAGCGGAATTTCTCTACCGCATCCGCAGCCAGCTGCTGTGGGAGTGGCACCGCCTCGACGACGCCGAGCAGGCGGCGCTGGCCGGCATCGCGGTGCTCGACGGCCAGGGCGAACGCTGGACCCTGCAGTGCCATATCAGCCTCGCCAAGGTGGCCCAGAGCCGCGGCGACCAGGCCCAGTGCGCCGACCATATCCGCCGCCTGCGCAAGATTCTCGCCGAGGGTGACTACCATATCGACTGGGTGGCCAACGCCCACTCCACCCTGCTCGCCTGGTGGCAAGCGACCCACGACCTCGACGCCGTAGCGCGCTGGCTGCAGGAGGCGCCCCGCGCCGAGCCGGAACGGGCCAGCAATCACTTCGCTCAGTGCAACGTGCGCAACCACGCCCGCGCCCTGACCCTGCTCGGCCGCTGCGACGAGGCCGAGGCGCTGCTCGAGCGGCTCGAGGCCCATACCGCCCGGCTCGGCCTGGTCACCGACGCCAACCGCAACCAGCTGTGTCTGACCGCCTTGGCCTGGCAGCGCGGCGACCGCAGCGCCGCCCTTGCGCACCTCCACCAGGCGCTGACGCTCGCCTCGCGCACCGCCCTGATCGGCAGCTTCCTGCGCCTCGGCCCACCGCTGTCCGAGCTGCTGCAGGCGCTGCTCGATGGCGGCGAACTCGACGAGCTGGTCCGCCAACGCGCCACGCGGCTGATCGAGCTGACCGGGCGCCAGCGTGAGTTCGGCAACGCCGTGAGGCTGATGCTCGACGAGGCGGTCATCGCCGATATCGTCGCCCGCCCCGACGTACCCGAGCTGATTCGCACCTCGCCGCTGACCCGTCGTGAATGGCAGATCCTTGGCCTGATCCACGCCGGGCTCTCCAACGAGCAGATCGCCGAGCAGCTCTCGGTGGCGCCGACCACCGTCAAGACGCATATCCGCAGCCTCTACCAGAAGCAGAACATCCGCCGCCGCGATGAGGCCATCGCCCTGGCTGGCGAGCTGCTGGCACACATCCAGGGCGACTAGCCGCGCCTCCTCCCCCCCTCTACGCCGCCTCCTACGCCGCCGGGAGGATTTCACCCGTGCCGGTGCCGCGCACCATGGCCATTACGCCTAGTCTCGCGGCAGCACTGCTGTGCGCCGCGGGTTATCGATCAACCACAACAAGGAACATGCGCACATGGCACAGGCTTCTCGCTACGTAGGCCCCCAGGGGGCCGACTGGTGGCGCGGCGCGGTGATCTACCAGATCTACCCGCGCAGCTTCATGGACAGCCGCGGCGACGGCATCGGTGACCTGCAGGGGGTGATCGACCAGCTCGACTACATCGCCTCCCTCAACGTCGACGCCATCTGGCTGTCACCCTTCTTCACCTCGCCGATGAAGGACTTCGGCTACGACATCAGCGACTACCGCGACGTGGACCCGATGTTCGGCAGCCTCGACGACTTCGACCGCCTGGTGGAAGCGGCCCACGCCCGCGGTCTCAGGGTCACCATCGACCAGGTGCTGTCGCACAGCTCCGACCAGCACGCCTGGTTCAGCGAGAGCCGAAGCAGCCGCGACAATCCCAAGGCGGACTGGTACGTGTGGGCCGATGCCCGCGCCGACGGCTCGCCGCCCACCAACTGGCAGTCGGTGTTCGGCGGCTCGAGCTGGCAGTGGGACACGCGTCGCTGCCAGTACTACCTGCACAACTTCCTGGCCAGCCAGCCGGATCTCAACTTCCACAACCCGGCGGTGGTCGAGGCGATCCTCGGCGAGGTGCGCTTCTGGCTGGAGCGAGGCGTGGACGGCTTCCGCCTCGACGCGGTCAACTTCTGCACCCACGGCAAGCTCGAGGACAACCCGCCCCGCGAGGACCTGGCAGAGGGCTTTCTCGGCGTGCGCCCCGACAACCCCTACGGCTTCCAGCGCCACCTTCACGACAAGACTCAGCCGGACAACCTGGCCTTCCTCGAGAAGCTGCGCGCACTGCTCGACGAGTACCCCGGCACCACCAGCGTCGGCGAGGTCGGCGACGACGACTCGCTGCGGGTGATGGCCGAGTACACCCAGGGCGGCAAGCGGCTGCACATGGCCTACTCCTTCGACCTGCTCGGCGAGCGCCACGACCCGGCCTTCCTGCAGCACACCCTCACCGAAATGGAGCGGCGCATCGCTGACGGCTGGCCGTGCTGGGCGCTGGGCAACCACGACGTGGTGCGACTCGCCACCCGCTGGCAGGCCGCCGACAATCCTGCCGCGCTGCGCCTCTACATGGCCTTCCTGCTCACCCAGCGCGGCAGCGTCTGCCTCTACCAGGGCGAGGAACTGGGGCTGCCCGAGGCCCAGTTGAGTTTCGAACAGCTGGTCGACCCCGCCGGCATCACCTTCTGGCCGGCCTACAATGGCCGCGACGGCTGCCGCACGCCTCACCCCTGGGTCGCCGATGCCCGGCACGCCGGCTTCAGCAGCGCCACACCCTGGCTGCCGGTGCCCGTCGAGCATGCCAACCTGGCGGTTGACCGGCAGGATGACAACCCGGCCTCGCTGCTCAACGCCTACCGCGCCTTCCTGGCCTTCCGCTGCGGGCTGCCCGCGCTGGTCAAGGGCGACGTGCGCTACCATTCGCTGCAGGGCGAGGTGATGCGCTTCGAACGACGCTATCAGGGCGAACGCCTGCTGGTGGCACTCAACTTCGCCGCCACGCCCTGCGAGGTCGCCGCCCCGGCCAGCGCCGAGCCACTGGCGGATGCTCCGCCGCTGGTCAACGGCCGCTGGCAGAACGGCACCCTGACGCTACCCGCTTACGGCATTGCCATCGCGCGCTGCTCGGAGGACAACCCATGGGACGCCTGACACTGGAAGGGATCGGCAAGGCCTTCGGCGAGGTGGAGATCTCTCGCGATATCGACCTGACCATCAAGGACGGCGAGTTCGTGGTCTTCGTCGGCCCTTCGGGCTGCGGCAAGTCGACCCTGCTGCGCATGATCGCCGGGTTGGAGGACATCACCCAGGGCGAGATGTGCCTGGACGGCGAGCGCATCAACGAGATCCCGCCCCAGGAGCGCGACATCGGCATGGTGTTCCAGTCCTACGCGCTCTATCCGCACATGAGCGTGGCCGAGAACATGGCCTTCGGCCTCAAGCTGGCGCGCACCGACAAGGCCGAGATCCGCCGGCGCGTGCAGCACGCCGCCGAGATGCTGCACCTCAGCGAACTGCTCGAACGCCGCCCCAAGGACCTCTCCGGCGGCCAGCGCCAGCGGGTCGCCATCGGCCGCACCCTGGTCAAGGAGCCGGCGGTGTTCCTGTTCGACGAGCCGCTCTCCAACCTGGATGCGGCGCTGCGGGTCGACATGCGGGTGCAGATCGCCGAGCTGCACAAGCGCCTGCAGGCGACCATGATCTACGTCACCCACGACCAGGTCGAGGCGATGACCCTGGCCGACCGCATTGTGCTGCTCTCCGGCGGCCGCATCGCCCAGGTCGGCGCGCCGCTGTCGCTCTACCACTTCCCCAGGACCCTGGAGGTCGCCGAATTCATCGGCTCACCGCGCATCAACACCCTGAGCGTCGAAGTGCTCGACCCCGGTCGCCTGCATACGGCGGTGCGCCTGCCCGGCGGCGCCACCCTCCAGGTGGCTGTCGACGGTGCCCGGCTCAAGGCCGGCGATCGCGCCACCCTGGGCGTGCGCGCCGAGGACTTCGTCGCCCCGGACCAGGCCGAGGCGACGCTCCAGGCGCGCCTGATGGTCGCCGAGAAGCTCGGCTACGAGACCCTCGCCCACCTGCAGGTGGAAGGTGTCGAGGCGACGCTGACCCAGCGCCTCGACGGCCTCGCCCATCTCGACGACCACCAGGCCGTCACCCTCGGCCTTGACGGCAAGCACTGCCACCTGTTCGGCGCCGACGGCAGCGCCTGTCCTCGCCAGGTGGAGATCCCCGGCGTCACCCACTGAGCGCCGATCGACCGCCACCCTGCGCCCCGGTGCTTATCCAGCCCGGGGCGATTTATTGCCTGCCTCAACGTCTACCCAAAAGAACCCCGATCATATGATCGGGGTCGAGCAAGGCTCTGCTCAGGGCGAGGAAACGAGGCGGAACGCTAGCCCTTGACGCCGCCGGCGGTCAGCCCGCCGATGATCCAGCGCTGACAGATCAGGAAAGCAACGGTGATGGGCAGGCCGGAGAGCACCGCGGCGGCGGCGAAGTTACCCCAGCGCTGGTTGTGGTCGGCCAGGTACTGCTGGGCACCCACAGCGAGCGTCAGCTTGTGCTCGTCGACCAGCAGCACCGAGGCCATGGGGTACTCCATGATGCTCATCACGAAGGCGAGGATGAACACCACCATCAGGATCGGCACCGACAGCGGCAGCAGAATGTAGCGGAACGCCTGCCAGGTGCTGGCGCCGTCGACCATGGCGGCCTCCTCCAGCGAGCCGTCGATGGACTCGAAGTAGCCCTTGATGGTCCAGATATGCAGCGCCACGGCGCCCAGCGAGGCGACGATCAGCGCCCCGTGGGTGTTGATGCCAAGCCACGGCACCAGCTGGCCGAGGCGGTCGAACAGCGCGTAGAGCGCCACCAGCGAGAGCACCGCCGGAAACATCTGGAAGATCAGCATGCCCTTGAGGAGCGGCGCCTTGCCCTTGAAGCGCATGCGCGCGAAGGCGTAGGCGCTGGTGGTGGCGAGCATCAGGATCAGCAGCGACGACACCACCGCCACCTTGATCGAGTTCCACAGCCACAGCAGTACCGGGAACGGCGGCTGGACCACGCTGCCGTCGGCACGCTCCCAGGGGATGCCCAGCGCCAGCGACCAGTGCTCCAGCGAGAAGCGTTCGGGGATCAGGCTGCCGGTGGCGAAGTTGCCCTCGCGAAACGAGATCGAGATCACCAGCAGCAGCGGAAAGACGATCAGCGAGACGAAGCCGATCAGGGCGAGATGCGCGCCCAGACGGCGGGCGCGGATCGAGCGGGGTTGAACCATGGCCATGACGGTATCTCCTTATCAGACCTTGACCTTGGACAGGCGCAGATTGAGCAGCGACATGCCCGCCACCAGCAGGAAGATCAGGGTGGCGATGGCCGCCGCCAGCCCGAAGTCCTGGCCGGCATCCTGGAAGGCGATGCGGTAGGTGTAGCTGACCAGCAGGTCGGTGGTGCCCGCCGGGGTGCTGGCGCCGAGGATATCGGGGTTGCCGCCGGTGAGCAGGGCGATCAACACGAAGTTGTTGAAGTTGAAGGCGAAAGCGGCGATCAACAGCGGCGTCAGCGGCTTGAGGATCAGCGGCAGGGTGATGGTCAGCATGTTGGTGAGCGGACCGCCGCCGTCCACCGCCGAGGCCTCATAGAGATCGCGGGGGATCGACTGGATCAGGCCCATGCACAGCAGCAGCATGTAGGGGTAGCCGAGCCAGGTATTGACGATCAGCAGCATGCTGCGCGCCAGCCACGGGTCGGTGAACCACTCGGGGCGGATGCCGAACACCCCGTCGAGGATCATGTTCACCTCGCCGAAGTGCTGGTTGAACATGCCCTTGAAGATCAGGATCGAGATGAACGCCGGCACCGCGTAGGGCAGGATCAGCAGCGTGCGGTAGATCGCTTTGCCGCGCAGCTGGTCCCACTGCAGCAGCGAGGCGAGGGTGAAGCCGACGACCAGGGTGAACAGCACGGTGAGGCCGGCGAAGGCGAAGGTCCAGACGAAGATCTGCATGAAGGGGCCGCGGATATCCGGGTCGGCGAAGATCCGCGTGTAGTTGTCCAGGCCCACCGCCACCGGCCAGCCCGGGGTGATGCGCTGGCCATCGTCGCCGACGAAGAAGCCGGTGTCGCGGTCCGGCGTCAGCACCCGGTCGTCGCGGCGATCATACAGCGAGCCGTCGTCGCGGGCCTCATAGCGGTCGAGCATGGGCGCAAAGTGGCGCAGCCCCGCCATGCGCAGCTCCAGGCCTTCTGGGGTCACCAGGCGCAGCGCCTGCAGGGCGTCGCGGGCGGCGATCACCTCGCGCATCTCGAGCGGCTCGGCGTCGAGGGCCTGATGCAGCGGCTCGATCTCGATGCGCCGGCTGACGTCGTCACCGAGGTCGAGCGGGGCGCTAATTAAGCGAGAGGCACCTTCCAGCGCGGCCTCCATCTCCGCATCGGCCTCGCCCTCCAGCGCTATCTCGCCGTCGCTTTCCAGTGCCAGGCGCACCTCCTCGCCCTCGCGCAAGACCTGGAAGGTGAAGGAAGCGCCCTCCTCCTGGTAGGTCCGCGCCAAGAGTTGGGCGCGCACTCGGTCTTCGCTGAGCAGGTTGCTGGAGCTGTAGTTGCTGAAGCTGATGCCGATGGTATAGAGCAGCGGGAAGATCACGAACACCCCGAGCCCCGCCACTGCCGGAAAGATGTAGCGGTGGCTCATCAGGGTGCGCTTGGTGAACACCACCGCCAACGAGGCGCCGAGCACCAGGAACAGCAGCGCGAACATCCACTGGCCGTTGAGATGAAAGGCCAGCACCAGCCACATCAGGGTCAGCACCAGGGCCGCTATCAGGCCGCGCATGGCCCAGCGGGTATAGCGCTCGGCGACATGCCGCGAACGGTGTCGCGGCAGGCCTCGGGAAGCGTTGGTCGTGTACATGTCGATATCCTGCGGGAGCGGGCCGGCGGCAGGGCTGCCGCCGGCCATGGGCGTCGGGTAGGCTTACTGGCGCATGCGGCGCGCCGCGGCGTCGAGGGCTTCCCGGGGCGACTGGCGGCCGCTGCCGATGTTCTGCAGCGCCGGCTCCATGGCGGCCCAGAAGGCGCCCATCTCGGGAATATTGGGCATCGGCATGCCGATCTCGGCGTTGGCCAGGGTCGCGGCAATATTGGCGTCGCTTTCCAACTCTTCCTGATAGGCGATATGCGCCACCGCCCCCAGCGAGCCGTCGCTGTTGAAGGTGCGCATGCCGGCCTCGCTGAGCAGGTAGCTTTCGAGGAATTCCACCGCCAGGAAGTCGTTGGGCGAGGCGGCATTGATCATCGCCGTCATCACTCCGTACATGGCCCGGGCGCGCTCGTCGCCGACCTTGGGCAGCAGCGCCACGCCGTAGTCGATGCCGCTGCGCTCCAGGTTTGGCCAGGCCCAGGGGCCGCTGATCATGGTCGCCACCTCGCCACGGTTGAAGCGGGTGTCGGCAATGCTGTAATCGGTGCCGCGGGGCAGCACGCCGCTGTCGATCAGCTCAGCGATGAGTTCGGCGCCCTGCACGGCCCCCTCATTGTTGACGCCGATATCACTGACGTCGAAGCCCTCCTCGGTCTGCTTGAAGGGATAGCCGCCGTTGGCGGCGAGCAGCGGCCAGCCGTAGTAGGGCTCGCTGTAGTCGAACAGGATCGCCTTCTTGCCCTGCTCGGCAAGCTCGGCGTCCAGCGCCGAGAGCTCGGCGAAGCTCTGCGGCGCCTCGTCGACCAGCGCCCTGTTGTAGATCAGCCCCAGCGACTCCACCGAGACCGGGTAGCCGTAGGTGTCGCCGTTCCACAGCGTGGCATCCCAGGTGAAGTCGAAGTAGTCGGCGCGGAAACCGTCACTCGGAGAGATCGGCGCAAGCAGGCCGCTTTGGGCCCATTCGCCGAGACGGTCGTGGGCCCAGATCACGATATCGGGCCCCTGGCCGCTGCCGGCGGCCTGCTGGAAGCGGTCGGTGAGGTTATCGGGAAAAACCACCTCGACCTCGATGCCGGTCTCGTCGGTGAACTGGGCCGCCACCTCGCGAATGCCGTCCTGGCCCTTGTTGTCGCCCATCCAGATGGTCAGGCGGTCGTCGTCGAAGGCCAGTGCCGGCGCGGCAGCGGCGCCCAGCAGGGTGGCGGCGAGCAGCGGCGTGAGGCGGCGATTGAGAACGGTGTGCATAGGTCATGCCCCATTGTTGTTATCGAGAAAGTATCGTTGACCCGACTAGCCTCGCCAATCGACGCGTGGGATGGCTCCTCCTCGGGGGGCGTAGGGGTGGCGTAAGCGTGGGGCGTAGATGGCCCAGCCGCAAACGACGACGCCCGCAGCAGCGGGCGTCCTATCAGTCGGCAAAGCGTGGCGAATGCGTCAGTGGCCGTGCTCCTCGAGCCAGGCTTCGAGGAAGGCGATCTCCTCCTCCTGGGCGTCGATGATCTCACGGGCCAGCTGCTGCAGCGCCTCGTCCTCACCGTATTCAAGAACGATATTGGCCATATCGATGGCGCCCTGGTGGTGGGGGATCATGCCGCGGGCGAAGTCGACGTCGGCATCGCCGGTAAAGCCTCCCATCATTCCCTCGTGCATGCGCTCATTGGCTTCGCGGTAGGCCTGCACTGCGGGATCGTCGGCGTGCTCCTGGTCATCCATCTGATGATCGCCGTGGGCGTGCTCATCGCCATGATCGTGCTCGTGGCTGCCGGCCTCGGCCAGCGGACTCAGCGCCAGCAACGCGGCCACCCCCAGGCTGCCCAGCAGCAGGGCCAACGGCCCGCGGGAGGAATCGGCGTCATATGCAGCGGTACGGGGTTTGGTCTGGGTAGATCGCATCATGAAAACTCCTTGTTACTGAAATGCATCGCGTCAGGCCATCAATGTAAAAGCTATGGGCTGCCCACAGGTCAAGCAGGCCATTGGGGCACCGACAAGGCAGAGCCCTGCCAGAAGCGCCGAAACGGGCCACCGCTTGCCGGTACAAGGCCGGGGGTGAGGCGGTCGTCACGCTTCGAGCCGGCGCAGCATGATGGTGACCTCCTCGCCCCGGTAGTTCAGTATTTCATGGTCGCACCAGCCGAGGCGCCGGTATAGTCCCTGCTGATCGTGGGTGTACAGATAGAACTGATCGATACCACAGGCGGCGGCCTCCTCTTCGACGCGCCGGATCAGCCTGGCGGCAATGCCCTGCCCACGCCATTCCGGCAGCACGAACACCGAGGCCAGCCAGGGCGTGAGGTCGCGCCGGCTGGCCATATCCTCCGCCATCAGCGCCGCCGTTCCCACCGGACGGTCGCCCTGCATGGCCACGAATACTGAGGGCACCCCGCCATCGCCGCACTCCTGGCGAAAGGCTTCTCGCCAGGTTTCAGCCGTGTATGCGGGATTCAGATGCCCCCATTCGGCGTAGGTCCAGCTCGCCACCGTGGCCACATGGTCGGAGTCGGTATTCAGCCGCACGATAGTGATATCTCGCATGATGTCCCTATCCTGTTTGGGTCTCGGTGGAAAGTGACGTCTCGGGGGAAAGCCTAACCCAACTGGAACGGGTAGACCGAGCCGATCTGCAGGATACGGGTCAGCTCGTCCAGCGCCGTCAGGGTCTCGTCGGCCAGCTGCGGGTCGGCCAGGTCGTCGGGCGCCAGGCGATCGCGATAGTGGCGCTCGACCCAGGCGGTCAGTTCCTCATGGAGCCCGTCGTTTAGCAGCACGCGACCGGTCAATGCCGATCGCTCCACCTGCGACAGTGCCACCCGCAAACGCAGGCAGGCCGGGCCGCCACCGTTGCGCATGCTCTGCTTGACGTCCTTGACGATCACTTCCCCGATAGGATTGTTGCCCGCCAGCAGGTGATCCTGGATGGTGCGCCACACCGCCTCGCGCTCCTGGCACTCGCCGGGAACCACCAGGGTCATGCTGCCATCGGCATTGGTCAGCAGCTGGGAGTTGAACAGGTAGGAGGCCACGGCGTCCTCGAGGCTCACCGCCTCCAGCGGCACCCGCACCGGGATCAGGGGCGTCGCCATCTTGCGGCGCAGCTCGTCGAGGGTCGTCCCCTCGTCGAGGAAAGCCATCTCGTGGTAGAGCAGCACCGGGCCGTTGCCCACCGCGATCACGTCGTTGTGGAACACGCCGGCATCGATGGCATCGGGATGCTGCTGGGCGAACACCGCCTGGTCGTCGCTCAAGCCGTGCTGACGGGCCACCGCCTGGCTCGCCTCCAGGGTCTGGCGGGCCGGGAACTTCTGCGGTTCGATGCGCCCGCCGAAGGCCTGGCGGCCATAGACGAAGAGGTGCACACCGGGCTCGCCGTGCTCACCACAGAGCCGGGTATGGTTGGCCGCCCCCTCGTCGGAGAAGGCCGGGGTCGCCGGCAGCACCGAATGGTGGGCGAAGTGGCGCTCATCATGGAAGATCGCCGCCAACACGCGCCCGGTGGTCTCCGGCTCCAGGTAGCGGTGAAAGCTCGACTGCAGGTTGGCCGGGGTGAAATGCACCCGCCCATCCGGCGCATCGCGGCTCGGCGTCACCGTACCGGCGTTGGCTGTCCACATGCTCGACGCCGAACACACCGCCCGCAGCACCTGGGGCGCCTCACTGGCGGCACGGGCCAGCACCTCGGAATTGCTGCCAGTGAAGCCCAGCGCCCGCAGCGCGCCCAGGTCCGGCCGCTGCTGGGGCGGCAGTACGCCCTGGGCATAGCCGGCGTCCATCAGCGCCTTCATCTTGCCAAGCCCCTGCAGCGCAGCTTCACGCGGGTTGGAGACCAGGCCGCCATGGCTCATGGAAGCGACGTTGCCGTGGGCCAGCCCCGAGTAGTTGTGGGTCGGCCCCACCAGGCCGTCGAAATTGACTTCCCGGTAGCTCTCGTCGCGCAGCGTCACAGCGTCGCTCATAGCACCACTCCCGGCGGCAGTTGGTCAGGCAGATGCAGCTCGTCGCTCTCCATGGAGGCCACCGGATAGGCGCAGTAGTCGGCGGCATAGTAGGCACTGGGACGGTGGTTGCCACTGTCGCCGACGCCACCGAAGGGGGCATCGCCCGAGGCACCCGTGGTCTGGCGGTTCCAGTTGACGATGCCGGCACGAATGCGCAGCAGGAAGTCGTCCCAGTCGGCACGCTCGCCGCCGATCAGACCGGCGGAGAGGCCATAGCGGGTGTCATTGGCGATAGTGACCGCTTCACTCCAATCTTTATAACGGTATACTTTCAGCAATGGGCCGAAGTGCTCTTCGTCTGGCACCGTAAGACCGGTGACGTCGATCAGCGCGGGGCTGAGCAGGCTGGTGCCCTCCTTCAGGCACGCCATGCGCGACAACACCACTCCGCCCAGGGCTTCCAGCTCGTCCTGGGCCTTGAGCAGCCCCTGGGCCGCCGCCGGGCTGACCAGGCCACCGTAGAAAGGCGCCGGCTCCTCGAACTGGCCTGCCACGTGCAATCGACCAATGGCATCCACCAGGGCGTCGAGCAGGTGGTCGCCGACCTGGCCCTCGGGCACGATCAGCCGCCGCGAGCAGGTACAGCGCTGGCCGCCGGAGAGAAAGGCCGACTGCAGGATGGTCAGCACCACGGCGTCCTGGTCGTGCACGTCCTTGACCACCAGCGGATTGTTGCCCCCCAGCTCCAGGGCGAGAATCTTGTCGAATCGGTCGGCGAATTGCCGGTTGAGCAGCCCACCCACCTTGGCGCTGCCGGTGAACAGCAGGCCGTCGATACCCGGGTGGGCCGAGAGCGCCTGCCCCACGGGAGCGCCCCCCTGAACCAGGTTGATAACGCCGGCTGGCAGCCCCGCTTCCTGCCAGCACTGCAGGGTGAGGTCGGCGGTCAGCGGTGTCTGCTCGCTGGGTTTGAACACCACCGTGTTGCCGGCCAGCAGCGCAGGCACCATGTGGCCATTGGGAAGGTGACCCGGGAAATTGTAGGGACCGAACACCGCCATCACCCCATGGGGCCGATGACGCAGCACCGCCCGGGTGTCGCCCACATCGCGGCTGCGCTCGCCGGTGCGCTCATGGTAGGCGCGCACCGATATCGCCACCTTGCCGATCATCGCCCCCACTTCGGTGCGGGCCTCCCAGAGCGGCTTGCCGGTTTCCGAGGCGATGGTGCGGGCCAGATACTCGCGATGCGCCTCCAGCACTTCGCGAAAGCGCTCCACCACCGCCAGCCGCTCCTCGAAGGCACGCCGTGCCCATGAGGCAAAGGCGCCGCGGGCGGCGGCCACTGCCGCCGCCACCTGGGAATCGCCGGCACCGTTGCCCTGCCACAGGGTGTCGCCGGAGACCGGGTCCTGCTTGGTGAAGCGGGTAGCGTCTCCCGCCTGCCAGGTGCCATCGATCAACAGCTGCTGCTTGGCTTTCATGGTGTCTCCTCGGTATCCAGTACGCGCAGGGCGTCGCCGGCGACGACGCCGAGCCGCTGCGCTTCCTGCTCGCTCAGGGTGATGGTGTCGTCCTCGTTGGGCCCGCCGGCTACCCAGGCGGCGCGGAACGCCGCCATGTCGGTACTCGCCGCCAGCCAGCGCGGGCGCGCGGCGGGGGGTTCGCTGCCGGTGTGAACTTCCACCCGGCAGCGGCGTGACTTGCGCACGCCGCGTACGTCGTCGATATAGGCTTCCACGGTGGGGCCACCGTCAAAGATGTCGATGAAGCCCTCCCAGCGCAGCCCCTCCTTCTTGAGCATGGCCAGCGCCGGGCGGGTATGGCGGTGCACCTGGCCGATACAGGCACGGGCCTCGTCGGAGAGAAACGGCGTGTAGATGGGGAACTTGGGCATCAGCTCGCCGATGAAGCTCTTCTGTCCCAGCCCCGTCAGGCGGTCCGCCTCGTCGAAGTCCAGCGGGAAGAAGTGGCTTCCCAGGCACTCCCAGAAGGGACTCTTGCCACGCTCGTCGAAGACGCCGCGCATCTCCGCCAGTACCTTGTCGGGGAACTGGTCGCGGAACTCGGCGATGAACAGCCAGCGCATCATCGACAGCAGCGCGCCGTTGCGCTGATGACGATGTCCTTCGCCACGGTACTGGGGTCGCAGGAACAGCGACGCCACTTCGGCATCGCCGGTGTGATCGGAGCTGAGAAAGAGAGTGTCGATGGTGCGGTGCAGGTCGAGCTGCACCGAGGAGTGGGCCAGGGTGCCGAGGCGATAGTGATAGAACGGCACCTCGCGACCCACCTGCCCTTCGATGGCACAGCAGCCGGCCAGCTCGCCGCTGTCCTCGTCCTCCAGCACGAAGAAGTAGTTGCGCCGGTCCGCCGGGGAGCGCTGCTCGAAGGCGGTAACGGCCAGTTCGATCTTCTCGGCGAGAAACTCTCGGTTGTCGGGCAGCGAAGTGAAGCCGACCCCGGTCTCGCGCGCCAGGGCCTGCAGCTCGTCCAGGTCGGATTCGGCAATTGCTCGAATGCGCATCACAGCTCCCCCTCGTCGTAGCCCAGCTCGGCATCTTCCGCCGCCAGGGCCAGCGGTGCCACCAGCACGGCACGCCCCTCCTCCACGCCCAGCAGCTCGGCGTGCTCGGTCGAGAGCATCAGCTGGCCGGTGGGCGACAGCGCGTAGCGGGCCACCACGCAGCGGAAGTCACCCAGCCGCTGGTTGGCGATCATGGCCGGCTCCGCATCCGGCAACAGGTGGGCCGGGCGCACCCGCACCGGATGCCAGGCGGCACGCCGAAAGCTTGCCAGGCGATCGCGCTCTCCCTTGATCACCGGGCCGGCATCAAAGATGTCCACATGGCGCGAGCGCAGGAACCCTTCGGCCAGCATCTCGGCCATGGCGGCTTCATGGTCCGGATGCTCCCGCCCGATCGCCGCGCGCGCCTGTGGCGTCAGCAGCGCCAGGTAGAGCGGGAATTGCGGCATCACTTCGGCGATGAAGCTCTTGGAGCGCACCCCCGCCAGGTAGTTGATGTCGTGGTAGTCACGCACGAAGAAGTGGCGCCCCACGCTGTTCCAGAACGGCGATTCGCCCTGCTCGTCCAGGTAGCCGGGAAAGGCCATGGCCAGCACCTCGGCGAAGCGCTCGGGGTACTGGGCGATGAACATCAGCCTGGCCCGGCGCAGCAGGCTTTCCGCGCTGGTGCCACGGTAGCGCGGCTCGATGGACAGCGCGCAGAGCTGGGTGGTCTCGGAGACCTCATGGGAGAGCGCCAGGGTCTGCACCTCGCGGCGCACGTTGAGCTGCTGCGAGGCGTGGATCAGGGTCTCCTGGCGATAGGTGTAGTAGGCCTCCCGGGACCCGGCCTCGGCGCGAATGGTGGCGGTGCCCACCACCTCGCCGCGCTCCAGGTCCTCGAGGACGAAGGTGTAGAGCTCATCGCCGGGGAAGTCCACTTCGCGGCTGAAGGAGTGCCGCGAGCGGGCGATGCGCTCCTCCAGCCGGTCGCGGTGGGCCGGCAGGTTTGTCAGGCTCGGCGTGGCGGTGCCTGCCAGCCGCTCCAGGGCCGGCAGGTCGGCCGGCCGAACGGGGCGTACGACCATCATGGCAGGGTCTCCGGGTCGGTTGGCGGCATCTTGCATGGGCTGGCCGGCCTTCACTTGGCCGCCACCAGTCGCGCCACGGCCCGATCGAGGCGCGCCATGCCCTCGCTGATATCGGCCTCGGGAATCACCAGCGACGGCGCCATGCGCAGCACGTTGGGCCCGGCGATCAGGGCCATGAGCCCCTCTTCGATGGCCAGCGGCAGGATGTCCTTGGCCCGGCCTTCGTAGTCGGGGGCCATCTCGGCGCCGACCAGCAGCCCCATGCCGCGGATCTCCTTGAACACGCCATGCTTGCGGTTGATTGCCTCAAGGTGCTCGCGGAACAGGTCATGGCGCTGTTTCACGCCATCGAGGACCACTGGCGTGGCGATGTATTCGACCGCGGCCAGGGCCACGGCGGAGGCCAGCGCATTGCCGCCATAGGTGGAGCCATGGGTGCCGATGGCCAGCGCCGGAGCGACGCGGTCGGTGGTCAGCATCGCCCCCACCGGGAAGCCGCCGCCCAGGCCCTTGGCACTGGTGAGGATGTCCGGCAGCACGCCGTACTCCATGTAGGCGTAGAGGGCGCCGGTGCGGCCGACGCCGGTCTGCACCTCGTCGAAGATCAGCAGGGCATCGTGGGCGTCGCACAGATCCCGCAGCCCCTGCAGGAACTCCTGGGTGGCCGGCACGATCCCGCCCTCGCCCTGCATCGGCTCGACCATCACCGCACAGGTATCGTCGTCGATCAGGTCGCGCACGCTATCCAGGTTGTTGAACTCGCCGTGGACGATGCCGCCCGGCACCGGGCCGAAGCCCTGGGAGTACTTGGGCTGGCCCCCGACGCTGACAGTGAAGAAGGTGCGTCCGTGGAAGGACTGCGAGAACGAGACGATGCGTGTCTTGTGCTCGCTGACGTTGTCATGGGCCCAGCGCCGCGCCAGCTTCAGCGCCGCCTCGTTGGCTTCGCCGCCGGAGGAACAGAGATAGACCTTGTCGGCGAAGGTACGCTCCACCAGCGACCGGGCCAGCGCCAGGGCCGGCTCATTGGTGTAGACGTTGGAAAGGTGCCAGAGCTTGTTGGCCTGCTCGGTGAGCGCCTCGACCAGCACCGGATGGCAATGGCCGAGGGAGTTGACCGCGATGCCCCCGGCGAAGTCGATGTACTCGCGCCCGTCCTGATCCCAAAGCCGGCTGCCCTCGCCGCGCACCGGAATGACCTTCTGGGGAGAGTAGTTGGGCACCATGTACTGATCGAAGTCGGCGCGGGTCGGGGTGTGGCTCATGTCGGTCTCCATTCCAGCGTAAAGGGGAAGCGAAGCGCTACTGTCATTCGAGTATACGGAGGCCATCCCATCCAGGCTTTCAGCTATGGGACTCCCTCTTGTGAAAATGGCTGTCGGTATTGCGCAATAACAGGGTCTGGTTGGCCGACGGCCTGCTAAGCTCAATATCCATCCTCCGGAGCATGTCGATGTTCAACACCACGGCCTGGAATCGAATTCGCTATGGGCTCTATGCCCCGGTCTACGATATGGTCGCCGACCGCAGTTTTCGCCGTCCCCGCCAGCTATCGCTGGACGCCGTAGACTGGCAAGCGGGTATGCGGGTTCTACTGGTGGGAGCCGGTACCGGACTGGACCTTCCCTTTCTGCCCCGGGATGTGGAAGTACACGCCACCGACCTCTCACCCGCCATGGTCAAGCGCATGCAGCAGCGCGCAGAGCGGCTGGGCATGGACGTGGAGTGTCGTGTGATGGACGCAGAGGCGCTCGACTACCCTGACGGTCACTTCGATGCGGTCATCATGCATCTGATCCTGGCCGTGATGCCGAACCCCCGACAAGGCTTGGCCGAAGCGCACCGGGTACTCAACCGGGATGGTCAACTCTGCGTGATGGACAAGTTCCAGTCCGATGAGCATGCCGCCGGCCTGGCAAGGCGCGCGCTCAATGCCTTCACCGCCACCGTGGCCACCGACATCACCCGCCAGGCCCGCCCACTGCTGGAGAGTGCCGGCTTCGAAATCGAGCTCGACCGGCCGGTAATGCTGGGGTCGCTGTTTCGGGCACTGGTTGCCCACAAGGCAGCGCAGGCAGGCGGTGCTGTCGGGGTGGGCAGCAAGGCCTAGCCCACCACTCACCTAGTGCAGTCGCTCCTCGCGGGGCGTTACACCGAAATGGTTGCGATAGGCCGTGGAAAAGTGCGCCGGGGAAGAGAAGCCAGTCTTCATGGCGATCTCGCCGGCGGGCAGGTCGCTGTCGCGCAGCAGCCGCCGGGCTTCCTGCAGGCGCAGATCGAGGTAGTATCGGCCAGGCACCGCTTGTAGATACTTCTTGAACAGCCGCTCCAGCTGGCGCCGGGAAATACCCAGGTGTTCCGCCAGTTCATGGGTGGTCAGCGGCTCCTCGATATTGGCTTCCATCAGCATCACTGCATCCACCAGTGGCGCCGGCGCATGGCCCAGGCGGGCACGCAGCGGCACCTGCTGGGGCTCGTCTGCCATGCGGATTCGCTCCAGCACAAAGTGTTCGGAGACGCTTTCGGCCAGCTCACTACCATGGTGCGAGGCAATCAGCGTCATCATCATGTCCATGGCCGCCGTACCGCCGCCGCAGGTGAGGCGGTCACGGTCGATCTCGAACAGCTGCTGGGAGAGCCGCACCCGGGGAAAGTCGCGGGTAAAGGCGGCGAAGCGCTGCCAGGGCAGCGTGGCGCGGTAGCCGTCCAGCACACCGGCACGGGCCAGCAGCTCGGTGCCGCCGCCCACGCCGACCAGCGTAACGCCGTTTCTGCCCAGCACGCGCAGGCGGTGAACGATGGCGTCATCGGCATGCGCCGACAGGGGCGCCGGGGCGCAGACGACAAGCATGTCCAACTCGGCCGCCACGTCAGAGAAAGGCTTGGCCGCGGCCAGGCTGAGTTCGGCCAGACTGGGGGTCTCACCTCCACCTGAGCTATAGGCCTGCACGCGATAGAGACACCGGCCGGCCAGCTGATTGGCCATTATCAGCGGCTCAAGGGCACAGGCCTGGGCCAGCAGGGAAAAGCCCGGCAGCGACAGCACCCCGACCCGGCGGATTGCAGACATAGAGAAGTTGGCGGTGGGGGTGTCGGGCATGGAGCGCTAAGCCGTGAGCCGGTCGGGAGTGTGATCTTACTCGATCGGGAGCGTTGGCGACGAATGCGCTGTGTAAGTCGAAGCGCCCCGCGTTACTGGATAGCGAGGCGTCGTCGAGCGGGCGGCGGGCTAACCGCCGTTTATGCGTGAGAGCCTTACCGCCCGCGCCGTGACGATGGCTGCGCGATTAGACCCAGAGCGCCGACAGCAGGCGGTAGGCCAGGAAGCCGCCTGCCAATACTGCCGTGGCCAGCAGCAACCAGTGCCAGCCTTTGGCGGGCCTCCTGGCCTCCGGCTGAGAGGCGTCAGGTTCTGGATGCTCGAAGTCCTCGGGCATCCTCACCTCTTTGATGTGCTCGTACTCTTCTTGCGCTGTCTTGCTCTCCCGGGTATCCATCGCGTACCTCCATGCTCGGGAACTTTCATGCTGCGAACCTCACGGAATGCCGCAATTCGCAGAATTTTTACGCAGACCCTACAAACTCACGACATCGAAGGTCACGTCCGGGTTCACATCGGCATCGTAGTCCACGTCATCGCGCTCAAACCCGAACAGCTTCAGGAAATCATGCTTGTATCCAGCATAGTCGGTAATTTCGAACAGGTTCTCGGTGGTCACCTTGGGCCATAGCTCCTTGCACGCCTGCTGTACATCGTCGCGCAGCTCCCAGTCGTCGAGGCGCAGGCGACCGGCATCATCAGTATCAAATTGCCCGCCCTGCCCTTGGGCTGAGTAGAGCCGATCACCAAACAGCCGGTTGAGCTGGTCGATGGTGCCCTCATGCAGGCCCTTCTCTTTCATGATCTTGTAGACCATGGCGATATAGAGCGGCATGACCGGTATCGCAGCGCTGGCCTGGGTCACCACTGACTTCAGCACCGCCACGTTCGCGCCTCCTCCCGCAGCCTTGAGCTTGCTGTCGATCTCGCCGGCGGCACGATCCAGGTCTTCCTTGGCCTTGCCCAGGGCGCCGTGCCAGTAGATCGGCCAGGTGATCTCGGTGCCGATATAGCTGAACGCCACGCTGCGTGCGCCAGGTGCCAGCACGCCGGCGCGGTCCAGGGCATCCATCCACAGCTCCCAGTCCTCACCGCCCATCACCGCCTTGGTGTCCTCGATCTCCTGCTCGGTGGCAGGCTCGACCTCGGCCTCGATGATCACATCCTTGTTGGTATCGATGGCGGTGGCACGGTAGGTCTCGCCAATGGGCTTGAGGCTGGAGCGCTTGAGTTCGCCGCTATCGGGCAGCTTGCGCACCGGCGATGCCAGCGAGTAGACCACCAGGTCGACCTGTCCCATGTCCTGCTGGATCAGCTCAATGGCCTTATCGCGAGCCTCATGGGAGAAGGCGTCACCGTTGATCGACTTGCTGTAGAGACCTTCCGCCTTGGCGAACCGGTCGAAGGCGGCGGAGTTGTACCAGCCGGCAGTACCGGGCTTCTTCTCGCTACCCGCCTTCTCGAAGAACACGCCCAGGGTGTCGGCGCCATAGCCGAAGGCGGCGGTAATCCGTGCTGCCAGGCCGTAGCCACTGGAGGCACCGATCACCAGCACCTTTTTCGGACCCACGGACGGGTCCAGTCCTCGAGCACGGGTCGCCTCGATCTGCTCGAGTACGTTCTTCTCGCAGCCGACGGGGTGGGTGGTGGTGCAGATGAAACCGCGAACCTTGGGTTTGATGATCACGTCTAACCTCATTGTCGATTGCCCGCCACCGGCACGGCGATATCGGGCAGATTGAGTGGGCAGTGGTGGCATTCTAGCGGTCGTTATCTCTCCTGTCCGCTCTTGAGCCCGGCCCTCGAGTGGGGCAGGATGCATTTCCCGGGTAACGCGCAGTCAGGAGAGAACAATGGATGCACAGACGCTGGTAGATGAACGCGGCGAGCTGTGGCTGGCACTGGCGCCACTATGGCTGGACCGCGAACCCGGTGAACGCGACTATGCACACATGGTGGAAGTGATACAGCGCCACGACCTGACGCTGCATGAGCTGGAGTGGATATTTCGCCTGGAGCTGGCACCGGTGCTGGCGCGCACTCAGATGTCGGTCGCCAGTGAATGGCGGAAGTTCGATGACCTCCAGCTCATGAAGCGCCTGGTAGCCCACAACATGCGGCTGACGGGCTGGCGACGCAAGAGCTGGGCGCTATTCTCCGGCTTGACCACCATGATGACCCGTCACCGCTGGAATGAGCTGATAATGCGCGTGATGCTCGAGCGCGGTGAGGCACCCCGTTAGGCTCAGGTCTCATCCAGAGCCTCCTCCAGGGCGAGCGCCAGCACATCACGGCCCTCACCTGGGGCGAAGCGTCGTATTACCCGGCCATCCCGGCCCACCAGAAACTTGGTGAAATTCCATTTGATGAGCGTGGTGCCGAGCACCCCCGGCGCATGCTGCTTGAGCTCCTTGAAGAGCGGATGCGCCTGTGAGCCGTTGACCTTGACCTTCTGCATGATGGGAAAGGTGACACCGTATTGGGAAGAACTCATGGCACAGAAGTCCAGCGCTGACTCCGGGGCCTGCCGGGCAAACTGATTGCAGGGAAAGGCCAGCACGGTGAAGCCACGATCGCGGTAGCGGCCATAAAGCCGCTCCAGTTCACGTAGCTGAGGCGTGTAGCCACACCGGCTCGCCACGTTGACGATCAACAGCACCTGCCCCTTGAGGGCCTGCAAGTTGAAGGGTTCGCCGCGATGAGTGCGACAGTCGTGCTCGTGAATGGCCATGGGTCGTCTGCTTTGCTGACACCTGATTACGATGCCACGTCCTCCCTCGCGGCACCACCCCGGCGAATTCGATATCGCGCCTTGGGCAAGCGCCGCCGGACCTTCTGGACCGCCTGTCGTAGTCGTCTCAGGCCGGCACGCCGATCCGCTTCATTCAGCGGTGCATAGGCAAGACGTTCGTACTCCTCGACCACCGCCTCAAGGGCACCACTGGCAGGGCCGCACGTCGAGGCGACACGCCGCAGGTGGCCGGCAGGGGTCTCGCCGGAGACAGGCCCCAGGCCAAGACGAGCCAGCCGCTCCTGAAGATATTCCAGCATGGCGCTTTCATTACGCCAGCGGCGCTGGCGCAAGCCCAATCGCAGCAGCCATGCCATCCCCACCAGCGCAAGCACCGCGCCACTCAGCCAGGCAACGACCACCCAGGGTGCCGAGCGCAGGTGCGCCATGAGCCAGCCGTACCCCACCTCCAGCCGCTCGCCGAGGCGCTGCATGAACGACCTGGCCGCCTCTCGCTGGTAACCGATGACGCCTCGCTGCCACTGGTACTCGAGATTTTCCCAACGCAGCCGCAGGCGATTGGCCCAGTCCAGCTCACGCAGTCGCAGCGAGGAGAAGGGCGAGTCGGCCAGGAAGGTCTCGGCACTTCCCTCGACGGCCTGGGGCCCCAGCTCGATACGCTCGGGGGCAATGGCGGCCGTAGGGTCAAGGCGTTGCCAGCCGCCGTCGAGCCACACCTCGACCCAGGCGTGGGCATCGTAGTCGCGAATGGTGAAATAGCCATCCGGATGGCGTTCACCGCCCAGAAAACCGACTACCAGGCGCGACGGAATCCCCGCCGCACGAATAAGGGTCGCGGCGGCCGAAGCATAGTGGGTGCAGTAGCCGGCACGGCTCTCGAACAGGAATTCGTCGACCCGATGACGGGAGTTCAGGCGCGGCGGCATGAGGGTATAGCGGAAGGGGGACTCGCCGAACTGGGCCATGACTGCCGCCAGGAAGGCATGCTTGTCACCACCGCTCTCCTGCCACAGCCGCTCGCCCAGCGCCCGGGTACGGGGGTTGGCCCGGTTCGGCAGCATGGTGTTCCAGGCGTCGCCGGCGGGGTCGGCATTGGCCGGAGCCGCCCCGCTACTCTCCAGGCGCAGCAGGCTGCGCGAACCCTCCGCAGCAAGCCGCTCCAGTGTGCCATCGGCCAGATAGCGCTGTTCGCTGTCAGTGGCCAGCGGCGTGCCCAGCGAGGGGAGCCAGGGGCGGCTGTCGGGTTCCAGCAGCAGCTCGGCGCGAAAGCGCCCCTCACCGGCCGCCTCGTCCACCCAGGGCGAGCGTCGCCCCTGGCGAGCGAAGCTGGCTTCGGTTAGCCCCAGGGTCGCGGCCAGCTCGTCGGGGGGCGCCCGGAACCAGCGCCGACCGTCGGTGCCGGAGAGCGTATAGACCCGCCAGTAGCGCTCGTGAGTCGCCGGTTCCTCGCCGTCGAACGCCGCGCGGAAGACACGGGCATCGCTGCGCGAGAGCTGAGCGATATCCCCCGGCGATACCTCATCGGAAAGTCCGGTGGAGGCACGATCCATCTGTGGCATGCTCCATAGCGGTCCCAGCCGAGGAAATACAAGAAACAGCACCACCATCAGCGGCGCCGAATAGAGCAGCAGCCATGCGGTTTCGCCCCAGGCGCGGCGAGCGTCCGGCGCGCCGGCCAGCCAGTTCAGCGACTGCAGCAGCCAGCCCAGCGCCACCAGGGCACCCAGTGCCATCGGTATCCCCTGATCGTGCAGGAAGGCCACCCCGGTCGCGATGATGCCGATCACCACCACCACCCGGGCGCCGCGCCGATCATGGGTCTCGAGCAGCTTGAGCAGGTAGACGCCCAGCAGCAGCCCGATCAGCCCTTCCATTTGAGACATGACGCCATAGTGCAGCCAGAGGGCGCCCAACAGCGCGACAACTCCGCCCAGGCGCAATACACGCCCGGCCGGGGGCAACCGTTGACGCAGCTCCAGAAAACGCCAGGCCGCCACGCCGAGTGCCAGCGCCACCAGCCAGATCGGCATCCAGGCAAGGTGCAGCGCCAGCACCAGGCACTGGCCAATGACCAGGCGCCGAAGCATCGCGGCACCAAGCTCGCGACCGTCGGCCAGCACCGCCGCCTCCGGGCGGGGCCGTTGGCGACGTGCCAGCCAGCCTCTTGCGATCACTGGTCCAGCCCTCCTGTCGAACCGGCCTGAAACAGGCCGAGCGCCTCCAGCGCTGCGCGCCGCTGACGCTCGCCCTCCGCCAAGGGCAGCTCCAGCCCCGGCAGCCGCAGGCCGTAATGGTCGCCGGCTCTGTGATGCGCCAGCACTCGGGCACAGAGCAGTGACAGACGCCGCTCGGGGCTGCCCCGACAGTTGGCGTAATCCAGCCACAGCTGCTGGCGAGGCGGCACGCTGAAAACCTTGGTGGTGAGGATGCCGCTGCGGCTCCACTGCTTCCAGGCCACTCGCGTGGCGCTATCGCCGCGCTCGAAGCGCCTCAGCCCGGCAAAATCGGTGGCGTCCAGCCCTGCGCCGAGCTGACGATGCTCCGCCCCCGCCGCCTCGAGCGGTGCGGGGTAGACGAGCAGCCCGTCGGTGGGCTGCACCCAGGCCACTGCCCGCACCAGCCCCAGCGGCCAGCAGGACTCCAGGCGCAGGGTGGGCGGCAGCTGCCAACCACGCTGCCCGGGCCGCCAGGGAAGTCTTGCCGAGGCCTCGTTCTCCAGGCCCGGCAGCGTGGTCTCATGGGCGTCCAGCACAAGGCCGATGGCAGTTCGTGGGCGGGCGGCCCTGAGTATCACCTGCAGACGTGCCTCGTGTCCGGCAAAGGCCTCCCGGGGCAACTGCAGCTCCACGGTGACGCCCAGCAAATTGCGCCAGGCTCGCACCAACACAACCATTGCCAGCCCCGCCAGCCAGAAGGCCAGGGCGTAGGCCAGACTGTTCTGGTAGTTGACGCCGAACAGCAGCAGCACCGCCACCAGGGCGATCCAGCCCAGGCCGAAGCGGGTGGGAATCAGAAACAGCCGACGCTGCGGCAGGGCCTCACCGGGAGCGATTGTCAGGCGTCGACCGAGCCAGTCGCGCAGGCGCTTTTTCTTTCCAGCATTCGGTTTGCCGGCTCCCGGCTTGCCGACGCCCCGTGTGGCTGCCTCCGAGGCTGCGGTGTGGGCCGTGGTCATGTTCAGGCCGCTACCGGCACGCGTCCGAGCAGGTGCGCCGCCAGTGCTTCGCCCTCCTCCCGGTGGCCGCTGCTCAAGCGGTGGCCGGCCACCGGCACCCAGACGGCCTGGACGTCTTCGGGCAGCACATGATCCCGCCCCGCCAGCAGCGCCCAGCCACGTGCTGCCTGTACCAGCGCCAGCAACCCCCGGGTGGAAAGCCCCCAGGCCAGCTCCGGATGCTCGCGACTGGCACGTCCCAGGGACTGCACATAGTCGAGTACCCGGTCGGAGACATGAATCGTCGCAACCTTCGCCTGCCAGTGGCGCAGGCTCTCGCCATCCAACAGCACAGAGAGATCATCGAGCCGGGTGCGCCCCGCCAGGCCGCGCAGGATGTCGCGCTCGGCGCGAAAGTCGGGATAGCCCAGCGATAGCCGCATCAGGAAGCGATCCAACTGCGATTCCGGCAGCGCGAAGGTGCCGGCCTGATCCTGGGGATTCTGGGTGGCGATGACGAAAAAGGGGTCGGGCAGCGCGCGGGTCTCCCCCTCCACGGTGACCTGTCCCTCCTCCATCGCCTCGAGCAGTGCGCTCTGGGTCTTGGGGGTGGCGCGATTGATCTCGTCGGCCAGCACCAGGCCGTGGAAAATCGGCCCCGGGTGGAAGCGAAAGCTCGCCTCCCGCGGGTCGAAGACCGACACCCCCAGCACGTCGGCGGGCAGCAGGTCGCTGGTGAACTGCAGCCGCTGCATGTCGAGCCCCGTGACACGAGCCAGTGCCTGGGCCAGGGTGGTCTTGCCCAGTCCCGGCAGATCCTCGATCAGCAGATGGCCGCGGCAGAGCAGGCAGCAGAGGGCCAGGCGCACCTCACGGGACTTGCCCAGCACCACCCGATCCAGGGTGGCGGCAATGGCCTCCAGGCTCTGCGCCGCCGCCAGCGCGTTCATCGCCCCGCCTCCAGCCAGCCGGACGCAATCAACGCCTCCACGGCCTGGCGGGTGTCCGGCGTGACCCCGTCCAGCGCCAGCGCCTCCTCGAGTGAACACCAGAAGGCGTCGGCAACCTCTTCCACCTGCAGGGTAAGAGGGCCGCTGTACTCGACCAGGTAAAGACTGCCGAAGATATGGTTGCCGCCCCGGTCATGACAAAACTCCCCGGCATGACGCAGGGGCACGCCGCGAATGCCCAACTCCTCGGCCAGCTCACGGCACGCCGCCACATGCACGGCCTCACCGGCACCGACGACGCCGCCCGCAGCCAGGTCGAGTCCGCCGGGGAACACCTCCTTGGCCAGGGTTCGGCGCTGCACGCAGATCTCGCCGTGGCGATTGAGAACGACCACGTAGGTGGCCCGGTGCCAGAACTGGAAGCGACGCATCAGCGCCCGGGGCGCACTGCCACAGGGCCGGTTGCGGGCGTCCACCAACTGGATGGCTTCATCGGCCACACGGGGCGCCGGCAGTGTCGGGTCGAGAGGGGGCTTGGCCGTCACGGTCATCTCCGCAGGATCGAGTCACAAGCCTACCCAGTGGTGCCGCCGTCGTCACGCCCGACGTCACGTTGACCCGGTCCGATGCACTGACCATGCTTCGGAACAGTTCCCCAAAATACCGACCGCAAGGAGCACCGTCATGGACAGTCCGTTCCCCCGAACCCGCATGGCGACCCACGAGGTGCTCAACCAGCCCGCCCCCCGGGGCGACCGGGACCTGCTCGCCGCGGACCTGCCGCTGCGCGAGGCACTGGCCAGGGAAGCCCCGCCGTGGGTCGCCGAGCGCCTCGCCCCCCTGGGCCGCGACACCGGCAGCACCCGAGTCGCCGCCCTGGGCGAGGAAGCCAACCGCCACCCACCGGAGCTGCGACTCTTCGATCGCCACGGCCGACGCCTGGACGAGGTGCGCTATCACCCCGCCTACCACGAGCTGATGACGATGGCGATGGCGGGCGGCTGGCATGCGGTGGCCTGGCAGGAGGAGGGCCGCGGCGGCCACCAGGCCCATGTCGCCGCCCTCTACCTGCTGACCCAGGCCGAACCGGGCTTCTGCTGTCCGGTGACCATGACCCATGCCGCCATGCCGGTGCTGCGCCACAGCTCGACAGTGGCGGCCGCCTGGGCACCCGGGCTGCTGGCCAGTGCCTATGATCCCCGCCCCCTGCCGGCCGCGGAAAAACAGGGCCTGACCTTCGGCATGGCCATGACCGAGAAGCAGGGGGGCAGCGATGTGCGCAGCAACACCACCCGCGCCGAGCGCGACGGCGAGGGCTGGCGGCTCACCGGTCACAAGTGGTTCTGCAGCGCGCCGATGTCCGACGCCTTTTTCACCCTGGCACAGACCGAGGCCGGCCTCTCCTGCTTCCTGGTGCCGCGTTTCACGCCGGACGGTGAGCGCAACGCCATCGAGCTGCAGCGGCTCAAGGAGAAGTGCGGCAACCGCGCCAATGCCTCCGCCGAGATCGAGTATCGCGGCGCCTGGGCGACGCCGGTGGGCGAGCCCGGACGCGGCGTGGCCACCATCATCGGCATGGTGCAGCAGACCCGCCTGGACGCGGCCACCGCGCCGGTGGGCATGATGCGCCAGGCCCTGGCGGAAGCCTGGCACCATACGCGGCAGCGACACGCCTTCGGCAAGGCACTGGCCGAGCAGCCGCTGATGCGCAGCGTCCTCGCCGACCTGGCGCTGGAGGTGGAGGCCGGCGTCGCCCTCGCCATGCGCACCGCTCGCGCCTTCGACGGGGGCGCCCAGGGCGACGAGCATGAAACCGCCCTGGCCAGGCTGCTGCCATCGCTGGCCAAGTACTGGCACAACAAGCGCGGACCCGGGTTCATGGCCGAGGCCATGGAGTGCCTGGGAGGCATCGGTTACGTGGAGGAGTCGCCGCTGGCGCGGCTCTATCGGGAGGCGCCGGTGAATTCGATCTGGGAGGGGTCGGGCAACGTGATGTGCCTCGACGTGCTGCGGGTACTGGCCCGGCATCCGGAGTCGATCGAGGCGCTGCGGGCCGAGCTGGCCGCGGCTCGGGGACAGCAACCGGACTTCGACCTGGCGCTGGCCGGGCTGGAGCGTGAGCTGGCGCTGCCCTCCGATGCCCTGGAGGCCAGGGCACGCTGGCTGACCCAGCGCCTGGCACAGTGCCTGCAGGCCTCACTGCTGCTGCGCCATGCCCCCGACGAGGTGGCCGAGACCTTCTGCCGCTCGCGCCTCGGTGTGGAGGCCAGCCCGGCCTACGGCGTGTTGCCGGCCAACGCCCCGCTGGCCGCGATCCTGGCACGGATCGGCGACTGATCCGAGGCCAGCTCGGGAATCATGTCGGCGGGCACAGGCCGCGACAGGCCGAAGCCCTGCACATGGGTACAGCCGAAGCGGGCCAGGGTCGGCAGGCAGTCGAGCTCCTCGACCCCTTCGGCCACCACCCGGATACCCAGGCGACGCCCCAGCAGGGCGACCGCCTCGACGATTGCCGCATCCTGGGAGTCCTGCTGCAGGTTGCGCACGAAGCTGCGGTCGATCTTGAGCTCGCTGATCGGCAGCATCTGCAGCCGCGACAGCGACGAGAAGCCCACGCCGAAGTCGTCCACCGACACTTCCATCCCGTTGAGATGCAGCCGGGCGGCGATTTCCGAGCCCAGCAGCTCGTCGTCCATGGCCGCGGTTTCGGTGATCTCGAGCACCACCAGCGGCGGCTCGCCCGGCCGGCGGTGGCGCGTCAGCGAAAGCAGCTGCGACTCCATCAGGTCATCGGCGGTAACATTGACCGACAGCGACAGCACCACGCCCATGCCTGCCCACTGCTCGGCATCGGCCAGCGCCTGCTCGAGTACGTGACAGGTGAGCCGCCGGCTCTGGCCAGCGGTGAGCATGGGCAGGAAGCTGGCCGGCCCGATCAGGCCGATCTCGGGATGCGACCAGCGCACCAGCGCCTCGACGCCGCTCAACCGGCCCGTGGCAAGCTCGAACTGCGGCTGGTAGTGAAGGGTGAGTTCGTGCCGTTCCAGGGCTCGGTCGAGCTCCGCGGCGGAGAAGAAGGGGTCGTCCTCGGGCGCGATGGCCGGCTTGCGCCCCAGGTGCAGCCGGTCCAGCCGCTGGCGCAGCTCGGTCATCCGCATCGGCTTGTCCAGCGAGCCGAGCATCTGCAGGCCCAGGGTGTGTCCCACCCGCTCGGCAATTCGCGAGATCTTGCGCTCGACGCCACCCAGCAGCAGCACCCAGCCGGCATAGCGTCGTTCGGCCAGCAGGCGCAACAGGGCAATCCCGTCAGGATCGCCGAATTCCAGCCCCATGATGACCAGTTGAGGCTCGCACTCGTCGATCTCTTCCAGCAGGACATCGGCCCGACGATAGCAGCGGCTCTCCATGCCCAGCACATGTAGCTGGAGCGACAGGACAGCCACCACATCGGGGTCCTCGTCCAGGACCACGGCAAGGGCGCGGTCCTCCTCTTCTATCGACAAAACGTCCATGGGGGCTTCCGCTTTCGAATAGCCTTGAGGCTACCATTATCCCCCGCGCGCGGCCGGGACGGCTGTCAACGCTGTCAGCCAAGCGGGCCGACCACCACCCGCAGGGCAAGGGCCAGCAGCATCACGCCGGTGATGCGATGAATCCAGTGGGCGCGGCTCTGAAGCCAGGGAAGCACCCGGGAGTGGGTCAGCGACACCGCCACCAGCACATACCAGCCGCCGTCGATGATCATGGCGGTGAGCACGATGATCGCCTTGGCCGCCAGGCTCATGTCCGGGGTGACGAACTGGCTGAGCAAGGCAATGAAGAACAGGATCAGCTTCGGATTGCCCAGCGCCACCAGCATGCCTTCCCGCGCCGCCTGGCTCCGGGTCGTGGCCATGCCCGTCGCTTCCAGGGCCCCGGCCCGCCCGGCGCGCAGTGCCTTGATGCCAAGCCAGGCGAGGTAAGCCGCGCCCGCCCAGGTGATCGCCTGGAACAGGGTCGGGTAGCGCACGATCAGCGCACCCAGACCCCACACCGTCAGCAGGGCATAGAAGCCCACTCCCAGCGCATGGAAAAGCGCTGCCACTACCCCCGGCGCGCGACCTCCACCCAGGGTATGGCGCAGCACCAGTGCCAGGCTGGGTCCGGGGGACATGGCCCCCATGGCGCAGACCGCCACCAGCGACATCCATAGCGAAAACGGCATCCTTAACCTCTCCTCGATACACTCGACGCTGCCTTGGCAGCGCCGCTCATCCATCTCAACGGTGGAACTGCCCTTCCCGTTCCGGCTGCCACAGGATGGCATCGATGCGCAGCTTGGTCTCGCCACCGCCGGGCAGCGGCCAGTCGATGACGTCACCGATACGCAGGCCGATCAGCCCTGCGCCGATGGGTGCCATGACCGAGATGCCGTCTTCGGTCTTGGCCAGGGCGTGGGGGTAGACCAGGGTGCGGATGATCTGCCGGTTACGGTTCAGGTCGGTGAACTGCACTTGGCTGTTCATGCTGACCACATCCTCGGGAATCTCTTCCGGGTCGACCACCTGGCCCCGCTCGAGCTCCTCTTCAAGGCAGTCGGCGACAAAGCGGTCCTTGTCGTCTGCCTGGTCGATCAGGCGCTGCAAGCGATCGGCATCCAGACGGTTGATGAGAATGGGTGGACGGGGTGACATGTTGACCTCCTTATTGGTCGATCAGCGCAGATGAACGCGCTGGCAACCCTACAACTAAAACAGCCCTTCGCCCGCATTGGGGAGAAGGACTGTAACGATAGCGACATGATAAGCCCGACGGCGGGCCTTGTCAGGCACTTACGATCGTTTTCGGCGGCTCGTCAGGATCACCACGACGCCCAGCACGGCCAGCGTCAGTCCGACGAACAGCGCCGGATTCTGGGTCTGAAAGCCGAACAGGGTCAAACCTACCCCCAGCACGATCAATGCTGCGGCGAACCACTTCACACCCATGACGCACTCCTCGTAATTCAGTATAGCCGCCAGCATGACGTCGATACTGAGGCACATCAAGGAAATAGCGGAAGGATCACATCACGCCGAGGGTCTCCAGCGCCCTGCGGGTCACCTCGAAGGGCACGTAGAGCGCCTCCGGACTGAGGTTGAGCACCACCATCAGCAGGGCGAAGGTCACCGCGCAGCCGATGAGAAAACTGACCACATGGAAGCCCCGCCGCTCGGCTTTTCCCACCGCGCGGCTCCTCCCTTGATGCGCCCGGGGTGGAAAGCCCGCCTCATCCGCGAACTCCTCGTCGGCGCCTGCGCGGCCACGCCTCAACCACCCCGGCGGCGGCCGGCCCTCACGCCGATCCCCCTCCTTCCAGCTCTCCTCCCGATCTTCCATCCCCATGCTCGCACCCCCGCCGATATCGCCACTGCATCACATTATCATAGCGATGGAGGTGGTTTGGGATTTTGGACCAGCAAAAAAGTCGAGAAAGCAGAGGATCAGAAACGCAAACAGTCGCTCGTAAGCGACTGTTTTTCAAGTGGTACCGGCGGTCGGACTCGAACCGACAAGGGCTTGCACCCGGCGGATTTTGAATCCGCTGCGTCTACCAATTCCGCCACGCCGGCAGCGCGGTGCATTATACGTGGCCTTCACCGCAGGTCAATCGGGATGCCTGACGACGCGGCCATTTTTCGGTATCCTTGCGGGCTTGTCCGGCTGCCCGCCAGCCGCTTCTGCCGACCTTTCCTGCGGAACCGAACCTGCATGCAGCGCGCCGATTTCCATTACGAGCTTCCCGAGGATCTGATCGCTCGCTACCCCTCCGAACAGCGCAGCGACTGCCGCCTGCTGTGCGTGGATGGCGCCAGCGGCGAGCTGGCCCACCGGCGCTTCGTCGACCTGCTCGAGCTACTCGAGCCCGGCGACCTGCTGGTGTTCAACGACACCCGGGTGATTCCCGCGCGACTCCACGGCCACAAGGCCAGCGGCGGCAAGGTGGAGATGCTGCTGGAGCGTCCGCTGGACGCCCACCGCGGCCTGGCCCACCTGCGCAGCAGCAAGTCGCCCAAGCCCGGCACAGAGCTGGTCTTCGAGGGCGACATCCATGCCGTAGTCGAGGGCCGCCGCGATGCGCTGTTCGAGCTGCGCTTCCTCGGCGAGACGCCATTGATCGCGCTGCTGGAGCGTCATGGCCATATGCCGCTGCCGCCCTACATCACCCGCGAGGACGAGCTGGCCGACCGCGAGCGCTACCAGACAGTCTATGCGCGCTGCGACGGCGCCGTGGCAGCCCCCACCGCCGGGCTGCACTTCGACGAAC
This sequence comes from Halomonas sp. ANAO-440, assembly GCF_019915905.1. NCBI lineage: Bacteria > Pseudomonadati > Pseudomonadota > Gammaproteobacteria > Oceanospirillales > Halomonadaceae > Halomonas > Halomonas sp. ANAO-440. The sequence continues at coordinate 78,565 of NZ_JAHXBV010000016.1, read as the reverse complement.
CGCTGCTGCAACGCCTGGCAGAGAAAGGCATCGACAGTGCCTTCGTCACCCTGCACGTGGGCGCCGGCACCTTCCAGCCGGTGCGCGCCGACGACATCCGCGAACACCAGATGCACAGCGAGTGGATCGACGTGGGCGAGGACGCCTGCGAGAAGGTGCGAGCCGCCCGCGCCGCCGGTCGCCGCGTGGTAGCAGTGGGAACCACCAGCGTGCGCTGCCTGGAGAGCGCCTGCGCCAACAGCAGCGACGGCGAGATCGCCCCCTACAGCGGCGAGACCGATATCTTCATCTACCCGGGCTACGAGTGGCGCTGCGTGGATGCCCTGATCACCAACTTTCACCTGCCCGAGTCGACGCTGCTGATGCTTGTGTCTTCCTTTGCCGGGTACGAGTCGACCATGGCGGCCTATCGCGAAGCCGTGGCCGAGCGCTACGCCTTCTTCAGCTATGGCGATGCGATGTTTTTAACCCGAAAGAGCTCCTGAACCGCAAGACACACTGAGGGCGATCATGCTGAATTCAACGCCGACTCGTTCACACCCGGCTTCATGCTCGGCCAGCGCCGTGAGTTCGCCAGCGCTTGCCTTGCCCGGCCCTGCTCGGCACCTCCAGTTTCCCTATCGAGATATCCATGCGTAACGAATCCTTCATGTCCTTCGAGCGGCTGGCCAGCGACGGGCGGGCCCGCCGCGGCAGACTCACGTTCCCCCGCGGCACGGTGGAAACACCCGCCTTCATGCCGGTGGGCACCTACGGCACGGTCAAGGGCATGACCCCCGCCTCGGTGGAGGAGATCGGCGCCGAGATCATCCTCGGCAACACCTTCCACCTGTGGCTGCGCCCGGGCACCGAGGTAATCGAGGGCCATGGCGACCTGCACGACTTCTCGCAATGGCACAAGCCGATCCTCACCGACTCCGGCGGCTTCCAGGTCTTCTCCCTGGGCAAGATGCGCAAGATCACCGAAGAAGGCGTGCAGTTCCGCTCGCCAGTCGATGGCGCCAAGGTGTTCATGGGGCCCGAGGAATCCATTGCGGTGCAGCGTTCGCTGGGCTCCGACGTGGTGATGATCTTCGACGAGTGTACCCCCTACCCGGCCACCGAGCAGGAAGCCGAACTCTCCATGGAGCGCTCGCTGCGCTGGGCGAAACGCTCCCGCGAGGCCCATGGCGACTCGCCTTCGGCGCTGTTCGGCATCATCCAGGGCGGCATGTACCCCGAGCTGCGACGCCGCTCCCTCGACGGCCTGCTCGAAATCGGCTTCGACGGCCTGGCCATCGGCGGCCTCTCCGTGGGCGAGCCCAAGGAGGAGATGATCGGGGTGCTGAACTATCTGCCCGAATGGATGCCAGAGGAATACCCGCGCTACCTGATGGGCGTGGGCAAGCCGGAAGACCTGGTGGAAGGCGTGCGCCGCGGCGTCGACATGTTCGACTGCGTGATGCCCACCCGCAACGCCCGCAACGGCCACCTCTTCACCGCCGAAGGCACCGTCAAGATCCGCAATGCCAAGCACCGCCACGACACGCGACCCCTGGAAGAGGGCTGTGACTGCTATACCTGCCAGAACTTCTCCCGCGGTTACCTGCACCACCTGGACCGCTGCGGCGAAATGCTCGGCTCGATGCTCAATACGATCCATAACCTGCGCCACTATCAGCGCCTAATGGCCGGTTTGCGCGGTGCCATCGAAGCGGGTACATTGGCGGACTTCGTGGAAGGCTACTATGAGCAGCGGGGGCTGCCGGTACCTCCCGCACCGAATTGATTGTCGATCGACTGCCGTGGCCCACCCGCCCCGCAGCTTCGCTCGATGAACGTTTCTCGCACGCAACCTTAACTTACCCTCTCAGGAGACACGCCTCTCATGCTGGACTTCTTCATCTCTCCGGCCATGGCCCAGGACGCCGGCGGCGCCGGTGGCGGCATGGCACAGATCATCATGCTGGTCGGTTTCGTACTGATCTTCTACTTCCTGCTGTGGCGTCCTCAGGCCAAGCGTGCCAAGCAGCACCGCGAGCTGGTCGGCGGCCTCTCCAAGGGCGACGAGGTGGTGATCGGCGGCGGCCTGCTGGGCCGGATCACCAAGGTTGGCGATGATTTCATTACCCTGGAAATCGCAGACAATACCGAGGTCAATGTACAGAAGAGCGCTGTGGCGAACGTGCTGCCCAAGGGCACCATCAAGTCCATCTGACTTCGACGCTCCTCGTCCTTGCCGATCGACCCTCCCCGGTCGGGTAACGGCGAGGGTCGCAATCCGGCCGATGCCCAGGGCACCCTTCGCGCCCCCGGCATGCGGCCGTATTGCCGTCTTGTTGGCCACAGTATCAGCCACTTCTTTTCATTTTCTGCAACCTGTTTTCAGCAACCCGTTTTCAGCAACCAAAGGGCAGGGCTCGCATGCTCAACCGTTACCCCCTGTGGAAGTATCTGCTGATAGGCATTGTGCTGCTCGTAGGCCTGGTCTACTCGCTGCCCAACCTCTATCCGGAAGACCCGTCGGTACAGATCAGTAGCGTCCGCGGCGATGCCACCATCGATGCCGACCAGCTCGACAGCATTCGCCAGTCGCTGCTCGACGCCGGGATCGACATCAAGGGCGTGGAAAGCGAGGACACCCGGGTCCTGATCCGCCTGGACGACCCAGACGACCAACTGCGCTCCCGGGACATGATCGCCGGCATGCTCGGCGACGATTACGTCGTGGCGCTCAACCTGGCCGAAGCGACCCCCCAATGGCTGCAGGCGCTCTCCGCCTCCCCCATGACCCTGGGGCTCGACCTGCGCGGTGGCGTACACTTCCTGCTGGAGGTGGACATGGACGCGGCGCTCGAGCAGCGCCTCGAAGTGAATGCCAGCGCCATGCGCGAGCAGCTGCGCAGCGAGCGCATTCGCTACCGCGGCACCGAGATCGAAGGGCGCACCCTGACCTTCACCTTCGCCAACGAAGAGGATCGCGACAGCGCGCGCCGGCTGATAGCCCGCGAATTTCGCGACTTCGACTACGATAGCGCCGGCGATGGGCGTGGCGCCCAGTTGGTCATGACCATGACCGAGCAGGCGGTCAACGATCTCCAGGACTACGCCGTCAACCAGAACCTCACGACCCTGCGCAACCGGGTCGACGAGCTGGGCGTGGCCGAACCCATGGTACAGCGCCAGGGTCCTGACCGGATCGTGGTCGAACTGCCTGGCGTTCAAGACACCGTGGCCGCCAAGCGGGTGGTGGGCGCGACCGCCAACCTGGAGTTCCGCCTGGAAGCGCGCCCCGACACCCCGGATATCGAGACTCAGAGCTTCAGCTTCCGCAATGATCCCTCACGCACCGCCGACCTGATGCGCGACGTGATCATTACCGGCGACAGCGTCTCCAGCGCCAGCCGCAGCTTCGACGAAAACGGCCGCCCCCAGGTCAACATCAACCTGGACGGCACCGGTGGCACTCTGATGAACCGCGCCACGCGCACCAATATCGGTCGCAACATGGCAGTGCTCTTCATCGAACACCGGACCCGCGACACCACGGTGATCGAGGACGGTGAAGAAATCACCGTACGCGAGCCCTATACCGAGCGCGGCCTGATCAGCCTGGCCACCATCCAGAGCGCACTGGGCAACAGCTTCCGCATCACCGGGCTCGACTCACCCACCGAAGCGGCTGAACTGGCCCTGCTGCTGCGCTCAGGCTCCCTGGCGGCACCGATCTACTTCGTGCAGGAGCGCACCATCGGCCCGAGCCTGGGTGCGGAAAACATTCAGCGCGGCGTCATGTCGGTGCAGATCGGCCTGGTGCTGGTGGTGCTGTTCATGCTGATCCGCTACAAGGTGTTCGGCATCTTTGCCAACGTGGCCCTGGCGCTCAACCTGACCCTGCTGATTGCCGCCATGTCGATGCTGGGTGCGACTCTCACCCTGCCCGGCATCGCCGGCATCGTGCTGACACTGGGCATGGCGGTAGACGCCAACGTCTTGATATTCGAGCGAATACGCGAGGAGCTACGCAGCGGTCTGTCGATACAGCAGGCGATACATGCCGGCTACGAGCGTGCCTTCACCTCGATTGTCGATGCCAACATCACCACCCTGCTGGTGGCGGTAATTCTGTTCTCGATCGGCACCGGACCGGTCAAGGGCTTCGCCGTGACCCTGTCGCTGGGGATCATCACATCGCTGTTCACCGCTCTGCTGGTGACCCGCTCGATGGTGAACCTCACCTACGGTGGTAAACCAGTCAAGAAGCTCTGGATATAAGAGGTGGTAATGAAAACCCTCATCAATCGACAATTCGACTTCATGGGCAAGCGCCGCATCGCCTTCATGATGTCGGCGGCACTGATCCTGGCGTCGATCGTCTCGCTGCTGTTCCAGCAGCTCAATCTGGGGCTGGACTTCACCGGCGGCACTCTGGTGGAGGTGCGCTATGGCGTGGCGCCTTCGCTGGAGGCTATCCGTCTGATCCTGGAGGACGCCGGCTTCCGTGACGTCTCGGTGCAGACCTTCGGCGCCTCAACCGAGGTGCTGATTCGCCTGCAGCAGGCCTTCGACCCTGAAGTGGGTGACCGTGTCGTCAGCCTGCTGCGCGCCGAAGGCGACACCGTCGAGCTGATCCGTGCCGAGTTCGTCGGCGCCCAGGTGGGCGAGCAATTGCGCGACCGAAGCGGCCTGGGGCTGATGGTGGCGCTGGGCGTGGTGATGCTCTACGTCGCCTTCCGCTTCCAGTACAAGTTCGCCATCGGCGCCCTGCTGGCACTGATGCACGACGTGATCATCGTGGTCGGGATCTTCTCGCTGTTCCAGCTCGACTTCGATCTCACCGTGCTGGCCGCGCTGCTGGCGGTGATCGGCTACTCGCTCAACGACACCATCGTGGTCTACGACCGCATCCGGGAGACGATACGCAAGTCGCGAATCGACGACATGCCGGCGATATTCAACGAAGCCATCAACCTCACCCTGTCCCGCACGCTGGCGACGTCTGGTACCACCTTGCTGGTACTGATGGCGCTGTTGCTGCTGGGTGGCGACATGATCCACTACTTCTCCATCGCCCTGATCATCGGCGTGGTGGTGGGTACCTTCTCCTCCATCTACGTCGCCGCGGCCCTGCTGCTCGCAGTGAAGCTGGAGCGCAAGGACCTGATCCCGCCGAAGAAGGAGGATCTGGAAGAAGGCGAGGAGGAGCTGCCGTAAGGCGTTTTCCCTGGCTAGAACCAAAACCGCCCCCGCAGCGACGCTGCGGGGGCGGTTTCGTCTGCGCACCATCTCACATCAGAAGTGCGGCTTGAGCTGCTGCACCAAGGCCTTGTAGAGGCGCGGACCGGCAGCCATGAGGCGGCCATCGTCCTCCACCGAGGGCTGCCCGTCAGGGGTGCCCATCAGCGCACCCGCTTCCTTGAGCATCAGGCTGCCAACCAGGCGGTCCTGCTCTTCCAGGCCCAGCACGAAGGCGGCATCCACGCGACCCGCAGCGAGTTCGGCCATGTCGAGCAGGCCGCTGCCGGTGGCCAACTGGAGCTGCACCAAAGGGCCGAGTTGCTGGACCAGGGTCAGGTAGGCGGGCAGGTGGCGGCTGCGCTGGTCGAACTCGGGCAGACTCATGGCCAGGCTGGCACCGCTGATGGCGGTGGTCTTGGGCACGCGAATGCGCTTGCCGTTGTGCTGGGCACCGCGGCCACGGCTGGCCAGGTATTCGTCGTCACTGAAGGGGCATATCACCACCGCATGCTCCGGGCGCCCCTTCACCAGACAGACCAGCGACAGGGCGAAGCCCTTGCCGGCCACGCTGAGGCTGGAATAGCCATGGAAGGGCTCGATCCGCCATTCGACGTCCTGCCCTTCGCCCTCGCCGGAACGGTGGGGGGTGAAGCGGCCGGAAATACCGTGCTGCGGATAACCGCGGCTGAGCTGATGCGCGATCAGCGTCTCGGCATTGCGGGCGGTGTCTTCGAGCAGGCGCTCGAGACTGTGTTCCTCGTGAGAGTTCTCGATGCGCTCGCGAATGCGCAGGAACTGTTCGGCGGCACTGCGCGTGGCGCGCAACGCAAATTGGACCATCGGATGCATGATCGGGCCTTGGAGCGTCGGTGGTGTTAAAGAACAGGCTAGTTCGAACGAAAGGTGCGGGTCGAACGTGTCGGCGCGAATCCTAGCAGAGTCGGCCCGACTGTGCCATCGCCGCAAACGGACATGGTAGACTCTGCGCCCTCCTTTCCCCGTGACGCGACAGGCAGGACTCTCATGCTCGACCGCATCCGCATCGTTCTGATCGGCACCAGCCACCCTGGCAATATCGGCGGCACCGCCCGCGCCATGCACAATATGGGGCTTGCCGACCTGGCCCTGGTGGCGCCGCGCTGCGAGCCGCTGACCAGCGACACCATTTCCCGTGCCTCCGGTGCCGATCATATCGTGCATGGCGCCCGCCGGGTCGAGACCCTGGAGCAGGCCGTTGCCGACTGCACTCTGGTAGTGGGCGCCAGCGCCCGCTCACGTACCCTGCCCTGGCCGATGATCACGCCCCGGGCGCTGGGCAGCCGGCTGTCCGACGAGCTGTCCGGCGCCGAATCGCGGGTAGCGCTGGTGTTCGGCCGCGAAGACAGCGGTCTCTCCAATGCCGAGCTGCAGCGCTGCCATGCCCATGTGCATATCCCGACCAACCCGGACTTCAGCTCGCTCAACCTGGCCGCGGCGGTGCAGGTACTGGCCTACGAGTGCCGACTGGCCTGGCTGGCTCAGCAGGACGAGGAGGAAGGGGCCGAGGCCGAGCCACACCAGCCGCTGGCAAGCCACGAGGAGCTGGAGCACTACTTCGCTCACCTGGAACGCACCCTGATCACCATTGGCTTCCATGACCCGTCCCTGCCCCGGCAGCTGATGGCACGACTGCGTCGCTTCACCCTGAAAGCCCGCCCCGAGCGCATGGAGCTCAACATCCTGCGGGGCATTCTCACCGCCACGGAGAAGCAGGCAGTTCGAACACAGGTGGAACAGCGGTACGACGCCGACGACAGTGATACCCCGACGCCTTGAAGCCCGCGCCTTGCGCCCCCAATATGGAAAGTCACCCCGACAGATGCCGCTACCGGCTCCGCCCTACCGCCACCCAAGGACCGCCGCATGTTTCAACGTCTGCGCGAGGACATCAACAGCGTATTCGCCCGCGACCCGGCGGCACGCAACTTCCTTGAAGTGCTGACCAACTATCCGGGCCTGCATGCCCTGCTGCTCCATCGCATGGCGCACTGGCTGTGGAAGAAGCATCTCAAGTGGCTGGCGCGCACCCTGTCTACCTTCTCGCGCTGGCTGACCGGCATAGAGATACATCCCGGGGCAAAGATCGGCCGGCGCTTCTTCATCGATCACGGCATGGGCGTCGTAATCGGAGAAACCGCCGAGGTTGGCGATGACGTCACGCTCTACCAGGGCGTCACCCTGGGCGGCACCAGCTGGCACAAGGGCAAGCGCCACCCCACCCTGGAACAGGGCGTGATCGTCGGCGCTGGTGCCAAGATCCTCGGCCCGTTCACGGTGGGTGCCGGGGCCAAGGTGGGCTCCAATGCGGTGGTGACCAAGGAGGTGCCTGCCGGAGCCACGGTGGTCGGCATTCCGGGCAAGATCGTCAAGCGCGAGGAGCCCGACGCGGCCGCGGTACTCGATATCGATCCGGCACGGCGCGAGGCGATCTGCCAGAAATTCGGCTTCGACGCCTACGGGGTCAGCGAGGATATGCCCGACCCGGTAGCACGCTCGATCCAGGCCATGCTCGACCACATGCATGCCGTGGATGAACGTATCGAGCGCATGTGCGGCACACTGCGCAAGCTCGATGCCAGCTATCGCGAGGGCAAGCTGCCTGAGCTGCGCGACGAGGATTTCGCCGATATCCTCGACGACGTCGATGCCTGCTGCGGCCCCCCAAAGCCAAACCGGCAAACAACGCGGAAAGACGAAAAGGGCGATGTCCACCAGGGCAATGGTTGACCGGAACACTCGGGCTTTACCATAATGGACCTCCTGATTCCCGTGGCCAGCCGGCCTCGCCACCTGAGCGCCAGCCCTGAACGATGGCGCAGAGGTACGCTCCCATGCGTTTGACAACCAAGGGGCGCTACGCCGTCACCGCCATGCTCGACCTGGCCCTGAACAGCGACAAGGGCCCCACCTGCCTGGCTGACATCTCGCGCCGCCAGGAAATCTCGCTGCCCTACCTGGAGCAGCTTTTCGCGCGCCTGCGTCGAGCCGCTCTGGTCAAGAGCGTTCGCGGCCCTGGCGGCGGCTACCTGCTGGCGCTGCCGGCCGAGGAAATCTCGGTAGCGAAGGTGATCGACGCAGTGGACGAGTCGGTGGATGCCACCCGCTGCCAGGGGTTGTCGGACTGCCAGCAGGGCGATACCTGCCTGACCCACCACCTGTGGTGTGACCTTTCCGAGCAGATCCATGGCTTCCTCGACGGCATCACCCTCGGGCAGCTGGTGGAAAATAGCGATGTTCGACGTATCGCCAAGCGCCAGCGCGGTCGCCTGGATGCAAACACCATCCTGACCTCCGCGCCCTGAACGCCGACAGTCGCCACACAAGATCCCGCATGGAGACGCCTGCGAGCCCATGAGTGACCTCGTCTATCTCGACTATGCCGCGACCACGCCGGTCGATCCTCGGGTCGCCGACGTGATGCAGCGCCATCTCACCCAGGACGGCATCTTCGCCAATCCCGCCTCGCGCAGCCATATGCTCGGCTGGCAGGCGGAACAGGCGGTGGAGAGCGCCCGCCGCCAGGTCGCCGACCTGATCGGTGCCGATCCGCGTGAGATCGTCTGGACCAGCGGTGCCACCGAGGCCGACAACCTGGCACTGATCGGCTACATGCGCGCCAACCGCAGCCGGGGAGGGCACCTGATCACCTCGACCATCGAGCACAAGGCGGTGGTGGACACCGCCCTGGCACTGGAGGCGGAAGGGTTCGAGGTCACCTGGCTGACCCCGGGGCGGGACGGGCGCGTCACCCCCGAACAGCTGCGCGATGCCATGCGCACCGATACGGTCCTGGTCTCGCTGATGGCGGTCAACAATGAGCTGGGCTGCATCCATGACCTGGCGGGGCTGGCGGAAGTCGCCCACGCCGGCGGCGCGCTGTTTCATGTCGATGCCGCCCAGGCGGTGGGGCGCATCCCCCTCGATGTCGCCGCACTCGGCATCGACCTGATGTCGCTTTCCGGCCACAAGGTCTACGGCCCCAAGGGCGTGGGCGTTCTCTACGTCAAGCGCAGCCCGGATATTCGCCTGGCACCGCTGATTCATGGCGGCGGGCATGAGCGCGGCATGCGCTCCGGCACCCTGCCCACACACCAGATCGCCGGCATGGGGGAGGCCTTCGCCCTGGCCGCCCGGGAGGGCGAAGCCGACCAGGCCCGCATCCTGGCACTGCGCGACCGGCTGCTCGACGGCCTCTCGAACCTGGGTGGCATCCACCGCAACACGGCTGTCGATGTCTCGGTTCCCAATATTCTCAACCTCGCCTTCGAGGGTGTCGACGGCGAGTCGCTGCTGATGGCGCTGCGAAATATCGCCCTTTCGACCGGATCGGCCTGCAACTCGGCGAGCGTTGAGCCATCCTATGTATTGAAGGGTATCGGCGTGCCGCGTCCTCTGGCGCTGGCATCGCTTCGCTTCAGCTTCGGCCGCTTCACCACCGAAGCCGATATCGACAGGGCACTGGACGCCCTGCAACATGCTCTTCCGGGCCTGCGCCGCTAGGCGGCCACGCCCACCCACACAAGCAGGAGAATGACGATGGCGCATCTTTCGATCACCACCGCCGCCGCCGAGCAGATCCAACGGGTGCTCGAGGAGCGCGGCCAAGGGCTGGGCCTACGGGTCTCGGTCAAGCCCAGCGGCTGCTCGGGCTACAGCTATGTGCTCGACTTCGCCGACGAAGCGGCCAATGACGACATCGCCTTCGAGGACCACGGCGTAACTGTCTTCGTCGCCCCCGATGCGCTGGAGATGCTCGACGGCAGCGAGGTCGACTATGTCTCGGAGGGGCTCAACCGCTTCTTCCGCTTCAACAATCCCAACGTCAAGGACCAGTGCGGCTGCGGGGAAAGCTTCACGGTGTGACGCGTTCACCCGGGCCTTCCACCTTGGCAACCGGGCGATTGTTCCGCCCCCGGAGACTGGACGATTGTTCAACGCCCGCCGGGAGCGTTATACTCTGCGCCCACTGTTTATGCGCTGAATCGTCGTGCTGCCCTGGCGTGCGACGTCGAACGCACCTTTATTCGTAGCGCCGCGCCGCGCCGGTTTTCCTTCGAACCCGGCATAGCGTGGCGCTATCCCCATACGTACTACCTACGGAGACATGCCCCCATGGCTACCGAACGCACTCTGTCCATCATCAAGCCCGACGCTGTCGCCAAGAACGCCATCGGCGAGATCATTGCACGCTTCGAGAAGGCCGGCCTCCAGGTCGTGGCTGCCAAGATGCTGCACCTCTCCGAAGAGAAGGCCGGTGGTTTTTACGCCGAGCACAAGGAGCGTCCCTTCTTCAAGGATCTGGTCGGCTTCATGACCTCGGGTCCGGTCGTCGTGCAGGTGCTGGAAGGCAACGATGCCATCGCCAAGAACCGTGACCTGATGGGCGCCACCAACCCCAAGGAAGCGGCCCCGGGCACCATCCGCGCCGACTTCGCCGAGACCATCGATGCCAATGCCGTGCATGGCTCCGACTCTTCTGCCTCCGCCGAGCGTGAAATTGCCTATTTCTTTAGTGCTGACGAAATCTGCCCGCGCTGAGCCACACCAGGCCTGCCTATGCGGGGGCATTTTTGCCCCCGCCCCTGTCCCTCCGATGTCCGTGATGCCATGACCGCCACCGCTTCCCAACGCACCAACCTGCTCGGCATGACTCGCGAGGAGATGGAAGAGTTTTTCCTCTCCATCGGCGAGAAGAAGTTTCGTGCCGCCCAGGTGATGAAATGGATTCACCACGAAGGCTGTGACGACTTCGCGGCCATGACCAACCTGTCCAAGGCGCTGCGCACGCGCCTGGCCGAGGTAGCAGAGATTCGTGGACCAGCGGTGGTTTATGAGGGCACTTCCAGCGACGGCACCCGCAAGTGGGTGCTGGAAGTGGAGGACGGCACCTATGTGGAGACCGTGCTGATCCCGGCAGAGAACGGCAAGCGGCGCACTCTGTGCGTCTCCTCCCAGGTCGGCTGCTCGCTGGACTGCAGCTTCTGCTCCACCGGCAAGCAGGGCTTCCAGCGCAACCTCTCCAGCGCCGAGATCATCGGCCAGGTCTGGGTGGCAAGCAACAGCTTCGGTCCACGCCGCGACACCGCCAACCGGCCGGTCACCAATGTGGTGATGATGGGCATGGGCGAGCCGCTGATGAACTACGACAACGTCGTACCGGCGATGAAACTCATGCTGGACGACAATGGCTACGGCCTCTCCAAGCGCCGGGTCACACTGTCGACCTCCGGCGTGGTCCCCATGCTCGACAAGCTGGGCGACGAGCTCGACGTGAGCCTGGCCATTTCGCTGCATGCCGCCACCGACGAGCTGCGCAGCGAGCTGGTGCCGCTGAACCGCAAGTACAACATTCGCGCCCTGCTGGACGCCTGCCAGCGCTACCTTGCCAAGTGCGGCGATACGCGGATGGTGACCATCGAATACACACTGATCAAAGACGTCAACGATCAGCAGGAGCACGCCGAGCAGCTCGCCGAACTTCTGCGCGAGCTGCCGTGCAAGATCAACCTGATTCCCTTCAACCCCTTTCCCCACTCGGGCTACGAGACGCCGTCGCGCAACCAGACGATGCGTTTCCAGCAGTGGCTCTACGAACTGGGTTACACGGCACCGGTTCGCAGTACGCGCGGCGACGATATCGATGCCGCCTGCGGCCAACTGGTGGGACGGGTGAAGGATCGCACCAAACGGAATGAGCGCTATATCCGCTCGATACAGATCGACGCCGACTGAAGCGGGTGGCTGCCTTGACTTCAACACCTCACGGCGCTTTGATGGACTGGCTTTTTCCCGCCACCACTGCCGACGAGTTCTTTGTATGAGGATGCCATGACGCGCTGCCCCTCCCTGACCTCCCGACTCAGGCCACTCTCGCTGGTGGCGATGCTCGCCGGGTCGCTATGGCTGACCGGCTGTGCCAGCCAGGCCGAACGGAGTGACGGCAGCAGCCCCGCCGAGGCATTCACCGAGCTGGGCATGGCCTACCTGGAGCAGGACAACCTCCCACGTGCCATCGCGGCGCTCAACCGCGCCCTGGAGAACGATGCGAGAAATCCCCAGGCACTTCAGGCCATGGCCATTGTCTATCAACGGCAAGGTGAGGACGAGCTGGCCGACGAGACCTTCCAGCAGGCTCTCAAGGCCGATCCCGATTACAGCCGGGCGCGCAACAACTACGCTGCCTTTCTCTATGACAAGGGCCGTACCGCCGAGGCCTGCGAACAGCTCGAGCTGGCATCCCGCGATACCCAGTACGCCAACCGTGCGCAGCTCTTTGCCAACCTGGGGCAGTGCTACTGGGAGCTGGGGGACCTGGCCAAGGCTCGCAGCGGCTTCGAGCGCGCCCAGAGCCTTGAGCCACGTAGCCCGAGGAGTTATTTCGCACTGGCAGAACTGGAATTGATGCTGGGAAACCCGGAACATGCACGCCAGCAACTGGATGCCTATATCCGGTTGGCGGGCATGACACCGAATGCCCAGGCACTGGCCAATGACATCGCCGTGGCCCGAAGCGGGAACACGGCGGTCACCCCTGACTCGGACACCGTACGTGACGCCCCTTGATCAACGATTCATGACGAAGGATGCTCAGCCATGAGCGACAATCACAATATCGATACCGTCGACTTCGGGTCCCAGGCCTCTCCCGGCGAACTGCTCCGCCGTGAGCGCGAGTCCCAGGGTCTCTCCCGAGAAGAGGTGGCCACGGCACTCAACCTGCGGCCAGCCGTCGTCGTCGGGCTGGAAGAGGATAACTACGACCAGGTCCCGGTTGCCGCCTATCGCCGCGGCTATCTGCGCGCCTATGCCCGCCTGCTGGGCATGGATGATCGGCCCGTCCTCGAGTCCTATAGCAGTCGTTTCAGCAGCCAGGAAGTGGAGCAGCGGGTGACCCCGGTAAACGTCTCCCGCCCCCCTTCCCGAATCGGCGCCTGGCTGTTCAAGCTGGTAACCCTGCTGGTCATTGCCGGGCTGATCGGCCTGACCCTCGTTTGGTGGCAGAGCCGGGGCGGCAACGACCTGCTCGACTTCGGCGACAGCAGCCCTGTCTCGGTGGACAACCTCGATGGCACCACCACCGAGGTGCAAGAGTCGCCGCGACCCGAAGTGGAAGAGACGCTGCCGCCGCTGCCCGAAGAGGGCGTTGACCCGGTCGGCACCCAGGCGCCCGCCGCCCCCTCCCCGCAGGTCGACCCTACTGGCGCTGAACGGCTAGCGGCCGCTGGCGACATCGATGCGCCGATTCCTACCGACATCGATGCGCCGATTCCCACCGACGTCGAGCCAGCAGCCGAAGAGGTCGCCGAGACCCCCGATATCGTCGCCGAAGAGGAGCCCGAAGCCGTCGAGGCACCCGCCGCCGGCGACGTTCGCCAGCTGCAGCTGACCTTCAATGAACAGTCCTGGACCGAGATCTTCGATGCCAACAACCAGCGCATCTTCGTCGGCCTCCAGGAGCCCGGCACCACCGCCAACGTGGAGGGCGAACCGCCCTTCCGCATGACCATCGGCAATGCCACCGGCGTCGAGCTGATCTGGCGCGGCGAAGCGGTCGATCTCGCGGCCCGCGCCGGCGCCAACAACGTTGCTCGCTTCACTCTGGGAGAATGATTCCGTCACCATGCACGCTCAATCGCCCATTATTCGACGCAAGTCCCGCCAGATCCATGTCGGCAAGGTTCCGGTAGGGGGCGGCGCCCCCATTTCCGTGCAGAGCATGACCAACACCGACACCCTGGACGTGGCCGCCACCGTGGCCCAGATACGGCAGCTGGAAGCCGCCGGGGCCGATATCGTGAGAGTCTCGGTGCCGACCATGGAGGCCGCCGAGACCTTCGGCCGCATCAAGCGCGAGGTCGAGGTGCCGCTGGTGGCCGATATCCATTTCGACTACAAGATCGCCCTGCGCGTCGCCGAACTCGGCGTCGACTGCCTGCGCATCAACCCAGGCAACATCGGCAAGGAGGAGCGGGTTCGCGCCGTGGTCAGCGCCGCCCGGGACAACGGCATTCCCATCCGCATCGGCGTCAATGCCGGTTCGCTGGAGAAAGACCTGCAGCGCAAGTATGGCGAACCGACACCGGAAGCTCTGGTGGAGTCGGCCATGCGCCATATCGACCACCTCGATCGCCTCGACTTCCAGGAGTACAAGGTCAGCGTCAAGGCCTCGGACGTGTTCATGGCGGTGGCCGCCTACCGCCAGCTTGCCACGCTGATCGAGCAGCCGCTCCACCTGGGTATCACCGAGGCGGGCGGCCTGCGTTCGGGTACGGTGAAGTCATCCATTGGCCTGGGCATGCTGCTGATGGACGGCATCGGCGACACGATTCGCGTCTCGCTTGCCGCCGACCCGGTCGAGGAGATCAAGGTCGGCTTCGACATGCTCAAGAGCCTGCGCCTGCGTGCCAAGGGCATCAACTTCATCGCCTGTCCCAGCTGTTCGCGCCAGAACTTCGATGTCATCGGCACCATGAACGCCCTCGAGGAACGGTTGGAGGACATCATGACGCCGCTGGACGTTTCCGTGATCGGCTGCGTGGTCAATGGCCCCGGCGAGGCCAAGGAGGTCGATGTCGGCCTCACCGGCGGTTCGCCCGCCAACCTCGTCTATATCGACGGCAAGCCGGCCTCAAAGCTGAGCAACGAGCACCTTGTCGATGACCTAGAGCGCCTGATACGCGAGCGGGTACACCAGAAAGAGCAGGCAGAACAGGACGTGATCGCCCGCGACCAGTGAACCGGGCGGCAACAAGGAGTCAGCATTGAGCAAGTCCCCAGTCAGCAATAAAGAGCCGAGCAAGAAGAAGATTCAGGCCATTCGCGGCATGAACGACCTGCTGCCGGAGCATTCATCGCTCTGGCAGTACTTCGAGGGCACCGTGCAGTCGCTGATGCAGCGCTACGGCTATGCCGAGATCCGCACGCCCATCGTCGAGCAGACCGCCCTGTTCGCCCGCTCAATCGGCGAAGTCACCGACATCGTCGAAAAGGAGATGTACACCTTCGAGGACCGCAACGGCGACAGCCTGACCCTGCGCCCCGAGGGCACGGCGAGCTGCGTGCGCGCCGCCATGGAGCACGGCCTGCTGCACAACCAGACCCAGCGGCTGTGGTACCAGGGTCCGATGTTTCGCCACGAGCGCCCGCAGAAGGGGCGATATCGGCAGTTTCATCAGGTCGGCCTGGAAGCCTTCGGCCTGGACGGCCCCGACATCGACGCCGAGGTGATCCTGCTCTCGGCACGGCTGTGGAAGGAGCTGGGCCTGCTCGATCATGTGACCCTGGAGCTGAACTCGCTGGGCTCCAACGAGGCCCGGGCCGCCTATCGCGACAAGCTGGTGGCCTATTTCGAGGCGCACCGCGACCAGCTCGACGAGGACTCCCTGCGCCGCCTGACCAGCAACCCGCTGCGCATCCTGGATTCGAAGAACCCGGACATGGCACCGATGCTGGCCGATGCGCCCAGGCTAATGGACCACCTGGACGACGAATCCCGCGAACACTTCGAGCAGCTCACCAAGATGCTCGAGGCCGCCGGCATCGACTACACGATCAACCCGCGCCTGGTGCGTGGGCTGGACTACTACTGCCGCACCGTCTTCGAGTGGACCACCACCGCGCTTGGCAGCCAGGGCACGGTATGTGCCGGCGGGCGCTACGATGGCCTGGTCGAGCAGCTCGGCGGCAAGCCGACACCGGCCGTCGGCTTCGCCATGGGCATCGAGCGGCTGGTCCTCTTGCTTCAGACACTGGAGCTGGTACCACAGGACGCCCTGGACGAGCTGGACGTCTACCTGTTGCCCATGGATGATGACGCCACCGGAAGCGCCATGCTGCTGGCCGAACAGCTGCGCACCGCGCTGCCCGAGCTACGGCTGCAGCTGCACTGTGGCGGCGGCAGCTTCAAGAGTCGCATCAAGAAAGCCGACAAGAGCGGCGCCCGCCTTGCCCTCCTGCTGGGCGAGGATGAATTGGCCAATGATCGAGTGACCCTGAAGTTCCTGCGTGAAGCGCGCGATCAGCAGAGCCTGAGCAGGAACTCGCTGGGCACCGAACTCGCCACCTTGTTGTCAGGCAAGGTTGTCGGAAGCACGACCGCCTGACCCGAATCGGACATGCCGTAAAGGAGACCGCCCGTGGCGGAGCTGAGAACTGAAGAAGAGCAGCTGGATGCCATCAAGCGCTGGTGGAAAGAGAACGGCACCTCGCTGATCGCCGGCGTGGCCCTCGCCGCCGCTGGCATATTTGGCTGGAATGCCTGGCAGAACTATCAGGAAAACCAGGCCGAGGCGGCCTCGCTGCGCTACCAGCAGCTGGTCAACCTGGCTGACGCCGAGGCGCTGGACGATGAAGGCCTCGCCCAGGCCCGTGCCCTGGCCGACGAGATCGTCGACAACCACGGCCGCACGCTCTATGCCGACATGGCACGGCTTATCGACGCCCGCCTGGCGGTCGCGCAGGACGACCATGATGCCGCCGTGGCCGCCCTCAGGTCGGTGATCGATGCGAGCAAGCGCGACTACATCCAGGGCCTGGCGCGACTGCGCCTGGCCCGGCTGCAGGTGGCCCAGGGCGATGCCGAAGCCGCACTCGAGACCCTCGGCAGCGGCATCCCCGACGCACTTGCCGCCCAGCGAGCCGATATCCGCGGCGACGCCCAGCTCGCGCTGGGCCGTGAAGACCAGGCGCGGGAAGCCTGGCGTGAAGCGCTGGCCCACGCCGAACAGCGTGACCAGCCGATCTACGGTGTCCAGCTCAAGCTGGAAGACCTTGGCGTTGAAGAGGCGATACTATGATTTCCATCATGCGGCGCAAGGCATCTCTGGCCATTGTCGCCACCCTCACCATCGGCCTGCTGGCCGGCTGCGCCAGCAAGTCCGAGCCGCGCTACTCGCCCAAGGAGCTCACCCGCTTCGATGCCACCGCCGAGTTGGACAGCGACTGGCGCCAGCGGGTCGGCCAGGGTCTCGGGCGTGCCCAGTACCCCATCGCGCCGTCGCTTGACAACGGCACCCTCTATGCCGCCGACGAGCGCGGCCGGGTGATGGCCTTCGAGGCCGACAGCGGCAGTCGGCTATGGCAGAAGGATCTTGATGTCGGCGTTTCCAGCGCCCTGACCGCCGTGGCCGGCGAAATCTACTTGGCCACGCGCAATGGCGAAGTGCTGGCGCTAAGCCAGGACGACGGCGAGGTGCTGTGGCGCTCACGGGTACCCAGTGAAGTGCTGGCCGCCCCCCAGCCGACCCAGCAGCTGCTGGTGGTGCAGAGCGTCGATGGCAGCGTCACCGCCCTGGATCGCAGCAACGGTCAGGAACTTTGGTCACACAGCACCACCGAGCCCGCCCTTACCCTGCGCGGCACCGGCACTCCCTCGGTGATCGACCCAGTCACCTTCGCCGGCTTCGCCAACGGTCGCCTGGTCACCCTGGACAACCGCAGTGGACAGCCGCTGTGGGAGCGACGCATTGCCGTACCTCAGGGCCGTAGCGAGATTGATCGCATGGTCGACCTCGGCGGTCAGCCGGTGCTGACGCCGGATGGGCGCCTGTTCGTTACCAGTTACAACGGCCGCCTGGTGGCCCTGCAGGCCAACACCGGCGAGGTGCTGTGGGAGCGTGAACACTCCAGCCATCTGACGCCGGTGCTGGTGGGCGACCGGCTCTTCACCGTCAACGAAGCCAGTCACCTGGTCGCCTTTGATGCCCGCAACGGCGAGGAAGTGTGGCGCAACCGTGACCTTGAGGGTCGCTGGCTCACCGCACCCGCCTTCGCCGGCGGCAATCTGGTGGTGGGCGACTTCGAAGGCTACCTGCATCTGATCGACACCCAGAGCGGACGCTTCACTGCCCGCACCCGGATCGACAGTTCGGGCATCAGTGTGCGCCCCGTGACCGATGCGCGGCGCATCTATGTGCTGAGCAATAACGGTCGCCTGGAAGCCCTGGACATCCGCCGATGACACCAGTAATTGCCCTGGTCGGCCGCCCCAACGTGGGCAAGTCGACCCTGTTCAACCGCCTGACCCGCTCGCGGGACGCCCTGGTGGCTGACTTCCCGGGCCTGACCCGTGACCGCAAGTACGGTAACGGCCTGCTCGGTGACAAGAGCTATACGGTCATCGACACCGGCGGCATCAGCGGCGACGAGGAGGGTATCGACGCCGCCATGGCCGAACAGTCCCTGGCGGCCATCGACGAGGCCGACATCGTGCTGTTCATGGTCGATGCCCGGGCCGGCCTCAACGTGGCCGACGAGGCCATCGCCAACCACCTTCGGGTCAACCAGAAGAAGACCTGGCTGGTGGTCAACAAGACCGACGGCCTGGAAGAACACTCGGCCATGGCCGACTTCTGGGCGCTGGGGCTTGGCGACCCCTTCCCCATCGCCGCGGCCCACGGTCGCAACGTCACCACCCTGATAGAGACGGTACTCGAACCCTTCCCCGAGCGCGACGAGAGCATTCCCGCCGATACCGGCACCAAGGGGATTCGCATCGGTGTGATCGGCCGCCCCAACGTGGGCAAGTCGACCCTGGTCAACCGGCTGCTGGGCGAGGAACGTGTCGTGGTCTTCGACGAGGCCGGCACCACCCGGGACGCCATCGAGATCCCCTTCGAGCGTCGCGGCAAGCCCTATGTGCTGATCGATACCGCCGGTGTCCGCCGACGCAAGAACGTGCACGAAAGCTTCGAGAAGTTCTCGATCATCAAGACCCTGGAAGCGATCAAGGAGTGCCACGTCGCCATCATGGTGCTGGACGCTCGCAGTGGCCTGGTGGAGCAGGACCTGCACCTGCTCGACTACGTGCTGACCACCGGACGCGCCCTGGTGCTGGCGGTGAACAAGTGGGACGGACTGGAGAGCGAAGCCAAGGAGAAGATGCGCGCCGAGATCAAGCGCCGCTTGGGCTTTGCCGACTACGCCGAGCTGCACTTCATCTCGGCCCTGCACGGCACGGCGGTGGGCGACCTCTACCCCTCCATCGAGCGCGCCTTCGCTTCCGCCAACAGTCACTGGTCGACCAACCGCCTGACCACCCTGCTTCAGGATGCGGTCAGTCAGCATTCGCCGCCCCTGGTACATGGCCGCCGCATCAAGCTGCGCATGGCGCATCAGGGCGGCAGCAATCCGCCCATCATCGTGGTTCATGGCAATCAGACCGAGGCGCTGCCCGAAGCCTACAAGCGCTACCTGATCAATACCTTCCGCAAGGTACTCAAGGTTCGCGGCACCCCCATCCGCTTCGAATTCCGCTCCGGCAGCAACCCCTTCGACCCCATGGCCGACGCCAGCGATCGCGAGAAGGCCAAGAAGCGCGAACTGGGGCGCACCAAGGAGGCTCGCAAGAGCCGTCGCTGAACCCGCCGACTACTCATCACCGCTACTCAGGCATCGCCGGCTCCCGGCCGGCAGTACCGCTTCCCTCGTGCTGTCCTGGCGCTTGCCGGTTACCGTTCCGTTGCGGAAATTATCTTGACAGCAAGGTCCGTCGAACCTGAAATACGCCCGTTTGCCAATCGCTGCTGCCCTTCCAGGGCAGGGAGTCCCTTGCATGATCCTGACCCGCTTACTGCCGAAACCTTCCCACCATCGTCGGCGCTGGCGCCTGCTCGCCCCGTTTTGCCTGGCGGGGCTGCTGACCGGCTGCCTGGCCCTGCCCCAGACCGGCCTTTTTGCCTTCCGCCTGGCAGTTACCTCCCTGGGAGTCGAGGAGGTGCGTATCGGTCCATATGCCGTGGATGCCCGCCTCGACACCAGCGATATCATGTCACTGGCGCTGTCGAGCCTCGGGGCAGGCAGCCTGCCGGTTCAAGCCACGCTGGCCATGGGTCTGGGACTACCCACCGGGATGCCACCGGTGCAGATGTCGGGCTTTCGCTGGACGCTGGACATGCCGGGCGTCGAGCCGGTCAGTGGCAACTATCAGCAGGACGTGACCCTGACTTCAGGTGAGGATGCCAACTTGCGCCTGCCGGTGGCCTTCGACCTGCTCGACGGCGGCCGCGAGCGACTGGCCCCCATGGTGGAGCTGGCCAGCCAGTTGGCAAGCCAGGGCGAACTGCCCGCCGGCAGCGAGCTGGCCATCACCCCCGGTGACCTGCGCGGCCTGGGCATGACCCTGCCCGCTGGCCTGCTCACCCCCACCATCCGCCTGGGCGTGGGAGAGGACGGCTCGCTGATTCCAAGGAGGTAACGTCGTCGCCAAAGCCAAACGGGGCGCCGGGGACAGGTCGTAGAGGGGGTCCTACGCCAGGGATGGCGTCGGTAGCGCCCAGGGATGGGTTCACAGCGCCCCCTCATAGACCTGTCGACGGATCAGCCCCGCTGCCGGTATTCCGCTGACGACTTCTGCTACTCCCCATGCAGGCGACGACGCCCCACCCAGTGGCTGGCGAACTGCCAGGCCCCGCGGCCGCTTCGGCCGCCGCGCAGGGTGGCGAAGCGAACCGCCTCGGCACGGGCCTCGGCACCCCAGTCACTGGCGCTGCCCAGTTGGGTGACCCAGTGGCAGCAGGCCTCTAGGTAGGTGTCCTGATTGAAGGGATAAAAGCCGAGCCACAGCCCGAAGCGGTCCGATAGCGAGATCTTCTCCTCCACGGCATCACCATGATGCAGCTCGTCGCCAACCAGTTGGGACGCCTCGTTGTCGGACAGCGATTCGGGCAGCAGGTGGCGGCGGTTGGAGGTGGCATAAAGCAGCACGTTCTCCGGCGGACCCGTCAGGGCACCGTCGAGCACGCTCTTGAGCGCCTTGTAGGCATCGTCGTGGCCCTCGAAGGAGAGGTCGTCGCAGTAGACGACAAAGCGCTGTGGCTGGTGCCGCAGCTGCTCCACCAGGGTCGGCAATCCGGACAGGTCGTGCCGGTCGACCTGTACCAGCCGCAGCCCTTCCGGTGCCAGGCTGTTGAGCAGGGCGCGGATCAGCGACGACTTGCCGCTGCCCCGCGAGCCCCACAGCAGGGCGTGGTTGGCCGGCAGCTTTTGCAGGAAGGCGCGTGTATTGTCGATCAGCGCCAGCTTCTGTCGCTCGATGCCCAGCAGGTCGTCCAGCGTCAGGGCGTCGCGGGGCGGTACCGGCAGCAGCCGCCCGCCCAGGGCGTGACGCTGCCACAGGGCAGCCACATCGCGCTCCCAGTCGACCTCCTCGGGCACCGGAGGCAGCCAATGCTCCACATGATCCAGCAGTCGAGACAGGCGTCGGGTGAGTTCGGCATCCATTGGCGGCGGCTCCTCATCGGTGACTAAGTGCGATCACGGTTGACCTGATCGTGGTACGGGGTATCTTGTGGCGAACCGCCATCCCCGTCCAGGGTCTCAATAGTCCCGGACACAGGAGATATTCGCTATGCGCTGGATTCGCACCCTTGCCGTGACCGCTCTGGTCCTGACCCTCGCCGCCTGTGAAACCTCTCCCACCGGGAGGCAACAGCTCACCCTGATGTCCGACGCCCAGCTCAACGAAATGGGACGAGAGGCTTTCGAGAAGTACCAGCAGGACCTGCCATCGGCCGGCCAGGCCCAGCAACGCTATGCCCAGTGCATCGCCGACGCCCTGGTTGCCGTACTGCCGGAGCGTGAGCGCAACAAGGACTGGCAGATCCGCGTCTTCGAATCGGAGCAGGCCAACGCCTTCGCCCTCCCGGGCGGCTACATGGGGGTCAACACCGGCATGCTCGATATCGCCAAGACCCAGGATCAGCTCGCCGCGGTGGTGGGCCACGAAATCGGTCATGTGATCGCCAACCACGCCAACGAGCGCGTCTCGACCCACACCTCGACCCAGCTTGCGCTCTCGGTACTGGGCTCCGCGGCGGGCATGCAGGGACAGGGCGGCCAGCAGCTGATGGGCGCATTGGGTCTCGGCGCCCAGTACGGTATCCTGCTGCCCTTCTCGCGCCGCCACGAGAGCGAGGCCGACACCATCGGCGTACGCCTGATGGCCGATGCCGGCTTCGATCCGCGTGCCAGCCTCGCCCTGTGGGAGAACATGAGTGCCCAGGGCGGCGCCCGTCCCCCGGAGTGGATGTCCACCCACCCCAGCCATGGCCAGCGTATGCAGGGCCTGCAGGCGGAGATGGGCAGCGCCATGGCGCGCTACGAGCAGGCACGACAGGCGGGGCGAACGCCCAACTGCCCCCGTCCCTAAACCACTTCTGGAAAGCGAATGCTGAAAATCGGACTACTGCTGTTGATCGTCCCGCCGCTGATGCTGATGGGTCTCTACTTCTGGGAGCTCAGCGACGTACGCGAATGCACCCTCATGCAGGGCGGCTACTGGGACTATCTGGACGGCGTCTGCCGCGATACCTCCCAGCCCTTCGTGCCCTGGGTGGAGCGTCAGCCATTGCTGGTCAACGGCGGCATGCTGCTCTCCGTGGTGGGACTGGTCGTCTGCATGGCCGGGCTCTACGTCAAGCGTCGCTGATGAGATGGCTGCCGCTGAAGGCCCCCCTTGGAACAACACCAGGGAGCCTCTGGTCAGGCCAGGCGACCCGCCAGCGTCAGCAACAAGGCCATCAGTATGATGAACACCGCCGTGGCGGTGCCCAACAGCCCGAACAGCCGGCCCTCTCCTGGCCGGCGCAGCGAAGCAACCCCCATGCCGGCGGCGATCAGCTGCAGGCCAATGAGGAACAGCAGTTCCACACCGACCAGACTGATGCCCGCCGAGTGGCCCCCGGTGTCACCCGGCGCACTGTCCGCGATAATCGAGGCCACGACGACCAACCCAGCCAGGAACACGGCGCCGAACAGCGCCATGAGCAGGGACACAATACCCAGGCTGGAGCGACGGGGCGGTGGTGATGCCATTCCGATACCTCTCGTCTAGCTCAAACTCCGGGAGTGGGCTCGTACATCGAGCCCGCAGGCCGGGAGCGACACCGCTCCCTCCTTGCGTGGACGTTATCGACGCCTCCTAACTGCCAGCCGCTTCTTCCTCGTAAAGATAGCACGCCACCGAATGCTCTCGAGCGATCAGCCGGCGCCGGGGAGACGCCTGGGAGGTGAAATGCACCGCCAGGGCCACGGAGCCATCGGGCGATACCGCCGCGGCGTCGGCCAGTGAGGGGTGCTTCGCCCTCAGAATCGCGGTGAGCTCCTGCCTGGCGGCGTCGATGCCTCCCCCGCGCACCGGCAGATAGACATCCAGCCCGGCCAGCTCCGGCGCCCCCAGGTGCTCGACCTCCTTGCCCGCGATGCGCCATTCGCTCATGGCCGTGACCACATCGCGTCCCTCCCAGCCGCAGTGGCTCATGGCCATGGGGCAGCGGGTATGGAAGTGGCAGCCGTTGGGCGGATCCACGGCGCTGGGAATTTCCCCGGCACTCTCCAACGGCGGCTTGACCACCGTCGGGTCCGGCTCGGGGCTGGCATCGAGCAGCAGCTGGGTATAGGGATGCTTGCGCTCGTGGATCACCTGCTCGGTGGGCCCCACCTCGACGATCTCACCCAGGTACATGATCGCCACCCGGTCTGCCACGTAGCGGATCGTCGGCAGGTCGTGGCTGACATAGACGAAGGAGATGCCCAGCTCGTTGCGGAAGCGGTGCATCAGGTTGAGTACCCCGGCGCGGATCGATACATCAAGCATGGAAACCGGCTCGTCGGCGACGATGAGACGCGGCTCCAGCACGATGGCCCGGGCGATGGCCACCCGCTGTCGCTGCCCACCGGACAGCTCGTGGGGAAAGCGGTCGCGATAGATCTCGGCCGGCTTGAGTCCGGCACGCTCCAGCGACTCGACAACCTTGCGCTCCAGGGCCTCGCCCTCCGCCAACCGGTGGATGACCAGCGGTTCGCCGACGATATCGAAGATGGTGAAGCGCGGGTTCAGGGTCTGGTAGGGGTCCTGGAAGATCATCTGGGCGCTGCGGCGAAAAGCCTTGAGCTCGCGCCCGGCAAACCGGGTGATGTCGACGCCATCGAAGCGTATCTCGCCGGCGGTGATGTCCTGCAGGCGCACCAGCATCTCGCCGGTGGTGGTCTTGCCCGAACCCGATTCGCCGGCCAGCCCCAGGATCTCGCCCTGGCGCAGGTCGAAGGAGATGTCATCGACGGCATGTACCTTGCGGTCCTTGTGCCTGCCCCGCAGGCCGTCCAGGAACCCCTGCTCCACCGGGAAATGCTTGCGCAGCCCCTCCACCTCCAGCAGCAGCGGCGAATCGGCGGCCACCGGCTCGATGGTACCCGCCCCCTGCACCGGTTCGTTCAGGCGCTCGCCGACCACCGCCCAGGTGTCGTTCCTGGCCGCCTTCTCGCGAAAGGCCTCGACCTGCTCCGGGTAGTGGCAGGCGGAGCGACGGTCCTCGCCCACGCTGACCAGCCCCGGGGTTTCGCTGGTACAGCGCTCGGTGGCGAAGGGACAGCGCTCGGCGAAACGGCAGCCGGGCGGGGGATTGAGCAGGTCTGGTGGGCTTCCGGGAATCGAGATCAGCTCGCGCTGGGCGCCTTCCAGTGTCGGGAAGGCGTTGGTCAGCCCCATGGTGTAGGGATGGAACGGCGTGCCGAACACCTCTCTCACCGGCCCGGTCTCCATGATCTGACCGCCGTACATTACCGCGACCCGGTCGCAGGTCTGCACTACCACCGAGATGTCGTGGGTAATGAAGAGCAGTCCCATGCCTCGCTCGCGGCGCAGTTTGGAGAGTCGTGCCAGGATCTGTGCCTGGGTCACCACGTCCAGCGCGGTGGTCGGCTCGTCGGCGATGATCAGCTTGGGGTCCAGCGCCAGTGCCATGGCGATCACCGCGCGCTGCTTCATGCCGCCGCTCATCTCGTGGGGATAGGCCGAGAGCCGCGCGGGATCGATGCCCACCGCACGGAACAAGTCCTCCGCATGGGCCCAGGCCTCATCCCGCTTGATCTTCACATGGGCGTTCATCGCCTCGAGGATCTGGTCGCCAACGGTATACACCGGGTCCAGGGCGTTCATCGCCGCCTGGGAGATCCAGGCGATTTCCTTCCAGCGCACCTTGCGCATCGCCTCAGGATCCAGCTCAACCAGGTTGCGCCCGTCGAAGTCGATGCGCCCGCGGGGCACCTCGCCGTTGGGCGGCAGCAGGCGCAGCATGGCCTTGGCGGCGGTGGTCTTGCCACAGCCGGACTCGCCCACCAGACCCAGGGCCTCGCCCGGTCGCAGGTCGAAGTCGATGCCATCCACGGCCTGCACCGGGCCGGCCCCGGTGCGGTAGTGAATGGCCAGGTCGCTGACGGTCAGTAGTCGTTGTTCGGTCATCGGCGTGCCCTCAGTCGCGGATTGGCAACCAGCTCCAGCGAGCGGGAGATGAAGAACACGGAGAGCACCGTGATCATGATGAACAGGCCAGGGGGCAGGTTCCACCACCAGGCGTCGCGCCAGGCGCCGGAGAGCCGGGCGTTGTGGAGAATACCCCCCCAGGAGATCGACTGGGGCGGCCCCAGGCCGAGGAAGGAGAGCGTCGCCTCGGCGATGATCGATACCCCGACGATGATGGCCAGCTCCAGGAACACCAGCGGCATGACGTTGGGAAAGATGTGCAGGTACATGATGCGCAGGTCCGAGGCACCGGCGACCCGGGCGGCTTTGACGAAGGGCCGCTCGCGCAGCGACAGCACCTGGGAGCGAATCAGGCGCGCCACGGTGCGCCAGGTGAGCAGCGAGACCGCCAGTATCACGATGAACAGGCTGGGCTCGAACAGCAGCACCAGGATCAGCGCGAACGGCTCGAAGGGGATGCCGTACATCACATCCACGGTACGCATCAGCACCGTCTCGGTGCGGCCACGGAAGTAGCCGGCGATCAGACCGACGTTGGCACCGATCAGCACCACCAGGGAAGCACCGATGAAACCCACCAGCAGGGCGATCCGCGAGCCGTAGACGTTCTGGCTGTAGAGATCGCGGCCCAGATGGTCGGTGCCGAACCAGTGCTCGCCGGACGGCGGGGCCAGGCGGTTGACGAAGCGGTCCGAGCCCAGGGCATAGAAGGCGTCCTCCGTCACCATCAGGGTGCGCAGGTGGCGCTCCTCGTCGCTGGGCATCAGCCGCCAGGTATCGCCGTCGCGCTCGAAGATGATGCTGCTGCGGCCGACGGCGAAGGCCTGACCCTCCTCGGTGACCCAGCCAGCGCGCATGGCGCGGGAGTCGGGGGCGTCCTGGCTCTGCCACTGCTCGCCGGGAGCGCTGCGCGCGAGCAGGGTACCCCGCTCACCGACAATCAGCCCCTGGCCGTTCTCGGCCATATGGATATGGTTCAGGTCGCGGTTGGTGGGCATCCGCTCCAGGGTCAGGCTGTCGTCCTCCGGCTCCAGCCGCAGGGTCAAGCCGCGCTCGCCGACGATCCAGGCGCTGCCGTCCACGTCGGTGGCCACGGAGTTCAGCGTCATGCCGCGTCCCAGGGGACTCTCGAGCGCCTCGAAGCTGCCCGAGGCAACGTCGAGGCGCCAGATGGTCTCGTTTGCCCCCACCATCAGCGCCGTGCTCTCGTCACGCCAGGCGACGCCGCTCAGGTGCGTCGTTTCGGGCGCCTCGAAGCGCTGCCAGTCGCTGTCCTGAGCGGCATCGGCGAGCAGCGCCACGGCACCACCCTGCCCTACTGCCAGCGCCGATCCCGCCGGGCTGATGGCGACGTCGTTCAGGGTGGCGTCCAGCGGTGTCTCGAGCTCCTGCCACTCGCCGTCGGCGAAGCGCCATACCGCGCCGTCGCGCCCTACCGCCATGCCGATACCGTCGCGGTAGTCAGCCGCATTCAGGGTGCGGCCACCCAGGGCAGCCTCCTGCACCCAGCGCACCTGACCGTCCTCCACCGTGCGCGTCAACAGCGAGCCTTCTTCCCGCTCGTTGACCGAGAGTGGCTCATGGGTGGAAAGAAATGGCGCAAACAGCGCCATCGCGATGATCGACAGCAGAACCACCAGGCCGATCATGGCCAGTCGGTCGCCGATAATGGCGCGCAGCGGTTCCTGCGCGCTCTTGAGGAATCTGGATCGCATCATTTGAAGCTCACCCTCGGGTCAAGCATGGTGTAGAGGATGTCCACCAGCAGGTTGAGGGTGACCACGAAGGCCGCCATCACCAGAAAGCTGGCCTGGGCGAGGGGGAAGTCCGAGGTACGTACCGAGTTGAGTATCTCGCGGCCTAGTCCAGGCCAGGAGAACACCACCTCGACCACCACCTGGCCACCGGCGGCAAGCCCGATGGTCACCGCCAGCTGTGTCACCACCGGCAACAGGGCATTTCGGGCCGCATGGGCGTAGAGAATGCGCCGCTCCGGCAGCCCCTTGGCGCGGGCCATCTCGATGAAATCCTCGCCGTATACCTCGAGCATGGTGTTGCGCATGATCAGCAGCGGCGAGCCCAGGTAGTAGAGCGCCACCACCAGCGCCGGCAGAATCAGGTGATGCAGGAAATCCAGCGTGAATATCTTGTCGAGGAAGCTAGAGGCCTCGTAGGGCAGTGTGCGCATGCCACTGGTGGGCAGCCAGCCCAGTCCGATCCCGAAAAACAGGATGGCGATCATGCCGGTCCAGAACATGGGCGCCGAGCGGAACATCAGCCCGACGAAGATGCCGGAAGTATCGATGCGGCTACCGCGCCGCCAGGAGAGCCAGGCGCCAAGGGGGGCACCGATGCCATAAGCCAGGATGATGGCGGGCAGCATCAGGATCATGGTATTGCCGAGCCGCTCCCAGATGATGTCGGCCACCGGGGCGCGATAGTGAAAGGAGTAGCCGAAATCACCCTGGACAATATTGGCCAGGTAGATGAAATACTGTTCCCAGATAGGCCGATCGAGCCCGAAGCTGGCGCGAATCTGCTCGCGCTCCGCGGGATTCAGCCCTTCGGTGATCAGGGCAGCAGTCGGGTCGGGAAGTCCAAGGCGGAAGAGAAAGAACAGTACCGTGGCGATGATGAACAACGCCATGAAGCCGTGTAGCACACGGCGTATCAGATAACTTCTGCGTGACGACATGGCATGCTCGCTGTTGACGACTGTACGCTCCCCACCGCCTGGTAGGCGGTGGGGAGTGGCGACGTACGCGGGTTAGGATTGGAAGAGTGGGTTACTTGAGCAGACGACCTTCGTCGTCCCAGGAATAACCCGCCTCTTCCAGCTCCGCACGGGCGGCATCCATGTCAAAGTCGAAGCGCTCGACGAAGGGCTCGTTCCAGAAGGTGTTGACCGGGGCGATCACACTGGAACCCACCTCGCCGCGTCCATCGAGCAGCACGTTGACCATCCGCTCACGATCGGAAGCCATGGTCATGGCCCGGCGCATGGCACGATCGCTCATCGGCTCGCGGCGCAGGTTGTAGGTCATGTGGAAATAGCCGAAGTCCGGCACGTTGACCACGGTGAGGTGCTCCTCGCCCTCCGCCAGGCCGATCTGGCCGGGCTCCATGCGCCAGGCGGTAACGTCGATCTGGCCGGTCTGCAGGCCGGTGTAGACGCCCTCCATGTCCGCATAGATGATGAATTCGACGCCATCCACGGCGATCTCGTCGGCGTGGAAGTGATCCTCGAACTTGCTCAACGCCATGAATTCGCCCCGATCGAAACGCTCATGCACGAACGGACCGGAGCCGACGGTGGGCGTATCGGA
Organism: Halomonas sp. ANAO-440; assembly: GCF_019915905.1. NCBI lineage: Bacteria > Pseudomonadati > Pseudomonadota > Gammaproteobacteria > Oceanospirillales > Halomonadaceae > Halomonas > Halomonas sp. ANAO-440. The sequence continues at coordinate 49,726 of NZ_JAHXBV010000016.1, read as the reverse complement.
GGGCGACAGGGTGGACGCATCCTCGATGCCTTCCCAGATGTGCTTGGGCAGGATCGGGATCTGCGACAGCGAGATGCTGGCAAACGAGGCCGAGGGCTCGCTCAGGTGGAAATGCACGGTGAGATCGTCGATCTGCTCGGCGTTGTCCAGGGCGGCCAGGTAGGAGTTGAAGTAGCTGTAGTCCTGGTCCAGATAGTAGTTCCAGGTGAAGGCCACGTCCTCGGCGGTGACCGGCTCGCCGTCATGGAAGGTCATCCCGTCGCGCAGGGTCACGGCGATGGTGGTCTCATCCACCTGATCCACCGACTCTGCGGCCCAGGGTAGCGGCTCCACGTCGGCGGAGAGGCGGACCAGGCGATCGTAGTAGAGGCGCATCCATTTCCAGCCCCAGACCGAGGTGGAGGCCAGCGGGTTGAGGTTGTCCGGCTCCTGGGGTCCGCCGATACGCAGCGTGCTGCGATCCCCGACCGGCGTCGCCTCCATGGGGCCCCACTCGCTATAAAGGCCCTCACCTGCCATGGGGTTGATGCCCTCGAAGGCGTCGTGATTGAAGGCCACCACCTCATCGCGGTGGAAGAGCACCGCCACCGGCATGTCCGGCTTGTAGAGCGCCTGCATCTCCTGCACCAGGCGCTGGCGCTCGTCCATGTCGAAGGACTGGGACTGCTGGTCGAACAGCTCATCGAACTCGGGATTTTCATAGCCCCCCGGATTGTTGCCGCCCGGGTGCGCCTGGCGGGAATCCAGGGTGCTCAGGAAGAACTGGGGATCGAGCCTGTCGGTGCGACCGCTCCAGCCGAGAATGGTGACGTCGAAGTCCTGCTGGTCGTAGAAGCGCTCCAGGGCGGTGCTGAACTCGGTGGGCTGGACATTGACCTCGAGCCCCAGTTCACGCCAGCGCTCGGCGATGATGAAGGCCGCCTCATAGCGAATCGGGTCATAGGACTCGGTGGTGGTCATCAGGTTGATCGGGGGGACCGGCTCCTGAGCCGTGGCCGAGAAGGCCAGGGTAGTCAGCCCAAGCCCTACCGCACCAGCCAAGAGCTTTCTCGCGAAAATATTGTTGTTGATGGTTTTCACTACTGCCACCTCGGGTTGAAATAGGTTTTCATGCCATGGTTATGCATTGCATGAATATCACGCACCAACCGTAGGAAGCAGCGTTGAAGGTGTCAAACCTCGGATTAAACGCTTACTTCGTTTGCAAATCGAGCCGCAGTCCATATTTCACCGACTCGGTCAGCGGACGCTTGCCGCGCCAAAGCAGAAATGATTCCGCGGCCTGCTCCACCAGCATGCCCAGCCCGTCGACCGGCATGGCCCCAAGCCCACTGGCCCAGCGCAAGAACACCGTGGGCTCGGCGCCATACATCATGTCGTAGGCCGTCGCACCCGGCGCAAAGAGCGTCTCCGGCAGTGGCGGCAGCTCGCCCGCCAGGCTCGCGCTGGTACCGTTGACCACCAGGTCGAACTGGCCTGTCGCCGCCTCGAATCCTCCCCCCTGGATCGTGCCCAGGTCCTGAAAGTCCGCTGCAAGGGCAGCGGCCTTGGCCGCGGTACGGTTGACCACCAGTACGCTGGCCGGCCCGGCCGCCAACAGCGGCTCCAGCACGCCGCGCACTGCACCGCCCGCACCCAGCACCAGGATGCGGCGCCCCTTGAGGACAACGTCGTGATGGAACAGGTCGCGTACCAGGCCGACCCCGTCGGTGGTATCACCGTGGGTGCTGTCTTGATCAGCGCCAACTATCAGTGTATTAACCGCGCCGGCCCGCAGGGCCCGATCGCTCAGCGTGTCGCAAAGCGCGAACGCCTGCTCCTTGAACGGCACTGTGACGTTGGCACCCCGCCCCCCTTCAGCCATGAAGCGGTGCCAGGCACCGGCGAAATCGTCCAGCGGCGCCTCGATGGCGGAGTAGTCGATAGCCTCACCGGTCTGCTCGGCAAAGGCGGCATGGATCACCGGTGACTTCGAATGCGAAATGGGGTTGCCGAAGACGCAGTAGCGGTCTGTCATGGGATCTCCTCAAATACGGGAAGCGCCTGAATAGCCAACGAGCGACATGAAGCGCAAGGCGCCCGGAGCGCAGCAACCGGAGCCTATGGGTTATAGGTGAGGATTCCGACCGGGCTGGCGCACCAGCACCGCGTAACGCAGCGATTCGGTCGCGCAGATGCTCATTCAGCGCTTTCCCCCAGCCAGTCGCGAGGTCGCAAATAATCTCGATAGAGCCGCTCCTCGGCGCTGCCGGGCTCGGGCTGCCAGTCGTACTCCCAGCGGGCCAGGGGCGGCATCGACATCAGGATCGACTCGGTGCGTCCACCGCTCTGCAACCCGAACAGGGTGCCGCGGTCCCACACCAGGTTGAACTCCACGTAGCGGCCGCGACGGTAGAGCTGAAAATCACGCTCGCGCGCGTTCCAGGACATGTCACGCCGGCGCTGCACGATGGGCAGGTAGGCGTCGAGGAAGGCGTCGCCGACGGCGCGCTGGAAGGCAAAGCTGCGGTCGAAGCCCCACTCGTTGAAATCGTCGAAGAAGAGGCCACCGACGCCGCGGGTCTCCTCGCGGTGCTTGAGATAGAAGTAGTCGTCACACCACGCCTTGAAGCGAGGATAGACGTCATCCCCAAAGGGCGCACAGGCGTCCCGCGCCACCCGATGCCAGTGCAGCACGTCCTCGTGAACCGGGTAGAAGGGCGTTAAATCGAAGCCGCCCCCGAACCACCAGACCGGCGTCTCCCCTTCCTTCTCGGCGATGAAGAAACGGACGTTGCCATGGCTGGTCGGCACATGCGGATTCTCGGGATGCATTACCCAGGAGACGCCCACGGCCTGGAAGCCGCGCCCGGCCAGCTCGGGGCGGGCGGCGGTGGCCGAGGGAGGCAACAGGTCGCCGTACACATGGGAGAAATTGACCCCGCCCTTCTCGAAGATCCGCCCATGCTCGAGCACCCGGGAGCGGCCACCGCCCCCGGCTTCTCGCTGCCAGCTGTCTTCATGGAACAACGCCCCGCCGTCCTCCGCAGCCAGCGTCCGGCAAAGGCGTTCCTGGAGGTCGAGCAGGTAAGTCTTGACGTCTTCGAGGTTGGCACCTGCCATGAGAGGCTCCTTGCTCCAGTCCTTCGATTCGCCAGGCACGCCTCAGGCGCGCAGCACCCGTCCGCTGACCAGGTCGCGAATGGTGCTGGGGCGGTCAAGCCCGCCCAGCGCACCCTCGACGATGGCGTCGAGCTCGTCGCCGAAGGCCTCCTGGACCTCTTCGGCGCTCAGTGCAGTGGCTTCGCCGGCACGATTGGCCGAGGTCGACACCAGGGGGCCACCGAAGGCCTCGCAGATCGCCACCACCCCGGGATGGTCACTGACCCGCAGGGCCACACAGTCATGCGCGCCACGCACCAGCGCATGGGTGCGCCCGTTGTCCGGCACCAGCCAGGTATGGGGCCCAGGCCAGGTGGAGACCAGCGGCGCATGGAGCTCCAGGGGCAGACCCTCGAGCCAGGGCGTGAACTGTTCGATGCTTGCTGCGATCAGGATCAACCCCTTGGCCGGGTCGCGCTGCTTGAGCCTTAGCAGATGCGCCACGGCTGCGTCGTTGTCGGGGTCGCAGCCCAACCCCCAGACGCCTTCGGTGGGATAAGCGATCACGCCGCCGGCACGCAGTGCGGCCACGGCGTTGGAAACTGACGTTACCTGAGGCATACCGGGTTGGCCCTCGACGTTACGAACACAGACATTACGGCTCCCTACATCCGGCCGGCAAGACACGGATATCGGCCGGCCAATATGCTATCACGCCTGGGCAGCGCCCGGCAGGCGCACCCAGCCGCCCGGTGCCTGCGCCACCTGGCCTTCAAGCTCGAGTTCCAGCAGGCGACGCTGGCAGTCGGGCACGGCCAGGCCTGTCAGCGCGACGAGTGCATCCAGCGGTGACGGGGAGTCGCTGAGCCAGCGCAGCAGCGGGTCGCCGCCGGTATCGAGCGGCCCCGGGGCAGCAGACGACTGGGCGGGGGTGGAAAGCGAGGTGAAGGAAGGCGCCGCCCAGTGGGTCAGCTCCTCGAGAATATCCTCCAGCCGGCGCACCAGCACCGCACCCTGGCGTATCAGTTGCAGGCAGCCCCTGGCCTGGGGATTGTGGATCGAACCAGGCAGCGCGAAGACCTCGCGGCCCTGTTCAGTGGCCAGCCGCGCACTCACCAGGGAGCCGCTCTTCTCGGCGGCCTCCACCACCAGCACGCCGAGAGAGAGGCCGGTGACGATGCGGTTGCGGCGGGGAAAGAAGCCCGGCCGCGCCCGGGTACCGGGGGGGTGTTCCGACAGTACCAGGCCGCCGCGATCGAGCAGCTGGTGGTAGAGCCCGGCATGACGGGGCGGATAGATCACATCGACACCGCAGCCCAGCACCGCCACGCTGCGCCCGCCGGCCTCCAGAGCAGCATGCTGCGCAGCCCCGTCGATGCCCAGCGCCAGGCCGCTGTTCACGCACCAGTCCCGGGCGGCCAGCTCGCGGGCGAAGGCCGCCGCATTCGTCAGGCCTTCACGGGTCGGTCGGCGTGAGCCGACGATCGCCAACCCGGGGGGCAGGAGTGCGTCGAGATCGCCCAGGGCCCAGAGCACCGGCGGAGGGTCGGCGATCTGGCCGAGCAGCGTCGGCCAGGCCGGATGACCGGGGAAGAGCAGATGCCGGGCCGGGTCGGCATCGAGCCAGGCCAGGTCGGCATTGACCAGGGCATCGAGGGGGCTACGGGAAGGGTGATCGAGCCATAGCCGCAGCGCCGTTGCGGCCTGCCGTGGCAGTCGCGCCAGCCACCCATCGGGCCAGGTCGGCTCCGTCGCTATCAGTTCGGCCAGGCGTGTCGCGCCCATGCCCGGCAGCCGCATCACCGCCAGCCAATCCCGCCTGTCCGATGACGCCGCTCTCACCGCTGCGCCACCCCCCGCCCATGGCGGGGATTATGCACCCGGTCGCCGACTTCCAGCGTGCGAGATGCCCGCATGACCAGGCCATAGCTCATCTTCTCGTAGGGGCGGAAAACCATGATCAGGCCCGCCTCGTTACCCGGCAGCCGCAGGATCTCGCCGCTGCGCGGGTCGTTGACCCGCTCACCCTGCTGCTCGACCTGTAGCACGTGGCCGGCTTCCAGGCCGTCGCGGCGGCCGCGGTCCAGCGCCACCACCTGCAGCCTCCCGATGAAGCGCACGCCGCCGGGTGCCGCCAGAATGCGGCCATCGACCGCGCCATCCGGGGCCCGGGGCACGAACTCGCGGACGAGCTCACGGCTCTCCAGCGGCAGGATGATGTCGTTGTTGCGCACCTCCTGGGTGGCCGAGAGCACCTCGAGGACGACGATATCCTCCTCGGCGCGCTGGACCCGCGCCTGGCCGACGCCCTCCAGCTCCAGGCCCAGCAGCTCGCCGGTGGTCGCGTCGCTGTAGCGCTCGCCAATGCGATAGATACCGTATCGTGGTCCGCGCTCGATCTCGCCACGCGCATAGATACGATCTCCCGCCCCGCTGATGATGCGCCGATCGTCGCCGGCAACCACATAGGCCAGCTCGTCCAGGGCCTCTGGGTCGTCGACGATTCGATGATCGCGCAGGAAGTGGCGTATCACTTCCAGGGGAATCGGCTCGATGGCCTCGCGGGTGGGAATTCGCCGCACCTCGGGCGAAAGCCGAACGGTACCCTGCCCCCGCTCGAGGCCAAGGCAGGGCCGCCCGTTGCAGTCATAGAGGTAGACCACATCGCCGGGATAGATCAGGTGCGGATTGCGGATCTGGGGGTTGACCTGCCATACCTCCGGCCACTGCCAGGGATGCTGCAGGAAACGGCCGGAGATACCCCAGAGAGTATCGCCTCGCACCACGGTATAGCGCTCGGGCGCGTCTCCGCGCAGCCCCTCCTGCCAGGTGAGGGCCTGAGCCAACGCCGAGCCAAGCAGCATCGCAACACAGACACCGCTTATCAAGGCGACTCTGAAATAAGCAGCCAGCCAGCCGTATCTTGCCCTATCGTTGTATTCCGCCATCCCCAACTCCCCCTGCTCTCGCCCCATCCCGGAAGCCCTGAGGCCATCCCGCAGGGAACCTGAGCGACATGTCATAGTCTGATTTTATCGAAATAATAGGTGATCGGGCGGTTTCACCCCGAGCCGCAGCCCCCTAGAATAAGGGAATCCCTGATGACAGCATAACGGTGGTTCCAACGCCATGGCCAAATTACCTATCCTCGAATTCCCCGACGAGCGACTGCGCACCAAGGCGGCGCCGGTCGAAGCGGTTGATGACGAGGTGCGCCAGCTGGTCGACGACATGCTCGAGACCATGTATGAAGCCAGCGGTATCGGGCTTGCTGCCACCCAGGTGGACGTACATCGCCGCGTCATCGTGATGGACGTCAGCGACAGCCGCGCCAGTCCTCTGGTGCTGATCAACCCGGAATACACGCCGATCGGCGATGAGCGCGACCTGATGTCCGAAGGCTGTCTCTCGATTCCGGAGTATTACGCCGAGGTGCCCCGCGCCCTGAAGGTTCATCTCAAAGCGCTGGACCGGGACGGCAATCCTTATGAGCTCGATGCCGAGGGCCTGCTGGCCCACTGTATTCAGCACGAATACGATCACCTGGAAGGCGTGCTGTTCGTCGACTATCTCTCCGCACTCAAGCGCGACCGGGTACTGAAGAAAATGCAGAAGCGCCATAAGCAGATGCAGGGCGCCTGAAGCTCGTACTTTCTGCTGAAGGCCGGTGTAATAACGCCGGCCTTCGTCGTTTCCGCCTGCCTCCGTTATGATGGGAAACATCGCCCACTGGCAAGGCTTCGAAATCATGTCCCCACCCCTGCGCGTCGTTTTCGCCGGCACCCCCGACTTCGCCGCTTCCAGCCTGGCTGCGCTGCTCCAGAGCCGCCACGCCGTTATCGCCGCCTACACCCAACCGGACCGACCCGCCGGCCGGGGTCGTAAACTCGCCGCCAGCCCGGTCAAGCGGCTGGCGCTGGAGCACGGCCTGCCGGTGCTGCAACCGGAGAGCCTGAAGGCGGCGGAAGTCCAGGACGAACTGGCCGTGCTGAAGGCGGACATCATGGTGGTCGTGGCCTATGGCCTCATCCTGCCCCAGGCGGTACTGGACATTCCCCCAAGGGGCTGTCTCAACGTACACGCCTCGTTGCTGCCGCGCTGGCGCGGGGCCGCCCCCATCCAGCGGGCCATCGAGGCCGGTGACAATGAGAGCGGCGTGACCATCATGCAGATGGATGCCGGGCTGGATACCGGCGATATGCTGCTGGTGAAGCGCACTCCGATCACCGCCACCACCACCGGTGGCGAGCTGCATGACACCTTGGCAACGCTCGGCGGCAAGGCCATCGTCGAAGTGCTGGACGCCCTGGCGAGCGGTGCGATGACGGCAACGCCGCAGCCTGCCGAAGGCGTTACCTACGCCGCCAAGCTCACCAAGGCCGAGGCCGAACTGGATTTCCAGCAGCCGGCCGGGACGCTGGCGGCCAAGGTGCGCGCCTTCAATCCCTGGCCGGTAGCCTGGTGCGCACATGGCAAGGAGCGCCTGCGCCTGTTGATGGCGACGGCCTCGTCCCTCCGTGATGGCGAATCGCCCCAGCCTCCTGGCACCCTGCTCGAGCATGCCCCCGATGCCCTGCGAATCGCCTGCGGCGCGCAGGGTACCGAGGTGTTGCAGGTGACGCGCGCCCAGCTGCCGGGCGGCAAACCGCTGGCTGTTCGTGACCTGCTCAACGCCCGCAGCGAGGCCCTGGTTCCAGGCCTGCTTTTAGGACATGCCTTCGAGGAGACTTCCTGATGCATCGATCGACGCCCTCCTCCCGCGCAGGCAAGGCCGTTCAGGACGGCGGCCAGGCAGTGCGGGTCAGCGCCGCACGCGCACTGGTACCGGTCATCACCGGCAAGGGGTCCCTGGCCGACCTGGACGACCACCAGGTGGTCTCCCGGGACCGCGCCCTATTCAAGGCGATGTGCTACGGCGTCTGCCGCACGCTGCCGCGGTTGGAGGCGCTCGCCGCTCAACTGCTCAAGACCCCCTTCAAGGCTCGCGATGCCGATGTTCAGGCACTGCTGCTGCTGGGTATACACCAGTTGCTCTACATGCGCATTCCGGCCCATGCCGCCGTGGGCGAAACCGCCGGCGCAGCGCGTCTGCTGGGCAAGGAGTGGGCAACCAAGGTGCTAAATGGCTGCCTGCGCCGTTTGCAGCGGGAATCCTCAGCGCTTGAGGCCGAAGTCGACAAGGACCCCGGCGTGGCCCTGCTGCATCCACGCTGGCTGCTCAAGGCGCTGCGCCAGGCCTGGCCCGATGACTGGCTCACCATCGCCGCCGCCAACAATGAGCCGGGGCCGATGACGCTGCGCATCAACCGTCGCCGCGGCGACCGGGAAGCGTACCTGGCAAGGCTGATCGACTCCGGCCACGAGGCCAGGCTCTGTGCGCACTCACCCGATGGCCTGGTCCTGGAAACGCCCTGCGACGTCCAGGCACTGCCCGGCTTTGCCGAAGGCGATGTGAGCGTCCAGGATGAGGCCGCCCAGCTCGCCGCCGAACTGCTGGGGCCAGTGCTGGCACCACGCCCCGGCGGGCGAGTGCTCGACGCCTGCTGCGCCCCCGGCGGCAAGGCCGCCCACTTGCTGGAGCTGTTCGACGTCGACCTCCTGGCGCTGGACAGCGACGACACGCGTCTGGCCCGAGTGGAGGATACCCTGGCCCGCCTTAGCCTCTCGGCGACTCTGTTGCACGCCGACGCCACCCAGCGGGACTGGTGGAACGGCACGCCCTTCGACGCCATCCTTCTCGACGCTCCCTGCTCCGGCAGTGGCGTGATACGACGTCATCCGGACATCAAGCGTCTACGAAGGTCGTCGGATATCCCCAAACTGGTCGAACTGCAGTCACGCCTGCTCGACAACCTCTGGCCGCTGCTACGCCCGGGTGGCTCCATGGTCTACGCCACCTGCTCGGTGCTTCGCGAGGAGAACGATGAGCAGATCGAGGCGTTCCTGGCCCGCACGGCCGATGCCATCGCCACCACGCCCCAGGAAGTGAGCTGGGGCCGGCCGGCCGGCGCTGGTCGCCAGCTGCTGCCGGAAGCGGAGAGTCACGATGGCTTCTTTTATGCCAGACTGAAGCGGCAGGGTTGATCATGCCCTGCCTTCCCGACCACCAAGGAGCAAGGAGCCCACATGAGCGATCATGTCTACAAGCACATCGAGCTGACCGGTTCTTCGGAGAAGGGCATCGAGGATGCCATCAACCGCGCGCTCGCCAAGGCCTCGCAGTCCCTGCACGGCATGCGCTGGTTCGAGGTAACGGACACGCGGGGCCACATCGAGAACGGCAAGGTCGGCCACTGGCAGGTGACGATCAAGGTGGGGTTCACCCTGGACTGAGGATGTCTCCCGCAAGGCCCGGTCTGTTACCCGGTGAACGGCTGGTTTATGCTAGCCACCATGCTGCGGCGCCAAATCGGCGTCGCAGAGTCGTTTCACGGACCCGACAGCAATGAAGATCATCATTCTTGGCGCCGGCCAGGTCGGCGGTACGCTGGCCGAGCATCTGGCCCGCGAGGAAAACGACATCACCGTGGTGGACACCGACGGCGAGCGGCTGCGCGAGCTGCATACCCGGCTCGACATCCGCACCGTGGTGGGCCCCGGCTCCTACCCCGTGGTGCTGCGCCAGGCCGGCTGCGAGGACGCCGACATGCTGATCGCGGTGACCAGCCAGGACGAGGTCAACATGATCGCCTGTCAGGTCGCCCACACCCTGTTTCGCACCCCCACCAAGATCGCCCGGGTCCGGGCCACCGCCTATCTCACCCGCAAGGGGCTGTTCGCCCACGAGGCGGTGCCCATCGACGTGCTGATCAGCCCCGAGCAGGTGGTCACCGACCACATCCGGCGCTTGATCGAGCACCCCGGCGCGCTGCAGGTGCTGGAGTTCGCCGGCGGGCTGGTGCAGCTGGTGGCGGTCAAGGCGTTCTACGGCGGCCCGCTGGTGGGCCAGGACCTGGGCTTCCTGCGCCGCCACATGCCCAGCGTCGATACCCGGGTGGCGGCCATCTACCGCCGCAACCGGCCGATCATTCCCCGCGGCGACACCGTGATCGAGGCCGACGACGAGGTCTTCTTCATCGCCGCCCGCCGCGACATCCGCGCGGTGATGAGCGAGCTGCGCCGAGTCGACCGCGACTTCCGCCGGGTGATGATCGCCGGCGGCGGCAACATCGGCGAGCGGCTGGCCGAACACCTCGAGCACAGCCACCAGGTCAAGATCATCGAGCACGGCATCGAGCGCTGCACGGTGCTCGCCGAGCGTCTCGATCGCACCGTGGTGCTGCACGGCAGCGCCACCAACAAGCGGCTGCTGGAAGAGGAGAACATCGAGGACTGCGACATCTTCTGCGCGCTGACCAACGACGACGAGGTCAACATCATGTCGTCGATGCTGGCCAAGCGCATGGGGGCCAAGAAGGTGCTGACGCTGATCAACAACGCCGCCTACGTCGACCTGGTCCAGGGCGGCGAGATCGACATCGCCATCTCGCCGCAGCAGGCCACCATCGGCAGCCTGCTGACCCACGTGCGCCGCGGCGACATCGTCAACGTACACTCGCTGCGCCGCGGTGCCGCCGAGGCCATCGAGGCCATCGCCCACGGCGACATGCAATCCTCCAAGGTGGTGGGCCGCGCCATCGGCGATATCGACCTGCCCAGCGGCACCACCATCGGTGCGCTGGTACGCGGCAAGGAGGTGCTGATCGCCCACGACGACGTGGTGGTGGAGTCGGGCGATCACCTGATCCTGTTCGTGATCGACAAGCGCCGCATTCGCGAGGTGGAACGCCTCTTCCAGGTCGGCCTGACCTTCTTCTGATGCCAACGGGGCGCCTCTTGATGTCACGCTGCTGCTTCGCGCCTATGGTTCGCACGCCTGTCGCCAGGAGATTCTTCCCATGAGCCTGCGCATCATCCTGCGCATCCTGGGAATGCTGCTGATGATGTTCAGCCTGACCCTGGTGCCGCCCATCCTTATCTCGCTGCTGTTCGGCGACGGCCAGTGGGATGCCTTTGCCATCGCGATCATGATCACCGCAGCCACCGGGATGGTGATGTACCTGCCCAACCGGCTCGCACGGAAGGAACTTCGCACCCGCGACGGCTTCCTGATCGCCGCGCTGTTCTGGAGCGTTCTCGGGCTGTTCGGCTCGCTGCCACTGATGTTGACCGGCGATGCCGCCCTCTCGCTCACCGATGCCGTATTCGAGTCCTTCTCGGGGCTGACCACCACCGGTGCCACGGTGATCACCGGCATCGACTTCCTGCCGGAGTCGATCCTCTATTATCGCCAGCAGCTGCAGTGGCTGGGCGGGATGGGGATCGTGGTACTGGCTGTGGCGATCCTGCCGACCCTGGGGGTCGGGGGCATGGCCCTCTACCGTACCGAGATTCCCGGACCGCTGAAGGACTCCAAGCTCACTCCGCGCATTACCGAGACGGCCAAGGCCCTGTGGTACATCTACGCCGCCCTGACCATCACCTGTTTTCTGGCCTACATGGCCGCCGGCATGAACTGGTTCGATGCCCTGGGCCACAGTTTCTCCACCGTGGCCATCGGCGGATTCTCCACCTATGACGCCAGCATCGGCCACTTCGACAGCGCCGCCATCGAGCTTATCTGCGTGTTCTTCCTGATCGTCTCGGCAATGAGCTTCAGCCTGCATTTCCTGGCCTGGCGTGGACGACGAATTCGTCACTACTTTCAGGATCCGGAAGCCCGTTTCCTGCTGATGTTCCTGGCCGGCCTGACAGCGATCACGGTGGTCTCCCTGTGGCTCACCGGTACCTATGAAACCGAGCGGGGCCTGCGGCACGGTCTCTTCCAGGTGGTATCGGTAGCCACCACCGCCGGTTTCGGCGTGACGGACTTCTCGGCCTGGCCGGGCGCACTGCCCTTCCTGCTGTTCGTGGCAGCCTTTGTCGGCGGCTGCTCCGGCTCCACCGGCGGCGGCATGAAGGTGATTCGCATCATCCTGATCTTGAAGCAAGGCATGCGAGAGATCATGCGCCTGATCCACCCCAACGCCGTGATCGCGGTCAAGATCGGCAAGGTGAGCGTGCCAGACGGCATCGCCCAGGCGGTGTGGGGCTTCTTCTCGGTCTACGTGATGCTGTTCTTCCTGATGCTGGTAGGGGTCATGGCCACTGGCGTCGACCAGGTAACCGCCTGGTCGACGGTGGCCTCGGCGCTCAACAACCTGGGGCCGGCCCTCGGCGAAGCCTCGGGTAACTATGGCGATATGCCGACACTCAGCAAATGGATCCTGGTAGTTGCCATGCTGCTGGGCCGCCTGGAGATCTTCACGGTGCTGGTGCTGTTCACCCCGGCCTTCTGGCGCCGTTAGGACTGTACAAGTGCCTACTCGAGCGAATCGCTGCGTTGCGCCTCACCTCGTCGGCTATTTGTACAGCGCCTCCCTGGATAAGTCTGATGCGACTTCTGACGGACCGGGTTTGGAGCGCGGGCCGGCTTCGTGGATAATCGGGCATTCATCCCCTTTCGATCCCGAGCGTTCATGACCCACTCCCAGGACACTGTGACCGACCCCAGCCAGGACGGCGACTTCAGCGGCCCGCGCCAAGTCATCGAAGTGGGCGGGACCCGCTATACCCTGCTGGGCACCGCCCATGTCTCGGCAAAGAGCGCCGATGACGTGCGCCGCCTGATCGGTTCCGGTGAGTTCGATGCCGTGGCAATCGAGCTTTGCGACTCTCGCCACCAGAACCTCAGCGACCCGGACGCCCTGGCCAAGCAGGACCTGTTCGAGATCTTTCGCCAGGGAAAGGCCGGCATGGTGGCTGCCAGCCTGGCGCTGGGCGCCTTTCAACAGCGAGTTGCCGAGCAGTCCGGCATCGAGCCAGGCGCCGAGATGCGTGCCGCCCTTGAGGAGGCCCGACGACACGAGCTCCCCCTACTGCTTATCGATCGTGACGTGGGCATCACCCTCAAACGCATCTACCATAACGTCCCCTGGTGGCAGCGCATGTCGCTGTTCACCGGGCTGCTTGGCAGTGTGCTGTCACGTCAGGAGGTCAAGCCCGAAGAAATCGAGCGACTCAAGGAGGGTGACGTGCTGGAGTCCACCTTCAGCGAGTTCGCCGCCGAGTCCGAGTCACTCTACATTCCGCTGATTACCGAACGCGACCGCTACATGGTGATGCGCCTGGCCGAGCAGGCCCCTCCCGGACGCTATCGCAATGTGCTGGTGGTGATAGGCGCCGGGCACATGAAGGGCATGGCCGAGCGCTTCAGCGAACCCCTACCCGTCTCGCCCCGGGAAGAGCGTGAGAAGCTGGAAGTCACGCCGCCGCCGTCAAAGCTGTGGCGCTCACTCCCCTGGCTGATCACGGCGCTGGTGCTGACAGGCTTCGCCATCGGCTTCTCGCGCAATACCGAACTGGGCTGGCAGCTGGTCGGCGAGTGGTTCCTGATCAATGGCATTCTCTCGGGCCTCGCCACGCTGATCGCCCTGGCGCACCCGGTCACGGTCTTGGCCACCATGGTCGCGGCCCCGCTCACCTCGCTGAACCCGACCATCGGCGCCGGCTTCGTCGCCGCCGGTGTAGAGCTGTGGATGCGCAAGCCCAAGGTGCAGGACTTCTCGACCCTGCGCCACGATGTCACCGAACTGAAAGGATGGTGGCGTAACCGGGTCTCACGAACCCTGCTGGTGTTCCTGTTCGCCACGCTGGGTTCGGCGGCTGGCACCTGGGTCGCCGGCTTCCGCATCGCCGGCGCGCTGCTCGGCAGTTGACGAAGCGCGTTACCGCTCTTTCGCGCCGTCCCCGCCCTCATCCGGGTGCTTGCTACAGGCCTTCGAGAACGCTTCGATGACCTGAGCCACCACCTTGCGCTGCGCAACCGGCAGCGCAAGGTAGCGCTGCAACACCTGGCGCTCCTCGCCACTGATCGATGCCTCCCAGCGGCCCCGGGCCTCGCGTATCTGCAGCCCGGCGGCCTCCCCATAGCGCAAGGACTGAGGCTCGACCCCCAGCCACTCCGCCAGTACCTGGAGCTTCTCCTGCTTGGGAAGGGTCTCGCCACAAAGCCAGCGACGCACCCCCTGCAGGGTGACAGGCTTGCCCCAGTAGCGCAGATTGAATTCACGCTCGAGTACAGCGGGCCGAGGCTCATACCCGGCTGCACGCATCGCGGTGGCCAGGCGCTCGGCGAAGGCGGTTTTTTCGTTCATGCGGCGAATGTGCCGCGCGGGTTGCACTCGCAGTTAAACTGGAGTTGATATAATATAGCAACCAATGGTTAACTCCCATCGTGTTAGTTGATCATCGATGCCAGTCCCGATAGCCGCGGCAAGGCCCGGCCATCGGCACCAAACACAACAGGACCCCCCATGCCTGACTCGCTTCAAAGGGATCTCGATGCGAGCTACGATCAGAGGGTACTGGCGAGAACCGCCGGCGCCATCCAGCCCCATGGCTGCCTGATCGTCGTCGATCAGCGGTGGCGCAACGTTATGCTCACCAGCACCAATCTGGATCAGTTTCTCGGCCAAGCACCGGTCGAGGCACTCGGCCGCTCTCCATCGGCCGTACTGGGCTCGGTGCCCATCGGCCTGCTCGCCTCCCGGTTCGGCAAAGGCGAGGAGGGCCGCGCCAGTACCGCCACCTGCCGGCTCGAAACCACCCCACAGCCACTACATGTCACCGCACACGGTGTGGCGACCAGCATCGTCCTGGAGCTGGAGCCATGCGGAATCCTGACCGACAACCTGACGGAACGGCTGGCTGGCTGGGGTTCACGCATCGCTGGCGCCGACTGCCCAGGCAGGGTGCTCTCGCTGCTACTGGCCGCCCTGCGCGAGCTGACCGGGCTCGAGACCGCCGAGGCCTATCGCATCGACGATGACGGCCACCTGCAGCGACTGGTGGTGGACGATGCCACCGACCCGGTCCACAAGGCATGCGGCGCCTTTCCAGTCGGCCTTTCGCGCCCGACGGGGAGCCTCTTTTCCGGCAGCACACCGCTGCGGCTGATCGCCGACACCACGGCAAGCCCCATCCCGCTGACGGGTCCGGGGGCGGACGCCCTGGACCTCTCCCAGGCCGTGCTACGCTCGATTCCTGTGCGCGACCGGAACTGGCTGCGGCAGTTGCAGGCGCATACCGCCCTTGTCATCAACCTTTACGATGGGCAGCGCCGCTGGGGGCTGATCGCCTGCCACGGGCGTCAGGCCCGCTACCTGGCACCCAGGCTTAGACAGCTGCTGCAGCTGTTGACCCATACGGCATTCCAGCGCCATGCCCTGCTGCAGGAGCGGGAAGAATCCCTGCGCCGACGCCAGTTGCTGGCAACGGTCGGCCAGATCGGCGTTCGCCGACCGCGACGACCCTCCAACGCCGCACTGCTGGCAGCCGCCAAGGCCTGCAAGCACTACTTCCAGGCCTGTGGTGTCGCCCTAGTATATCAAGGTAAGGCCCTGGGGCTTGGCAAGCGCCCGCATGCCCAAACCCTACAGCAGCTTGCCGCTCATCTCGACCGTTGTTCACCCGATGCCCTGTGGCACAGTCACCGGCTGGCCAATACCGCGCTCGGCAAGGTCTTGCCGCCACAAGGAGACTTCAGCGGCCTGCTGGCGGCCCCCCTGGCCAGCGAGGCACAGCCAGCCGGGTGGCTAATGCTGTTTCGGCAGCCGACAGGACGACGCACCGGCGCACAGCAGAGTGATGACCTCCAGACGCCCCACGACGGCACCGTCTGGTCCACCGCCGACCAGCATGCCGCTGTCGAGCTGGCCAGGATGCTATCCAATGACATCACCATCTGGCGGGCCAGGCATCGCTGCAGGCGCCTGCATGAGCGCAATGCCAGGCTCAGGCACCTGGCCCGCACCGATCCGGTCGCAGGCATTGCCAACCGTCACCGGATCGAGGAACTGCTCAAGGCGGAACTCGCCATAGCCGAGCATGGTGGCAAACCCTGCTCGCTGCTGATGTTCGATATCGACCATTTCAAGCGAATCAATGACAGCCATGGGCATGACGCAGGCGACAGCGTGCTGCGACAGGTGGCCCGGACCGTTCAGACGCGCCTGCGAACCTCGGATCACCTGGGCCGCTGGGGGGGCGAGGAATTTCTGATCATCGCCCCGGACTGCACCCTGCGCCAGGCCACCGAGCTGGCGGCTCGCCTCTGCCAGGACCGGCTAGAGACACCCTTCCCTGCAGTCGGCCCGGTCTCGATCAGCATCGGCGTCACGGCCTGGCAGCCGGGTGACACACCGAGCCAACTTGTGCATCGGGCCGACATGGCCATGTATCAGGCCAAGGAGGCGGGGCGCGCCTGCGTTCGAGTCGCCGAGGCAGCAGACTGAAGGCTTACCGGGTGCGCCGGTTCTGCAGCCGCTTCATGGCGGGCGTCGGCGCCAGCAGCTTCTCGAAGCGCCGGCTGGCGGCATAGCTGTCGTTGAAGGCGTCGAAGTAGTCATCCAGTACGTCGCCGGCCAGGGTGTCCCCCGATTGACGCAGCAGTTCGGCGGCCACCTCGGCCGTGCAGAGATGTGCCGCCGACGCCGGCTTGCGCAGCCGATAGCGGGTCAGTCGCTCGGTGGCCAGCGGCAGCACCGGCAGGTTCTTCAGGTAGGGGCTCTTGCGGAAGATCCGCCGTGCCTGGCGCCAGGTGCCGTCGAGCAGGATAAAGACCGGCGTCTTCCCGGCGCTCTTGACGCTCGCGACGGCGTCCAGGCTCACCACGCGGTCGGCGTAGTCGGGCTGATCATCGGGAAAGATCACGAAGGGGGCGAAGCGGCTATCCTCGAGCAGTGCCAGCAATCGCTCGTCCGGGGTCGTACGGTACCAGGTAAACACCTCGGTGGTGGGCAGCACGTCCCGGATCAGTCGCCCGGTATTGGTCGGCTTGTGGTGCTCCAGGGGGTGCGTCAACAGCCAGACACGAGCCGTACTCTCCACCGTGAACCGATAGGGGCAAAGGCAGTTGAGGCGCGGCAGGTTGCAACCGGGACAGCGCTCGACGAAGCTCCCGCGCCCCTTGAACTCTCGCCGTGGCGGCCGAGGATGACCCGTTGCGGGGTCACGATCGCTGAAATCGCTGGGCGTATTGTCCGACATGAGGGCCTTTGGCGGTGCTGAGAGGGGCGGCATTCTATCATGGCTCCCCGCTTCGGGAGAGGCCGCTTGCCGAGTGGCATTAGCCCAGCAGGGTCTCCGGCATCCACAGCCGCCCCTCCCGCTGCCAGTGGCGTACGAGTTCTGGCACCCCCCTGCCGGCGGGCTGGCTGACGCGGGTCACGCCCGGCGGCGCCAGCGTCTCGGCCTCGGGGTCCACCAGCACGCAGGGGGCCTCCAGGGGAGCATGATCCAGCAATGAAGCGGCGGGCATCACGGCAAGCGAGGTGCCGACCACCAGCAGCAGGTCGGCCTCGCCGACGATCTCACAGGCCTCGGCAAAGTGCGGCACGCTCTCGCCGAACCACACCACGTCCGGGCGCAGCTGGCTCCCCTTGTCGCAGATATCGCCCAACTCGATGCCTCCTCGGGGCAGGCGATACTGCATTCGGGCATCCACCGTGGAGCGCGCCTTGAGGATTTCGCCATGCAGGTGCAGCACGTTGCGGGAACCGGCGCGCTCGTGCAGGTCATCGATGTTCTGGGTGATGATACTGACCCGAAACCCCCGCTTCTCCAGCTCCGCCAGGGCCTTGTGGGCGGCATTGGGCCGGGCCCGGCGAACCTGGGCCCGGCGCGTATTGTAGAATTCCAGCACACGCCGAGGGTCGCGGCGCCAGGCTTCGGGGGTGGCCACAGCCTCGATGGGGTGGTCAGCCCACAGCCCATCGCTGGCCCGGAAGGTCTGGATACCGCTCTCGGCGCTGATGCCCGAGCCGGTAAAGACCACCAGATGGGAGCGCCTCTCCTCCGCCATACCTTGCCTCGTCATTGCCGCTGCCTGCCGGACGCACTGAAGTGGCGGGCCTGGAAGCGGTTCGCTTCAATAAACCAGGCCATTCTCCTCGCTACTGGCGAAGCGCTGCTTGTTGCGGTAGGGATAGACGTCGATGACGCGCCCATCCAGGATGGCCTGCTGCAACCCCTTCCAGTAATCCGCATCGAGCAACTCCGGGTGCAGTTCATAGAACAGCTTGCGCAGCCGAATATCGGCAAACAGGAAGGGGCCGAACTCCTCCGGAAAAATATCATTTGGTCCCACCGAGTACCAGGGTTCATCGGAGAGTTCCTGCTCGGGATACATCGGCTCCGGAATATGGCGGAAATTGCACTCGGTGAGATAGCAGACCTCGTCATAGTCGTAGAAGATCACCCGTCCATGGCGGGTGACGCCGAAGTTCTTCAGCAGCATGTCACCGGGGAAGATATTGGCTGCTGCCATCTGCTTGATGGCATTGCCATAATCCTTGAGTACGGCCCGTGTCTCGGCTTCATCGCACTCCTCCAGGTAGATGTTGAGCGGTGTCATCATCCGCTCCGTATAGCAGTGCTTGATGGTGACCTTGTCACCCTTGAGCTGGACGTTGGAGGGGGCCACCGCGAGCAACTCCTCCAGGCACTCCGGCGCGAAGTGATCCTTGCGGGCGATGAAGTTGGAGAACTCCTGGGTATCCGCCATGCGACCGACCCTGTCGTGACGCTTGACCAGGCTGTACTTCTCACGGACGTTATCCCGGCTCATCCGCTTGGAAGGGTCGAAGCGATCCTTGATGATCTTGAAGACCGTGCGGAACGACGGCAGCACGAATACCGTCATGACCATGCCACGCACCCCTGGCGCGATGATGAACTTGTCCTCCCGCTTGGCCACCTGCCGGTTGAGTGCGCGAAAGAACTCCGTCTTGCCATGCTTGAAGAAACCGATCGAGGCGTACAGCTCCCCTTCGGGCTTGTCGGGCATCAACTCCTGCAGGTAATCAACGAACTCGCCGGGCACCTGCACCTCCACCTGAAAGTAGGCGCGGGTGAAGGAGAAGATGATCGACACCTCGTCAGACTCGATGAGCACCGTATCCAGGTGCAAACCTTGCCCCTCGTCGTGCAGCACCGGCAGCACCAGCGGGATCTGCTCGCCGCCGCCCCGTATGCGACCCACCAGGTAGGCGCCCTTGTTCCGGTAGAAGACGCTCTTGAGCAGTTCGACCTCGGTATCCGGCGCCTCGAGAATGGCGGCCGGCAGGTGGCCGCGCAGAAATTCGGCGGCCAGCCGCGTATCGCGTTGCAGGTTGTCGAAGGAGGTCTCGAAGGGCGCTTCCGTCAGTGCCCAGTGGATGGCCTCCTCCCATTTCCCCTCCACCGGCAGGCGACGACACCGCTCGATTCCCGAGTGGTGCGCCGCCGCATCCCGGGAGCTGTAGACGAACATCCAGTCGTTGCGGATATGGCGATGATGGAAGATCGAGCAGAACATCGAGTTGAAATAGGTTTCGGCCAGCTCGTAGTCGAGACGCTGGCTGATCAGCTCCGCGTAGTGATTCCTGGCCTCTCGCCAACATTCGCAGTGGGTCAGATCCTCGTCCGCGAATGATCGCTTGAGCCTGTCGAGAGTCTCCTCGACCTTTTCGTCGTAGAGGTCGATTCGTTCCGCAGAGGCCTGCTGAGCCTCCCGCCATGCGGCATCGCGAAAGCGCCGGCTGGCATCGGCGGTGATCTCCTTGAAGCGCGAACGGTACTCGTCGAAACCGTGCAGGATCGTGGCGGCAAGACGATAGGCGGGGGAATGCTTCATGGCGGACTCCGGGCAGCTTGAGGGTCAAGCTTCGTGGATTTGGCCACGTTTCGCGAGCCGACAATGGTGGACCAGGGTGTAATGGGGCGACACGAGCGTCATACCTTCATCACGGCACTGTCGCCTGACCGTCATCCCTCGGTGTCAGCCTTGTCGCCAGGAGCCCTAAGGAGCCTGTCGGATTTGACCGATCGTCACGAGAGATTTGGATTTCGAGACAAGTTTATCGATCTGATGAGGCGAATAGCCCGCTATTTAACGAATCAGATCGAATGAAATTGACCGAAAGGCCGGATCTCGTAGTAGATCAGCGTTAAGTCCGACAGGCTCCCCACCGGGCCGGCGAATGACGAGGAGCCCATGCGTATCTGTCTGGTCAGCGAAACCTGGTCGCCCGATATCAACGGCGTGGCCAACACGCTTCATCAGTTGAGCCGGGAACTTCTGGCAAGGGATGTGGCCCTGCAGCTCATTCGCCCCGAGCCGTATGCACCCGGCAGGCGAAAGGGGCGCACGCCCGGCATGCAGGCCGAGCTCAAGGTCCGTGGTATCCCGCTGCCCGGCTACCGGGACGTTCGTGCCGGCATGCCCGCCACCCGTCGCCTGCTGCAGCTTTGGCAGAAGCAGCGCCCCGATGTCGTCTACCTCGCGACCCAAGGGCCGCTGGGCTGGTCGGCCAGGCGTGCTGCCCGGCGGCTTTCCATTCCGGTGGTAGCCGGTTGGCATACCAACTTCGACCACTACTGTCGCGACTATGGTGTGCCGTGGCTGGCGCCGGTCCTGCTCGGGGCCTTGCGTCGCTTTCACAACGGCTGCACCGCCACCCTGGTTCCCACGCACCGCCAGGCCGAGGCGCTGGCAGAACGAGGCTTTCTCAACCTGAACGTGATGGGAAGAGGTGTCGATGGCGAACGCTTCTCGCCCATCCACCGCGACGCCGAACTGAGACGCGCCTGGGGTAGCGACGATCACGTACCGGTCGCTCTCCATGTCGGCCGGCTCGCCTCGGAGAAGAATCTCGACCTGCTGCAAGAGACCTTTCACACCATGCGTCTGGCCCGACCGGATATGGGGCTGGTCATCGTGGGTGATGGACCCGCCCGTCGCTCCCTGGAAAAGGCGCTTCCCGAGGCCCACTTCACCGGATTCCTGCCAGAGCATGAGCTGGCTCGCCACTATGCCAGCGCCGATCTGTTCATCTTTCCCTCTCTGTCGGAAACCTGGGGCAACGTGGTGTCCGAGGCCATGGCCAGCGGCCTGGCCGTGCTGGCCTATGACCATGCAGCCGCTGCCGAACTGATCGACGACGGCATCAACGGCGTCGTCATCGCACCCCATGACGGCAAGCGCTTCTGCGAGGCCGCCGCCGCACTCTGCCAGCAGCCCGCCCGCTATGCGCGACTGGGCCGGGCAGCTCGCCAGCGCGCCCTGAGCTGCCACTGGCCTGCTATTGCCGATACCTTCCTGTCACTCCTCGAACAGGCACGGGAGACCACCCATGCGCCCACGCGCTCCTGCACTATTTGACCGCCTCGATCTGCTTGAGTGGCAGCTTGTCGACGCATTGCGCGCCTCAGCCTCCACCGACCCTGGCTTGCCACACTGCGGCTTGCCAGCAAGCTGGGAGACTGGCCGGTCTGGGTCGCACTGATCGCCCTGTCACGGGTCGGTCTCGGTCTGCATTACATCAGCGACGTGGTGGCCGGGGCGGCCATCGGATGGGCATTCGCCTTGGCGAGCCTTCACCTGGCCGGCTAGAAGAAGCGTCATCCCTTCTTCATCCCATCGACACGCCCCTGACCCGACACCGTCACAACCGGCCGCCAAGATGACGCCTGTCATTCATTCCCGTTCAGCAGGTGAGACCGATGCGACCCAAGACGACCGCACTCCAGAACCGGCCCCTGGCCACCCTACCCCGCACCCTGATCGGCACCGCCCTTGCCGGCGCCCTTGCCTTCACCGCCTTCCAGGCCAGTGCCGATCTGTCGTCACGCTTCATCGATGAGGACGGCGACATGGTTGCGGACAGCCCCACCGACGAGTCCCAGTGGGTCGACCCCGATACGCTGGTCTTCGCCTACACCCCGGTGGAGGACCCCGCGGTCTATGCCGAAGTATGGGCCGGCTTCCTGGAGCATATGGAAGAGACGACCGGCAAGCGGGTGCAGTTCTTCCCGGTCCAGTCCAACTCCGCCCAGCTGGAGGCCATGCGCGCCGGTCGCCTGCATGTGGCCGGCTTCAATACCGGCGGCGTGCCGGTAGCGGTCAACTGCTCCGGTTTCGTGCCCTTCACCATGATGGCCGCCGAGGATGGCTCCTTCGGCTACGAGATGGAGATCATCACCTATCCCGGCAGCGGCATCGCGTCCGTCGAGGACCTGGAGGGACGCAACCTGGCATTCACTTCAGAGACCTCGAACTCGGGATATCGCGCCCCTTCGGCACTGCTGCGCTCCGAATACGGCCTGGTGACTGGCGAGCACTTCGAGGCGGCCTTCTCCGGCAGCCACGACAACTCGATCCTCGGCGTGGTGAACAAGGACTACGATGCCGCTGCCATCGCCAACTCTGTCGCCCGACGCATGATCTCACGCGGCGTGGTGGACGAGGGTGACTACGACATCATTTACACCTCCGACACCTTCCCCACGACAGCATACGGCCATGCCTACAACCTTCATCCGGAACTGGTCGAGAAGGTCCAGGACGCCTTCTTCAGCTACGACTGGGAAGGCAGCGCACTGCAGGCCGAGTTCGCCAACTCCGGCGAAGCGCAGTTCATTCCCATCACCTATCGGGAGAACTGGGAGGTCATCCGTACCATCGCCGAGGCGAACGGGGTCACCTACGACTGCGATTGAGCCCGGAACGGATGATCTGCACCGGCCGGGAAGCTCCTTCCCGGCCTTCGTTCATCGATAACGGAGAAGGCTCATGTTGACACTATCCAGTGTTTGCAAGCGTTACCCCACCGGGGACCGTGCGCTGACCAATATCGACCTGGCCCTGCCCCGCGGCCAGGTGCTCGCCCTGATCGGCCCCTCGGGTGCCGGCAAGAGCACCCTGATTCGCTGCGTCAATCGCCTGGTGGAGCCCAGCGAGGGCAGTATCCGGCTGGGCGATACCGAACTGACCCTGCTATCCGGGCAGCAATTGCGCAAGGCCCGTCGCGCCATGGCGATGATCTTCCAGGAGTACGCCCTGGTGGACCGCCTGACGGTCATGGAAAACGTGCTCTCCGGGCGGCTCGGTTACGTGGGCTTCTGGCGCAGCTTCCTGCGTCGTTACCCCCGGGAGATCGTGGCCGAGGCGTTCCGCCTGCTCGAGCGGGTCGGCCTGGCACACGCGCTGGACAAGCGTGCCGATGCGCTCTCCGGCGGCCAGCGACAGCGGGTCGGCATCGCCCGTGCCCTGCTGCAGAGTCCCCAGTTGCTGCTGGTCGACGAGCCCACCGCGAGCCTCGATCCCAAGACCTCGCGCCAGATCATGCGGCTGATCCGCGAGCTATGCGCCGAGCGCGAG
The DNA here is from genome assembly GCF_019915905.1 of Halomonas sp. ANAO-440. Lineage (NCBI taxonomy): Bacteria > Pseudomonadati > Pseudomonadota > Gammaproteobacteria > Oceanospirillales > Halomonadaceae > Halomonas > Halomonas sp. ANAO-440. Next base: position 26,406 of record NZ_JAHXBV010000016.1, on the reverse strand, counting down.
CTGGCCGCGATCATCAACATCCACGATGTGGCGCTGGCGCGCCAGTTCGCCGACCGCATCGTCGGGCTGCGGGCCGGCGAAATCGTCTTCGATGGCAAACCCACCGAGCTGAACGCCGAGATCCTCACTACCATCTATGGCGAAGAGGACTGGGACACACAGGCCGCGGAGGAGGAGGAGCACCCTTCGGCTATCGCACACCAGCCTTCGGCGAAGCCGTCCTCGCTGACCCCGAGCCTGGCCCCTGACCGGGTCCCCAATCTAGCCACGGGAGGCGCCCGATGAGTCGCCAAGCACTCGCCAGCCAGGGCCGGTGGCGGCGACTGCCCTTCATCGCCGAGTCCAAGCTGCGCTGGGGGCTCGCCATCGGAGCGGTCGTCTATCTGATGCTGGCGCTCTCTACCGTGGACGTCAATTGGGCGCGCGTCGCCGAGGGTGCCAGCCGCGGGCTCAACTTCCTCTCGGCCTTCGCCCAGCCGGATTTCGTCAGCCGGCGCACCGATATCGTCAATGGTCTGCTGGAAAGCCTGACCATGACGCTGACCTCCACGGTGATCGGGGTGGCAGTGGCCATCCCCGTGGGGCTGGGTGCGGCCCGCAATATCGCCCCCTGGCCGGTCTACCTGCTGTGCCGAGGCATCATCACGGTGTCGCGCACCTTCCAGGAAATCATCATCGCAATCCTCTTCGTGGTGATGTTCGGCTTCGGCCCGCTCGCCGGCATGATCACCCTGGCCTTCGCCACCATCGGTTTCATGGCCAAGCTGCTGGCCGAGGACATCGAGGATCTGGACTGGCGCCAGGTGGAGGCAGTCCGCGCCACCGGGGCGAGCTGGTGGCAGACCATGAATCACGCCGTGCAGCCTCAGGTCATGCCGCGCCTGATCGGTCTCTCCATGTATCGCCTGGATATCAACTTCCGCGAGTCGGCGGTGATCGGCATCGTCGGTGCCGGTGGCATCGGCGCCACGCTCAACACCTCGATCAGCCGCTACGAGTACGACACCTCGGCGGCCATCCTGCTGATCATCATCGGCATTGTGCTGCTGTGTGAGTACAGCTCCAGTCACGTGCGCCGCTGGACTCAGTGATGCAATGGCTGCGCGCACGAATCGCTGTGTTGCTCGAATGCTCAGATGCCTCACATATACCCCATATGCTCCGGCTCTTGCGCTTCGAGCGCCTTGCGCTTCATTCCGCTCGCTCATTGCATCTTCTTGAAAAGGAGTGACCCATGCCCGTTTCGACGACACCCCAGGGCACGCCCACCTGGCGTCTACGCACCACACGAGCCCAGTGGCTGGGCTACCTGGCCTGGCTGGCCGGCGCCTCGCTGTTCCTGCTGTGCTGGAAGATGATCTCGGACAACACCATGTGGGTGTTCGTCGAGGATGCCGGCCGCCAGGGCAGCGACCTGCTCAGCCGCATGCTGCCGCCGCAGTGGAGCTATGCCCACCGGCTGTGGAAACCGATGTGGGATACCATCAACATCGCGACACTGGGCACCCTGCTGGGTATCGCCATGGCCTTCCCGGTCGCCTTCCTGGCGGCGCGCAACACCTCCCCGCATCCGCTGGTACGCAGTCTTGCCCTGGTGATCATCGTCTCGTCACGCTCCATCAACTCATTGATCTGGGCGATGCTGCTGGTGACCATCCTCGGCCCGGGCGTACTTGCCGGGATCATCGCCATCGCGCTGCGCTCGATCGGCTTCATCGGCAAGCTGCTCTATGAAGCCATCGAGGAGATCCACCCCACCCCCGTCGAGGCGATCAGCGCCACGGGGGCCGGACGGATGCAGGTAATGAGCTACGGCGTGCTGCCCCAGGTGATGCCCGCCTTTGCCGGCATCAGCGTCTACCGCTGGGACATCAATATCCGGGAATCCACCGTGCTGGGGCTGGTGGGTGCCGGCGGCATCGGCCTTCAGCTCAACTCCGCGATCAACAGCCTGGCCTGGAACCAGGTGAGCGTGATCTTCCTGATGATCTTCGTCACCGTGCTGGCCTCGGAGTGGGTCTCCGCCCGGGTACGCCACGCCATTATCTGAGGAGCGGAAAAGAGCGTAGGTACGCCCGACACCAGCCACCGGTCAAAGGCAATTATTGGACAGGATCAGGCCCCGTGGTAGCCATCCTCTTCGGGGTCCTCATGGGCGCCCCTGGGCAGTTCGCTGACCCAGGCCATCGCAGCCGCGCGTTCGCGGCGAGAGAATGTGCGGATCTCCACCGCCTTGAACAGCCGCTCTTCCAGGTGGGCGATATGCTCGATCCACGCCTGGTCTGTGACCACGGCAGCGCGGTGGTAGTGATCGAGATCACCGAGCTGAGTCAGGCCATAGCCGATGTCCTTGAGCAGGGCAGTCAGCGTCATCAAGCGCAAGTTTTCGATCTCGATCACCAGGCTGATCACGGGATGATCCCGCTTGGCGGCCTCGATGGCATCAATGGCGTGCTGCAGCTCGCTGCCCGTCACGATGCCGCCGGCCTTCATCGCCACGACATGGTCTGCCGGGTGAGGGATCAGATCCAACATGAGCGTTCTCCTTGAGATCTGGCACTAAACGAAGACTATCGGCCACTTTCAGCATAGCGCGCCATGGCGGTCTGGCGGAAAGCATGACACACCCACCTTGGCGAGACAGGCCAGGTAGATCGGCGGCCAGTACGGCTCATGCGGCGCGCGGTGCGGCATCGCTGCTCACGCACTTCGACAGGCAGAAGACCGCCAGCGCACCGGTCAGCGTGGGCAGCAGGAATCCCACCGAATAGCTACCGGTGAGCCACACGATAAGGCTGAACAGCGCCGGCCCCACCAGCACCCCCATGTAGGTGAGCACCAGCACGGCGGCGGTGGCCTCACCCACCTCACCAGGATGGCAGCGCCGTGCCACCTCCCCAAGATAGACGCCGTTCCATCCCACCGCCGTGGCGCCGGCAACCACCATCAGGGTGATCGTCAGCCAGGTTGGCACCGTGGTGCCGAGCAGCGCCAGCAGGAAGAAGATCACGGCGATGACGCCAGCCAGGCCGAACAGCACCGGCACGCTGCCACCCAGGCGGTCAGCCAGCGCCCCCCAGGCCAGGCGCCCCGAGACCCCGGCCATATGGACCAGCGACACCACGGCCCCCGCCATCACCAGACTCAGCAACAGCTCCTCGACCATATAGGCCACCGCGAAGCTGAGCAGCGAGAGCTGAGCCGCGGAGAGGCAGAAGCCGGTGGCGCCCAGCCAGCGCATGGCACGGTAGCGGCGCAGCACGCCCAGGCTGCCGGCGCGCTGCATGCGCACACTGGCATCCCGGCTGGCATCCCAGCGGGAGCGCCGCGGCTGCAGCACCAGCAGCGTTGCCAGACAGGCCGCTCCCACCGCAAGAAAAGCCGCTTGCCAGTTCCACAGGGCGGCCAGCGGCGGCGCCAGCAGGCCGGCCAACACGCCGCCCAGGGGAACGCCGGTCTGCTTGATCGAGTAGACGAGATTGCGGCGTTCGGGCGGCGTGAAACGGGAGAGCAGCTCCGCCGCCGCGGGGCTGGTAATGCCGTAGGCGAGGCCTAGCAGTAGCGTAGTGGCGAACAGCGCCAGAGGGGTACCGATCAGGGCCAGCGCGCAGCCCCCCATCACCAGCGCCATGGCCAGCTGGCTGGCCCGACAGCCACCCAGCCGCCGCGCCAGCACCGCCGACTGCAGCGAGGCGAGCATCGCCACCCCGTAGAGCAGGCTGACCTGCAGGCCGACCCAGCCGGTCGGCACGCCGAAGGCCGCCGCCACCTGGGGTGCCAGGGTCGGCACCAGCAGCATGCCGCCGCTGCACAGCACCTGCACCCAGGTGGTGGCTGCCAGCACCAGGAAGCCCTCGCCTCTTTCAGGAGCAGCAGCGGGCTGGTCGGGCAACGATGAAGGCATGGACATGCTTCCTGGCGAAGGAAACCGTTAGCCTACACACAATCTGCCGCTTCCCGCCAATGGTTACGCCGGAACGAGCCGCTACGGCGCCTCCCGCCTTACCAGGGCAGCGGCTCGCCGTTGCTGTGCCAGAAGGTGCCGGTGCTTTCTAGGGTCAGCGCCGCGATGCGCGACGCGATGCCTGCTGCGGCTTCCTCCGGTGAAATCAGGCCGCCGAAATTGACCATGCGGGTCTTCACGAAACCGGGATGAAGCTGGATGACCGAAATCCCGCGCGGCGCCAGGTCCATGGCAAGCGACTTGCCGAAGGCATTGAGAGCGGCCTTGGAGGCGCGATAGCCGTAGCGGCCACCGGAATCGTTGTCGGCGATAGATCCCATGCGACTGGTGATGTTGGCGATCTTGCTGCCTTCCCCCAGGTTGTCGAGCAGCGCCTCCACCACGGCGAGCGGCGCGTAGGCATTGATCTCCATCTGCTCCCGGATGGTGTCGAAGTTAAGCTCGCCCAGGGACTCGTCGCGCAGCAGGCCGGCGTTGTTTATCAGCACGTCAAGCCGCTGACCCTTCACCTCCTCGGCGAGTCGGGCGATATCGGCGGCGCGGGTCACATCGATACCTTCCACCACCCGGCTGGCTACTTGATTCAGCTCGGTGGATGTCTGGCGGCAGACCCCGATTACCTGCCATCCCTCGCCATGGTAGTGCCGGGCCAGTGCCAGGCCGACGCCACGGTTGGCGCCAGTAATCAAGACTGTTGGGGACATGAATGACTCCTTTTGTTTGGAAGAACGGTCGGCTGAGCGTTGGCAGGTCGGTTTTCCTGGCTTGCTCAGGGAGAGGTTGGGGATCGCGGGGCTCACTTCAAGCAGCGGATACTCTTGACGCCTTTCAATCACTCTCCACTACCTCCCAATCACTCTCTACTGCCTCTCAACGATAGAAGCGCCGTATAATGGTTACGCAATGTAAACACTGCCCGAATTACTTGGGCTCCCCTACACCCGATGCTCGCCATCGAACAAGGATGCTTCCATGGCCAACCGTGCCACTCCCCTTTTCCTGGTCGCCCTGGGCGGCGCAGCCGTCGGCTTGATCGTCGGCTGGCAGCTGCCGGCGGTAGCCACCTCTAGTGCAGCCGCCCCCGAAGTCACAGCGAATGACGGTAGCGTCACGAGCGCCTATGAACTCATCCAGTTGGGCGAACGCCACCGTGGCGAAATCACCTCGCAGAGCGAGCTCAACGGCAAGGATGGCAGCCGTTTCACCCGCTTCACCCTGCCGCTCGAAGAGGGAGCGCTGGTCGAAATCGAGCTCGGCGGCCCTCTCCAGGGCGCCCTGTCGCTATATGACGATGAAGAGCAGCTGCTGGCCTCCACCTACGCCCCCGCTGCCTACCTCGACCCGGCCCAGACACCGGCGCTGCGCCGCCGCATCGATGAGAGCGGTGATTACACCCTGATCGTGAGCGGCAACGACCTGCACAGCTATGGGCCCTTCAGCGTCACCAGCCGTAGCATGGAACTCACCACCAGCGACACCCTGAGCGTACCCTCACGGGCCGACGGCTGGCTGCAGAACGGGCCGGATCAATATACCCTGACGGTGGAGGAGAGCGGACTCTACCTGATCGAGATGCGCTCCAGCGATGTGGATGCCTACCTGGTTCTGGAAGGCCCCCACGGATATCACCGCGAGGATGACGACAGCGCAGGCAATCTGGACGCCCGGATCGCCGACTTCCTCGAACCCGGCGAATACCAGCTCACCGCCCGCACCGCCTATGGGCAGGAGAGCGGCCTCTACACCCTTACCGTTGAGCCTCATGAGCTCGCCGACGGCGCTTCCCTGCGCAACAGTGGTGAACTGGCCATCGACGAGCCGCTTCAAGGCTGGCTCAGTGGCGAAGCGCTGGAATACCAGTTGATCCTCGAAGCCCCTGTCTTCGTCACCATCGACATGCTTTCCGACGACTTCGATGCCTTTCTCGAACTGCACGGCGAGGGGGTCTCCACCAGCGACGACGACGGCGGCGAAGGGCTCAATGCGCGCATCCGCTACAACCTGGGACCGGGCAGCTACACCGTTATCGCCCGCGGCCACGCCTTCAGCGGCAGTGGACTGTTCGAGCTCAAGGCCACCGCAGTGGAACTCGACGAGCTCCCTGATGACGGCCAACTGCCCATCGGCCAGCCCATCGAAGCCTGGCTGGAAGCGGGAGCCCGAGACGCATACACCTTTCGACTGGATGAAGCCGGCATCTACCGCCTGGACATGATGTCCAGCGACCTGGATGCTTTCCTGGAGCTGGAGGGGGAAGGGCTTTTCCTGAGCGACGACGACGGAGGCAACAACCTTGATGCCCGTATCGAGGCCCACCTGGAGCCCGGCGAGTACCGCGCCATTGCACGCGGCTTCAACAACCGCGACAGCGGCGCTTATGTACTGAGCCTGAGCGCCGAATAGCCCCCCGGCTGCATGATGACTGCCTCATCCTCCCTGCCGGGGCGAGTGGCTGCTACGCTTTGCTGTATCAGCCACTATCCAGACGCACCAATGGAGGATGACGATGTCACGGCAAATGGATCATGCCAATCTCTTCGACGATGCCCGCTCGCGCCTGGAGGACGTCTTCCAGGCGCTGGATGTCCATGACGACGTCATCGAGCGCCTGATGCAACCCAGTCTTGCACTACAGGTGAGCGTGTCAGTGCGCATGGATGACGGCCGGCTGCGCGTCTTTCCCGGCTGGCGTGTCCAATATGACACCACGCTGGGCCCGGCCAAGGGTGGCATTCGCTTCCACCCCGACGTCAATCAATTGGAGGTAACCACGCTGAGCTTCTGGATGGCGGTGAAATGTGCCGTCGTCGACCTGCCCTATGGTGGCGGCAAGGGCGGGGTCAAGGTCGACCCCAAGCAGCTCTCTCGTCTCGAGCTGGAACGGCTGGCGCGGGGCTATATTCGTGCCATTGCCGATGTAATGGGCCCCCGCCGTGACATCCCCGCACCGGACGTCAACACCAACGCCACGGTGATGGGCTGGATGGCCGACGAGTACGACCACCTCGTGCGCGGCAAGGAGCCGGCCGCGATTACCGGCAAGCCACCGGCGCTGGGCGGCTCCCTCGGACGGGTGGCGGCCACCGGGCGCGGCGCCCTGCATGTGCTGGACCAGTGGGCCAAGCGTGACCAGCGCAAGCCCGAAGACACCACGCTAGCCATTCAGGGCTTCGGCAATGCCGCCTACCACTTCGCCAGGCTGGCCCATGAGCGCGGCTATCGCATCGTGGCCCTTTCCGACTCGGGAGGCGCCATCTACAGCGAGGAAGGGCTGGACCCTGAACCGATCATGCAGCAGAAGACCAAGAACCAACGTCTGCATGACCTCGTCTATTGCGATGAATCGGTCTGCATCGCCGAAGATGTCGAGCACCTCGACCGAGACGACCTGTTGGCACTGGATGTCGACGTGCTGGTGCTCGCAGCACTCGAGGATCAGATTCACGAGGACAATGTGGACCAGGTGAAGGCCAAGGCTTTGCTCGAGATCGCCAATGGCCCCGTGACCAGCAAGGGCGAGGCGGCTCTCGCCGAGCGTGACATTCCGGTCCTGCCGGACGTACTCGCCAATACCGGCGGCGTCATCGTCAGCTACTACGAGTGGGTGCAGAATCGTACCGGCGAACGCTGGTCAGAGGAAACCGTCAACGAGCGCCTGGCCGAGCGGCTCGAAACTCAGGGGCGGCTGGTGCTGGAGCGGGCCGAGAAGGAGGGAATTTCCTACCGGCAGGCTGCCTATCGCCAGGGTATTGAACGCATCGCCCATGGCATCCTTCAACGGGGCAACTGTCAGGACAGCGAATGATGACATGCACGGCCGCCCTGGCACCGAGGTGAAAAGCATCGAGGTGAAAAGCATCGAGGTGAAAAGCATCGAGGTGAAAAGCATCGAGGTGAAAAGCATCGAGGTGACAACGCTTCTCGGGACGGCGACAATGGCGACCCCGTTTCATGAGCCAGACTGACATGTCGGAAGCGCTGACGATTCTCCATCAGGACGAGCACCTGGTCGCCGTGCACAAGCCGGCAGGCCTGCTGGTGCATCGCTCTGCCCTGGCCCGAGGTGAGCGTGAATTCCTGCTGCAGCGACTGCGCGACCAGCTCGGCCAGCGGGTCTATCCGGTACACCGCCTTGACCGCCCCACCTCGGGGGCGATGGTCTTCGCCCTGTCAAAGACGGCGGCAGCCCGGCTCGCGGACGCCTTTACCGAGCGCCGGGTCACCAAGCACTACCTGGCGGTGGTTCGCGGCGTCGGCCCCGAGCACGATTGGCTCGACTACCCCCTGCGCGAGGAGGATGGCACCCGCCCCAAGGCGGAAATGCCGGCCATGGAGGCGCTAACCGAAGTCAGGCGGCTCGACAGCGTCGAGCTGCCGGTGCAGGTGGACCGCTACCCCCATAGCCGCTATTCGCTGATGCAGGCGTGCCCCGTGACCGGCCGCCGCCACCAGATACGCCGCCACCTGTCACAGCGGGGCTACCCCATCATCGGCGACGCCAAGCACGGCAAGGGCAACCACAACCACTTCTTCAAGGAGCGGCTGGCGTGTCCGCGGCTGCTGCTGGCCGCCGTGGGCCTCGCCTTCGATCATCCGTTCGAAGCGTATCGCCTGACCTTGAGCTGCGCTCTGGACGCCCCCATGTCGGCCCTGTTCGAGCGCTTCGGCTGGGGCGGCCACCTGCCGGTGAACGACGCCAGCCTCAGCGCCCCCAACCCCGAACCCGCCGTCTGACAAAGAGTCCGAACCATCGATCATGACAGCCCCTTTATCGAGCCACGCCGACCCCGCCAGCCAGCATGACCACGACCTCCGTTTCGGCGGCATCCGCCGGCTTTACGGCTCCCGTGCCGCCGAGCGCTTTCGTACTGCCCATGTGGTGGTGGTGGGCGTCGGCGGCGTAGGTAGTTGGGCGGTGGAGGCACTGGCACGCTCGGGCATCGGCAAGCTCACGCTGATCGACCTGGACGATGTCTGCATCTCCAATGTCAATCGCCAGCTCCACGCCCTGGACGGCACCATCGGGCGCCCCAAGGTAGAGGTCCTGGCCGAGCGCTGCCGGGCGATCCAGCCGGGTATCCAGGTGGTGGCGGATACCGCCTTCGTCACCCCGACCAACCTGGCCGAGCGCATTCCCCAGGACGCCGACCATGTGGTGGATGCCATCGACAGCGTGCTGGCCAAGGCCGCCCTGATCGCCTGGTGCAAGCGGCGCAAGCTGCCGATCACAGTGACCGGTGCCGCAGGCGGCCAGACCGACCCGACACGCATCCGCATAGCGGACCTCAGCCGCACGGAGCACGACCCGCTGCTGGCCAAGGTTCGCGCACGCCTGCGGCGCGACTTCGGTTTCTCGCGCAACCCCAAGCGCCGCTTCTCGGTGGAGTGCGTCTATTCCGACGAGCAGCTGGTCTATCCGGACAGCGATGGCGAGGTGTGCTTCCAGAAGCCGGGCACCGGCGAATCGACGCGACTCGACTGCGCCTCGGGCTTTGGCGCCGCCACCTTCGTCACCGGCAGCTTCGGTTTCACGGCCGTCTCGCGGGTGTTGGCCAGGCTGGCCCGGCTATCCGCCACACCCGGCGAGTGACCCTCCCTACCCCACCTCATTGCATGGAGACTCCAATGACAAGCCCCCACCCCGTTCCCGGCATCTACAGCCACTACAAGGGCAACCGCTACGAGGTGCTGGGTGTCGCCCATCACAGCGAAACCGAGGAGCTCCTGGTGGTCTATCGCGCCCTCTACGGCGAGTACGGCCTGTGGGTGCGGCCGCTCGCCATGTTCACCGAGACCGTCGAGGTCCAGGGCGAACCGGTGCCGCGTTTCGACCTGGAGAAGGCGTTCTAGCGCTGCCCCCGATGTGCCCACCCCGTCATCCGCTTCTCCAGCACGGCAAACAGCTCATACATCACCATCGCCATGGCGCTGATCACGATCAGCCCGGCGAACACCAGCGCCATGCGCATCTGCGAGCCGGCGCTCATCATCAGGTAGCCGATACCCTGGTTGGAGGCCACCGTCTCGGACACTACGGTGCCGACGAAGGCCAGGGTGATGGCCACCTTGAGCGAGGCAAAGAAGTAGGGCAGCGAGCGCGGCAGCCCTACCTTGAGCAGCACGTCGAGACGCTTCGCCCCCAGCACCCGCAGCACGTCCTCCATTTCCGGCTCCAGGGTGGCAAGCCCGGTGGCCACGTTGACCACGATGGGAAAGAAGCAGATCAGGAAGGCGGTGAGGATCGCCGGCACCGAGCCGATGCCGAACCACACCACCAGGATCGGCACGAAGGCGACCTTGGGAATGGCGTTGAAGCCCACCAGCAGCGGGTAGCAGGCGTGGTAGAGAAACTTCGACGAACCGATGATGAAGCCCAGCAAGAGGCCCACCGCCACGCCGATGCCAAAGCCCACCATGGTGGTCCAGAAGGTCTGCCAGGAGTGCATGCCGATGGGGCCGGCGTAGGTCACCAGGGCCTGAGCCGTGGCCCAGGCACCGGGGAAAATGAACTCCGGCACGTCAAGCAGACGCACTGTGACTTCCCAGATCACCACCAGGATCGCCACCGCCGCCCAGGGTGCGATCCGCTGACGGCTCTTTTCACTCAGTTGCATGTCACGTCCTCGATCAGGTGGCGCGGATCTCGCCGATCTGCTTGCGCAGGCTCTGCACCATGCCGGTGAACGGCTCTTCGTAGGTGATTGCCAGTTCACGCGGGCGCGGCAGGTCGATGGTGCGCCGCTCGATGATGCGTCCCGGACGTCGACTCATCACGTAGACAGTGTCGGCCAGGAAGGCCGCCTCGCGCAGGTCATGGGTTACCAGCACCACCGTGAAGCGCTGGGCTTCCCACAGGTCGCGCAGTACGCACCACAGCTCCTCGCGGGTGAAGGCGTCCAGGGCAGCGAAGGGTTCATCGAGCATCAGCAGCCGCGGGCGGTGGATCAGCGCCCGGCAGATCGACGCCCGCTGCTGCATGCCGCCGGAGAGCTGCCAGGGAAACTGGTCCTCGTAGCCCTCCAGGCCCACGGTGCGCAAGAGGTCCCGGGCCCAGCCGACGAACTCGGCCCGGCGCTTGCGGAACTGCGAGCGGTAGGGCTTGACGATCTCCAGCGGCAGCAGGACGTTGTCCAGGGTGGTACGCCAGGGCAGCAGGTTGGCATTCTGGAAGGCCATGCCCGAGATCTTCAGCGGACCGCCCACCGGCGTGCCATCGACCCTTACCTGACCGGCCGTGGGGCCATGCAGCCCGGTACACAGTTTCATGAAGGTCGACTTGCCACAGCCGCTGGGGCCGACGAAGGCGACGAACTCCCCCTCCTCGATGGTCAGCGAAATGTCCTCGATGGCGTTGCCCGAATCGTCATAGGCCAGGCTCACCTGATCGAAAGCGACAAAAGGTACGTCGGCGGGTTGCTTCAGGGATGCTTCCGGCATACCGCTACTCCGCCCGATCGGCAAAGATCATCCGTTCATCCTGGGGCGGCAGGAAGCGTGAGGTAAAGACCCGCTCGGTTTCCGGTACCGACGGCAGCTCATAGGCGTCGGCCACCAATTGAATGGCGTTGCGCAGTCGCTCCTCGTCCACCGCCCCGGCGCCGTTGGCACGGGCATCCTCGGTATCGATCACGCTGTCGATGGCAAGCCTGAGGCGCCGGGTCTCCATCTCCCTGTCGATCAGAGAGTCACGATTGTAGACATAGTCAATGGCGCCATCCGGGTCGGCCAGGGTCTCCTCCAAGGCGCGGTTGAAGGCGCGCAGGAAGCCCTCGACGGCTTCCGGGTTCTCCTCGGAGAAGGCCTCGCTGGCAATGATGGCATTGCCATAGAGCGGCACGCCATAGTCGGGGAACGGCATGATGGTGAGTTCCTCTTCACTCATTCCACGCCCTTCCAGGTTGAGCAGGCTGGTGAAGTAGAAGCCCGTGATCGCATCCACATCACCGCGTACCAGCAGGGTCTCGCGGAGGGTCGGATCGACGTTCTGCCACTCGACATCGTCGGCATCGAGATCGTTGGCCGCGGCGAAGATGCCCCAGGCCCGGTAGCCGGTATCGAAGGCCGGCGCGGCGATGGCCTTTCCGGCGAGGTCCGCGGGGGATTCGATATCGCGGTCCTTGCGCGCGAATACCGAGGCCGGACTGCCGTCATACACCACGTAGACGCCCTGGATGCCTGGCCCATCAGGATTCTCGGCGAGAAACTCCACCAGAGCGTTGAGGTCCCCGAAGCCCATCTCGTAGGCGCCGGAGGCAACCCGGTTGATGGCACCGGCGGAACCGCTGCCGGAATCGACTTCGACCCTCAGCCCCTCCTCGGCAAAGTAGCCGCGCTCCACGGCCATCAGGAAGGGAGCCGAAGGGCCCTCGAAGCGCCAGTCGAGTTGGAAACGGATGCGGGTCTCATCGGCCTGGGCCAGCGATGCGCCGACCAAGGACAGACCAAGTGCGCCGACCAGCAGGCCGGTGGAGCGGGACAGGGAAGGGTTCATCAAGGCTGCCTCTCAGGTTATGGTTATGATTGTTATATGCAGTTTTCCTGCCAATATTCTTCATACTGGCAGATACCCCTGCAATGAGCCTTCTCACAGGCAGGAGCGGTCTGCAAGAGCAACATACTGGTGCAGTATGTAACGATTTGCACACCCACATGCACCAGCGTAGATCATTGACGAAGGTTGCCAAGTGCCGTTATCAAGTGACGTGGGGAGGCCATGAAACGCCACCGGCGCCTCATGGGCGCCGGTGTGGGTCTCTCTTGCAGGCAGGTTACTCGTCGCCGGCTTCCTGCATCTGCTTGAGCAGGTAGTTCTCGATGCCGACCTTGTCGATCAGGCCGAGTTCGGTCTCGATGTGATCGATGTGGTCCTCTTCGTCGGCGAGGATTTGACGGAAAAGGTCACGGCTCACGTAGTCCTTGACCTGCTCGCAATAGGCGATGGCGTCGATGTAGTCCTGACGCCCCTCGTGCTCGATCTTCAGGTCGCTCTCGAGCATCTCACGCACGTTCTCGCCGATATGCAGCTTGCCAAGATCCTGCAGGTTGGGCAGGCCCTCGAGAAACAGGATTCGCTCGATCAACTTGTCAGCGTGTTGCATCTCTTCGATGGACTCGTCGTACTCCCACTTGGCCAGCGCCTTGAAACCCCAGTCCTTGTACATCTTTGCATGCAGGAAATACTGATTGATGGCCACCAGCTCGTTGCCGAGGGCCTTGTTGAGGTATTCGATAACCTTGGCGTCGCCTTTCATGGCATCTCTCCATTGTCGTCAGGATTCGGGGGACTAGTCAGTATTGGACACACAGACGAAAAAGTCCAATAGCGACAGGGAGTTGGAGAAAGGACAACAATAATGATAGCGATTGGCATCAGGCCCGGAGGCGACGAAAAAAGATCCTTCCACCAGCGCAAGACCGAAGGCTACACGGCATAGGCCAAGTCGGCTGCCGAAGCCGACATTTCTGAGCGGATGGCATCGCGGGTGATGGCCTTGGCCACAGAAGCGCACTTGCCGCACTGGGTTGCACAGCCGGTCTCGCACTGTACCTCGCGCCAGCTGCGGGCACCGTCTTCAACGGTCGCGCGGATCTTGTGGTCGGATACGCCCTTGCAGAGACATACGTACATTTGCCATCACCTCTTCATAGCCTACAGAGTTAATGTAAATGATTCGCATAGCCTATCGCAAGTGGAAATCGCGTATTTTTTGACCGACATCATGTCTACCGCCTGCAGGACGGTGGTGCTAACCGGCGGCCTTGGGCACCACCACCACACGGGTTCCGGAGGCAATATCCGACCAGCTGCGCTTCTGCTCGTCGAAGAGAATCCACCAGTAGCCAAGACCAAAAGCCGCCAGCGACACCCAGGCCACCAGATAGCGCACCAGGCTCTGGGTCCAGGTGATAGAGAGTCCGGTGTCGGTCTGCACGCGCAGACGCCAGGCCTGCATCCCGAGGGTCATCCCGCCACGGGTCCAGGAGAAGGCGAAGAAGGCGTAGGCGCTGAGCGCCAGGGCAAGGCGTAGCGAGAGCACCTGAGCTAGGTCATCCCCTACCGTTTCAGGCGGCTGCTCCAGTACCAATCTGACCCAGGCTACGTGGGCGGTAGTGATGCCGATCCAGATGGCCAGCACCAGCAGCCCGTCATACACCATGGCACCCAGTCGCTTGGCCAGGCCGGCCGGCCATACCTCGTCAAGCTTGTCGAAACGTCGTCGCATAGACTCCTAGCCTGTTCGTCGCAGGAAATAGAACCCCAGGGCCGCACTGATCAGGGTTGGCGCCAGCACCGCCCATATCGGCGAAAAACCGAATACCGTAGATGCCGGCGCCAGAAGATCCTGCAGGTACTTGAAACACAGCCCGGTCACCACCCCGTAGAAGACCCGCGTCCCGGCCGCCACGGTGCGCAGGGGACCGAAGACAAAGGAAGCTGCCACCAACACCAGCGATGCCATGGTCAGCGGCATCAGCATTTTCTGCCAGAAATAAAGCAGCGGCTGCGTGGCCTGGAGACCCTGATCGTTCAGGAAACGGGCATAGGCCCAGAGTTCGCTGGGTGCCTGGCTGTTGATGGGGCGCAGCAAACGGTTGAGCTGGGCCGGCGTCAAGCTGGTTTCCCACTCCTGCTCGGCCAGGTGCTCGGCCTCGGTACGCCCTTCCTCGAAGCGCGTCATGGCCACATCCTCGAGCACCCAGGCGCCGTCACGCCAGACGGCACGCTCGGCCACGGTCGCTTCGCGAAGTTGGCGGCCCTCGAAGCGGTATCGGGTCAGGTCGACCACGGTATCGTCGGCACGGATGGCGCCGAAGCGATAGACGCTGTCACCCTCGCGCTGCCAGCCGCCGCGCTGCATCACCACCGCGCCTTCACCCTGCATCTGTTCCAGCCGCCAGGCACTGGCAAACTGCTCGGTACGCGGGCTGACGTACTCGGCCACGATCAACACTACCGCCACCACCAGGATGATCGGCTTCATGACGCCCCAGAGAATCCGGGTCAGTGAACGTCCCGCGGCACGCATCACCGTCAGTTCATTACTCGATGCCATGCTGCCCAGGCCGATCAGGGCGCCGATCAGCACCCCCACCGGGGCGTATTGATAGAAGCGCCAGGGCAGCCGCATGATCAGGTACAGCAGCACCTGGAAGGCACCGTAATCGCCTTCCACATCGTCCAGGTCATTGATGTAGGAAATCACCAGGTCGAGACCCAGCAGCACCACCTGGACGACGAGGATGGCACCCAGCACATTGCGCGCGATATAGCGGTCGAGGCGATCCGTTACCATCAGCGCATACCCTTCTTCTGGGCACGCACCATCATGCCCAGGCCGAGCGCCAGAAAGGCGGCATGAATGGGCCACATGCCGATCGCAGCCGGCAACGAGCCACGCCCGATGGCATCCAGCGCTGCCAGCAGCAGGCTCAAGTAGCAGACATGCAGGAAGATGGCAGGCAGCAGCTTGGCGAAGCGCCCCTGGCGCGGATTGACCCGGGACAGCGGCATCGCCATCAAGGTCAGGATGAAGACCATGATCGGCAGCGAGAGCCGCCACTGCAGCTGTGCCCTCGCCTGGCTGGAGTCATCGCTCACCAGCTCCCTCGTGGTGGCATAATCGGCCGATTCCAGATCACGCCGGTCCCCCCCCAGCGCAAGCCTTACGGCATAGGTGGCAAACTGGAGCCGTTCGGCCTCGAATCGCCCCGGATCGACGCTATACCGCTCGCCGTCGGCCAGCACCAGGAACCGGCTGCCGGTCTCCTCGTCCACGGTCTGGTAACCGCTTGCCGCCCGTGTAACGGCTCGCTCGGGGGCGCCGTCCCGCCTGCGCTGGTTTTCGCTGATAAAGACCTCCTGCATGCGGCTGCCATCGTCACTGAACGACTCAGTGTAGGCGGTACGTCCGCCACCGAAGTCCTGGAAACGCCCCGGCGCCAGGGCAGTAAAGTCGAGTCTGCTGCGCTGGTCTTCCAGCATCACGGCATTGTGCAGCGCTCCGGCGGGGGTCAGCCACAGGCTGCACAATCCTACCAGGACCGCGACCAGAGTGGCCGGTACCAGGCTGACCTGCAGTAGCCGCGCCGGGCTGGTACCGCAGGCGACCAGCACGGTGATCTCGCTGTTCAGGTAGAGCTGCCCATAGGCGAGCAGGATCCCGAGAAAGAACGCCAGTGGCAGAATCAGCTCGAGAAAGCCCGGCAGGTGGAACAGCATCAAGTTGCCGAGAATGCTCGCAGGGATGTCCCCCTCCGCCGCATCGGCAAAATAGCGGATGAAGCGGCTACCCATGATGACCAGCAGAAGAACGCCGGCAACGGCGGCCATCGTCAGGAGAATCTCGCGGGTCAGGTAACGAAAAATGATCATGCAGCCGTCTTCCATGCAATGGCGCCATGCCTTGAGTACACTGGGGTGACTCGGCAATGGCCTGGAGCCGTGCCGGCATTATCCAGAATCCCCCTTCGCTTGTCTTGTGGAGTCACAATGGAATTCCCAGTTCAGACGGCTAATCCCGCCAAGGCCGAAACGGCCTGCCTCGTGGTACCGGTTTTCAAGGACGGCGACCTGCTGCCCACCGCCGCCAAGCTCGACGATGCCAGCGAGCGGCTGATCGGACAGCTTATCGAGCGCGGCGACTTCGATGCCAAGGCGGGCAGCGTACAGCTGGTGCCGTTTGCCCCCGGCCTGGGTGCTGACCGACTGATGCTGGTGGGCCTTGGCGAACAGGCCAAGTGCCACGAGCGCGCCTTCATCAAGGCGCTGGATGCTGCCTTCACCGCCTTGTCCGCGCTGCCGGTGGAAGATGTCGCGGTGGCCTTCACCGACGTCCCGGTACCCGATCGTGCCTGCGACTGGAAGGCGCGCATGGTGGCAGAATCCGCTCACCGTGCCGTTTACCGCTTCAACGAGTTCAAGTCAGAGCCGGCACCGGTACCCAGGCTGGCCCGTATCACGCTGCTGGTCAGCGAAGGTGGCAACGCCGCAGCGGCCCGGGAAGGCGCCCGTATCGGTGACGCCGTCGGCCAGGGCGTTGCCCTGACCCGCACCCTGGGCAACCTGCCGGGCAACGTCTGCACACCGAGCTACCTGGCCAAGCAGGCGGAGTCCATGGGCAAGGAGTCGTCCGGCGCCCTTGCGGTCGAGATTCTCGACGAAGCGGCGCTGGAAGCACTGGGCGCCGGCTCGCTGTTGTCGGTCGGCCGGGGCAGCGAGGAGCCCACGCGGCTGATCGTGATGAAATACCAGGGTGCCGAGAACCCCGAGGAAGCCCCCCATGTGCTGGTGGGCAAGGGGATTACCTTCGATACCGGCGGTATCTCGCTCAAGCCCGGCGAGTCCATGGACGAGATGAAGTTCGACATGTGTGGCGCTGCCAGCGTGTTCGGCACCGCCAAGGCGGTTCTGGCGATCAAGCCCAAGCTCAACCTGGTCTTCATCGTCGCCGCCGCCGAGAACATGCCCGATGGCCGTGCCACCAAGCCCGGCGATATCATCAAGACCCTCAAGGGGCTGACGGTAGAGGTGCTCAACACCGACGCCGAGGGCCGCCTGGTGCTGTGCGATGCCCTGACCTACGCCGAGCGCTTCGAACCTGCGAGCGTGGTCGACATCGCCACCCTCACCGGGGCGGCCATCATCGCCCTGGGCCACCACGCCACGGGGCTGCTCTCCAACGACGACGACCTGGCGCTGGACCTGCTGGACGCCGGCGAAGCCGCCTGGGACCGCGCCTGGCACATGCCGCTGTGGGAGGAGTACCTGGAGCAGCTCGACTCCAACTTCGCCGACCTGGCCAATATCGGCGGCCGCCCGGCCGGCACCATCACTGCCGCCTGCTTCCTCTCGCGCTTCGCCGACAAGTTCCCCTGGGCGCACCTGGACATCGCCGGCACCGCCTGGACCTCGGGCAAGCAGAAGGGGGCCAGCGGTCGCCCGGTAGGCCTGCTGACCCAGTACCTGCTGGACCGGGAGGCTGATACCAGCGTCGAGATCGGCGACAATTGAGCCAAGCAGATGGCGCACTGGCACGCCATCTGCATCAAGAGGGTTGCCATCGTGCTCGGCAACCTTTACATGTGAACCATTGACAACGCATCGAGTCGGCTCACGCCGGCTCGATGTTCCTGTATCGCCCCCTTGAGAACGGCCGGTGGCCGTTCCAGGGACTGCGGAGACTCTTTGCCGTGCCCACTGCAAGCTTTGACCTACACCCCAACGCCACCCCCACGGCGACGCCGATCCGTGAGGATATCCTCAAGAATCCCGGCTTCGGTCGCTACTTCACCGATCACATGGCGCATGTGCGCTGGACGCTGGACACCGGCTGGCACGGCCGCGAGGTGCGTCCCTACGGCCCGCTGACGCTGGACCCCGCGGCTGCCGTGCTGCACTACGCCCAGGAGATCTTCGAAGGCATCAAGGCGTACCGTCACGCCGACGGCTCGGTGTGGACCTTCCGCCCCGAGAAGAACGCCGAGCGCTTCCGCCGCAGCGCCCGTCGCCTGGCACTGCCGGAACTCTCCGACGAGGACTTCATCGGCTCACTCAAGGCGCTTCTGGCCCAGGACCACACCTGGGTGCCTACCCCGAAGAGCGCGGCTGACGAGTGCAGCCTCTATTTGCGCCCCTTCATGATCGCCAGCGAGAAGTTCCTCGGCGTGCGTCCGGCCCACGAGGTCGACTACTACGTCATCGCCTCGCCGGCGGCTGCCTACTTCAAGGGTGGCGTGGAGCCGGTCTCCATCTGGCTCTCCAGCCACTACAATCGCGCCGCCCCCGGCGGCACCGGCTTCGCCAAGTGCGGCGGCAACTATGCCGCCTCCCTGGCCGCCCAGAAGGAGGCGAGCGCCCACGACTGCGGCCAGGTGGCCTTCCTCGACGCCCGCGAAAACAAGTGGATCGAGGAGCTGGGCGGCATGAACCTGTTCTTCGTCTTCAAGGACGGTCGCATCGCCACCCCGCGCCTCACCGATACCATCCTCGAGGGCGTGACCCGCGACTCGGTGCTGACCCTGGCCCGGGACGAAGGGCTCTCTCCCGAGGAGCGGCCGATCAGCATCGACGAGTGGCGCGAGGGCGCCGCCTCCGGTGAAATCACCGAGGTCTTCGCCTGCGGCACCGCCGCGGTGATCACCCCGGTGGGCGAACTGGTCACCGAAGAGGACCGTATCCGGCTGGCTGCCGGCAGCGACAACCCCATCGCCAAGCGCCTGCGCACCAAGCTGCTCGACCTGCAGTACGGTCGTGCGGAAGACACGCATGGTTGGTTGACCAAGCTGGTCTGAAAAAAGCAGATTCTCGCTACGCCAGGAGCCGGCCAACGCCTCGCGAGGCGGCCGGGAGCAGGTCGAAGAGGAGGTCTTTTGCCATGGATGGCAAAAGTAGCGCCCAGGGATGGGTTCACAGCGCCTCCTCGTAGGCCTGCTTGCGGCATAGCCTCGAGCCACAGCGCCTCCTCGTAACCCTGTCGACGACAGAGCCCCTCCGCCCCCAGGTCAGCGAGTTCCCATGACCCAGGTAGACTTTTACATCCTTCCCGATACCACCCTCGAGGCACGCCTCGACTTCGCCTGCCGCCTGGCCGAGACCATCGCCGGCAAGGGCTTCCGGCTGCACCTGCACGCCGAGGACGAGGCCATGGCCCGCGACCTCGACGACAGGCTGTGGACCTTCCGCCCCGACGCCTACCTGCCCCATGCCCTTGTGGACAGCACCCTTCTCGGCAGCGACGTGGCTGACAGCGTGGCGGTCACCATCGGCTGGGAGCATCCCCCCGAGCCGGTTCCCGATACACCCATGGCGATGCTCAACCTCGACCCCGGCATCCCCGAGTGGTTCTCGCGCTTCGATCGGGTCGCCGAGATCATCAACCAGCACCAGCAGGTGCTCACCTCCAAGCGCGAGTGCTGGCAGACCTACAAGCAGCGCGGCTATCCGGTAAAGGCGCATCAGCTTCGCGGCTGACCGACTCACTCAAGGCCCTGGCGCGGGGCTAACCCAGGGACAGGCCTACGAGGAGGCGCTGTAAACCCATCCCTGGGCGCTACTTTTGCCATCCATGGCAAAAGACCTCCTCTTCGGCCTGTCCCTGGCGCCCCCTTGACCCGCCGCCGGATCAACTTCGAATTAGGCTGCCGCCGGATCAGCCCCGTTGACGAAGCTTCCCCGCCCCCCTCTGAAGTTCTATCGTGCCGCTCTTGGCTGACGCCAAGTGCCTCATCGCGCTATAATCGCATCCATTTTTCGAACACTCTTCTTACGACTTCCTGCCGCCCGGCGCCACGACCGGCGGCGATCATTTCTGGACCCGGAACGCCCCCATGGACAAGACCTACCAACCCGAGCAGATCGAAACCCGCTGGTACGAGCGCTGGGAGGCCGACGGCCGCTTCGCCCCCTCGGGCGAGGGCGAGCCCTACTCCATCATGATCCCGCCGCCCAACGTCACCGGCAGCCTGCACATGGGCCACGCGTTCCAGGACACCATCATGGACACCCTGATCCGCTGGCGGCGCATGCAGGGCAACAACACCCTGTGGCAGGTGGGTACCGACCACGCCGGCATCGCCACCCAGATGCTGGTTGAGCGCAAGGTCGCCGCCGAAGAGGGCAAGACGCGCCATGACCTCGGCCGTGACGCCTTCATCGACAAGGTGTGGGAGTGGAAGCACGAGTCCGGTGGCCACATCACCCGCCAGCTGCGCCGCATGGGCGCCAGCGTCGACTGGAGCCGCGAGCGCTTCACCATGGATGACGGCTTCTACAAGGCGGTGCAGGAAGTCTTCGTGCGCCTTTACGAAGAGGACCTGATCTACCGCGGCAAGCGCCTGGTCAACTGGGACCCGACCCTGCACACCGCCATCTCCGACCTCGAGGTGGAGAACCGCGACCAGCAGGGCAGCTTCTGGCACTTCCGCTACCCGCTGGCCGACGGCGTCACCACCGACGCGGGCCTCGATTATCTGGTCGTCGCCACCACCCGTCCCGAGACCCTGCTCGGCGACACCGGCGTGGCGGTCAACCCGGAAGACCCGCGCTACGCCTCGCTGGTCGGCAAGTACGTCGAGCTGCCGCTGGTCGGCCGCCGCATCCCCATTGTCGCCGACGAACACGCTGACATGGAGAAGGGCTCGGGCTGCGTGAAGATCACCCCGGCCCACGACTTCAACGACTACGAAGTGGGCCGCCGCCAACATCTTCCGCTGATCAACGTCTTCACCCAGGACGCGGCGATCCTTGCCCAGGCCGAAGCCTTCGATATCCAGGGCCGGCCGCTGCCCGAGATCGACCCCAGCTTGCCCCAGGCCTACGCCGGGCTGGATCGTTTCGAGGCGCGCAAGCAGATCGTCGCCGACATGGAGGCCGCCGGCCTGCTCGAGCAGGTCGAGGCGGTCAACAACACCCTGCCCTACGGCGACCGCAGTGGCGACGTCATCGAGCCGCTGCTCACGGACCAGTGGTTCGTCGCCGTGGAGAGCCTGGCCAAGCCCGCCATCGAGGCGGTGGAGAACGGCGACATCCAGTTCGTACCGAAGAACTACGAGAACATGTACTTCTCGTGGATGCGCGACCTGCAGGACTGGTGCATCTCGCGCCAGCTGTGGTGGGGGCACCGCATTCCCGCCTGGTACGACAGCGAGGGCAACGTCTATGTCGCCCGCACCGAGGCCGAGGCCCGCGAGAAGCATGGCCTGCCCGCCGACCTCGTCCTGACCCAGGACGAGGACGTGCTCGACACCTGGTTCAGCTCGGGCCTGTGGACCTTCGGCACCCTGGGCTGGCCGGAGAAGACCCCGGAGCTCGAAACCTTCCACCCCTCCAGCGTGCTGGTCACCGGCTTCGACATCATCTTCTTCTGGGTCGCGCGAATGATCATGCTGACCCTGAAGTTCACCGGCGAGGTGCCCTTCAAGCAGGTCTACGTCCACGGCCTGGTGCGCGACGGCCAGGGCCAGAAGATGTCCAAGTCCAAGGGCAACGTGCTCGACCCCATCGACCTGATCGACGGCATCCAGCTGGACGAGCTACTGGAGAAGCGCACCGGCAGCCTGATGCAGCCGCAGAAGGCCAAGGCGATCGCCAAGGCCACCCGCGACGAGTTCCCCGAGGGCATCGAACCCCACGGCACCGACGCGCTGCGCTTCACCTTCCTCTCCCAGGCCACCACCGGACGCGACATCAAGTTCGACATGGGCCGCCTGGACGGCTACCGCAACTTCTGCAACAAGCTGTGGAACGCCTCCCGCTACGTGCTGATGAACGCCGAGGGCGAGGATTGCGGCGCCTCTATCGAAGGTCAGGGTGGCGACGTCGAGCTGTCGCTGGCCGACCGCTGGATCGTCTCGCGCCTGCAGCAGACCGAGGCCCAGGTGACCAAGGCGATGGAGGAGTTCCGCTTCGACCACGCCTCCCAGGCGCTCTACGAGTTCGTCTGGAACGAATACTGCGACTGGTACCTGGAACTCTCCAAGCCGGTGCTGTGGGACGACAACGCCAGCCCCGCCGCCAAGCGCGGCACAAGGCGCACCCTGGTGCGCGTACTGGAAGCGATCCTGCGCCTGGCCCATCCGATGATGCCCTACATCAGCGAGGAGATCTGGCAGCGGGTGGCACCGCTGGCAGGCAAGGCCACCGGCGACGGGGCGGAGTCGATCATGAATCAGCCCTGGCCGCTACCCGAAGAGGGCAAGATCGATGAGGCCGCCACCCGCGATATCGAGTGGCTGAAGGGCGTGATCGTGGCGGTACGCAATATCCGCGCCGAGATGAACATTGCCCCGGGCAAGCCGCTGGAGGTCCTGCTCACCAAGGGCGGCCCGGACGACCCGGCACGCCTGGAGGCCAACCGCCGGTTCCTGCCCAAGCTGGCCAAGCTGGCGAGCGTCGACTGGCTGTACGATCCCCAACAGGCCCCCCTGTCTGCCACCCAGTTGGTAGGCGAAATGGAAGTGCTGGTACCCATGGCCGACCTGATCGACAAGGATGCCGAACTGGCGCGCCTGGCCCGTGAGATCGAAAAGCAGGACAAGCTGATCGGTGGCATCGAGAAAAAGCTCGGCAACGAGAGCTTCATCGCCAAGGCACCTGATGCCGTGGTGGAGAAGGAACGCACCAAGCTGGCCGATTTTCAGGCCGCCCGTCGCCTGCTGGTGGAGCAGCACGACAAGATCGCCGCGCTTTGATCAGCGGCCCGAAACCGCCGCGCTCTGATTTAGCGGCCCGAAACCGGCGCGCTCTGATTTAGCGGCCCGAAACCGCCGCGTTCTGATTTAGCGGCCCGAAACCGCCGCCAATGAATGGCGGCCATGTTGGAGGCAGCGGATATGCGTCGGGACAGCCGAAGTAGTAGCGACGTCAAGAGGCTCTTGCCCGGTTCGCTGGGAGAGGGCTTGACGCTGGAGGCTATCCGCCCGCTCTTTCCTCTCTTCGAGCATGCCAGCACCGGGGCCATCTCGGTGGACGCCGAGGCGCGGCTCACCTGGATCAACGACAGCTACTGCCGGCTGCTGGGCATCGAGGATCCTGCCAGCGCCATCGGCCGACCGGTCGCCGAGGTCGTCCCCCATACGCGGATGCCCGAGGTGGTACGTAGCGGTCGCCCTATCCTGCTCGACATCATGGAGTTCGAAGAGCACCAGCTGGTGGTAATGCGCCTGCCGCTGCACGACAGGGAGAGCGGTGCCGTCAGCGGTGCCGTGGCCTTTATCGTCTTCGATGACCTGGAGCCCCTCACTCCGCTGATCGGCAAGTATCGGCGCCTGCAACAAGACCTGGCAGTGGCTCGGCGCGCCCTGGCCAAGCGCGGCGCCCGCTACGACATGGGCGACTTCATCGGCGCCAGCCCGTCCGTGCTGGAGGTCAAGCGTCGTGCCCGGCTGGCCGCCGCCCGCGCCACGCCGGTCCTGCTCCTGGGCGAGACGGGCACCGGCAAGGAGGTCCTGGCCCAGGCCATCCATGGCGCCTCGCCACGTGGCGACCTCCCGTTCGTTGCCGTCAATGTGGCCGCCGTGCCCGAGAACCTGCTGGAAGCGGAGTTCTTCGGTGTCGTTCCGGGAGCCTTTACCGGCGCAGACCGCCGTCCACGCCAGGGAAAATTCCAGCTTGCCGATGGCGGCACTCTGTTCCTCGATGAAGTGGGGGACATGCCGCAGGCCGTACAGGCCAAGCTGCTGCGGGCCCTGCAGGAGGGCGAGGTGGAGCCCCTGGGCTCCAACGAGGTCAAGCGGGTGGATGTCCGCGTGATTGCCGCCACCAGCTGTGACCTGGAGGCCATGGTGGCAGAAGGCCGCTTCCGCTCCGACCTCTACTATCGGCTCAACGTGCTGCGCATTCGCGTGCCTCCGCTACGCGAGCGACTGGCGGATCTGGGCATCTTGTGTGAAACCATCCTCGGCAAACTGGCCCAGGAGAGCGGCGAGTCCCGTGCCGAGATCACCAATGAAGCCGTGATGTTGCTGCACCAGCATGACTGGCCGGGAAATATCCGCGAGTTGCGCAACACCCTGGAGCAGACGCTGGCACTCAATGAAGCGTGCCGCGTGATAGATGTGCCGGAACTCCTGGCCGCCCTTCCCTACCAACCCCGTGACGCTCAGCCATATAACGCGGCTGCCCCCATTCGGGCCCTGGCCGAGGTGGTGGCCGAAGCCGAGCGTACCGCACTGCAGAACGCCCTGGCTGCGTGCCGTGGCAACAAGTCCCGCGCGGCCCGCCTGTTGGGCATCCCGCGCTCGGTGCTCTACGAGAAACTCGCCAGACTGTCCGCAAAATCGGACACCTGACTGGAAAGCAGACAGAATACGCTGCGACGAAGGTCGATTATTGTCCGAATATCCGGACAACCTCTCTTTCTTGCGTGATCAAAACGCCCATCAAGTGATTGTTTTCCAACGCATTTTAATATCTGGCATGAACCGTGCAAACAAATGGGGCAAGCGTCACCTGGCGTGGCGCCACCAAAGCCGCATGCCTGCGGCGACGACAAGAAACCAATGCAGATCAACAACGTCGTTCCAGCAGGTGTTGCATTCACCACAGCTGTACCGACAAAGCTGCACTGAAAATAACGTACAAGGAGCCTTCATGCCGTTCATTCCGACTCTTGCCACACGCATCCGCCCCGTCACCCTCGGCGTCGCTGCCGCCGCACTGCTGGCAGGCACCGCCGGTGTCAGTTCCGCCGAGGCCCAGGAGCGGGTTCGCTGGCAGGTGCCCATCGCCTTCCCCTCTCACCTGGTCGGCCTGAGCACCCCAGTACGCTATCTCAGCGAGACGCTGGACGAGGTGTCCGGCGGCAATATCAACCTGCGCTACTACGAGCCGGGCGAGCTGATTCCGCCCTTCGAGATCCTCGATGCCGTCTCCGAAGGACGCTACGACGCCGGCTTTACTTGGGTCGGCTACGATCAGGGGAGCATTCCCTCGCTGCCGCTGTTCGCCGGCGCCCCCTTCGGCATGGAGCCGCCCGCCTATCTGGCCTGGCACTATTTCGGCGGCGGTGCCGAGCTGCTCGAGGAGATCTACGAGCCGTACAACGTCAAGCCGCTGCTGTGCAGCATGATCGGCCCCGAAGCCGCCGGCTGGTTCGCGGAACCGCTCGAGGATCTGGAGCAGATCGACGGCCTGCGCATTCGCTTCGCCGGTATCGGTGGACGCGTCATGGAGCGCTTGGGCGCCTCGGTGACCATGATTCCTGGTGGCGAGCTCTACCAGGCCATGGAGCGTGGCACCATCGACGCCATGGAGTTCTCCGCCCCTGCCGTGGATCGTATCCTGGGCATGCAGGAGATCGTCAACAACTATGTACTGCCGGGCTGGCACCAGACCTTCACCACCGCCCACCTGCTGATCAACCAGGAGAGCTGGGACGCGCTGGAACCACAGACCCGCGCTACCATCGACATGGGCTGCCGTGCCGCCACCCTGTTCGGCTACTCCGAAAGCGAGATGGAAAACCCCAAGGCCCTGCGTGACTTCGAAGAGGAAGGCGTCAACGCCCAGGTGCTGTCCGACGAGATTCTCGGTGAGCTGCGCCGTGTGACCAACGAAGTCCAGGCCGAGATTGCCGCCGAGGACGAGATGTTCGGTCGCGTCCTGGAGAGCCAGCAGGAATTCATGAAGGTCCACGGCAACTGGCACGTGAAGGGCCACCTGCCACGCTCCTACTACGCGCCGGAGGAGATCGGCCAGCAGTAAGCGGACCGGCACTTTCCAGCGGTTTGCCGGCCGCCGCCACCGGGCGGCGGCCGGCCTCCGTGCTCTGCCTTTCTTGGTCTAGATTTCTTGGTCTAGATTTCTTTGCCTAGCTTTTTACCTAGCCACGGAGCCATCCATGAGCACTCACGATTCCGCGCCTGGCGCACCGGAACGGGGAGGCACCCCTGCTCCGGCTCTGCCCACCAACCGGCTGAGCCATACGCTCGACACCGCCATCGCG